>JBGFRX010000002.1:0-6121 GCA_041694885.1 Microcaldota archaeon | reverse complement strand
TGCAATTTCGGTTTTCGTTTCTCAATAGAACCGTTTTGCGCTCACGCACGCAAGCGCGCTTCTGCCCATTTTTTTCACGATTTCGTAAAATTATCCTCGGAAAAATTCGACTCGAACGTCGTGGCAAAAATACGATGGAATTACAAAAGATCCAGGAACTCTTCCTCGCTCATTCTCGCCTGCCTCAGTATCCCTTTGAGGGTTCCGATTTTGAGCTCATTGTGCATGGGAACTACGCACCCCCAGCGTACCCTACCATCAATTTTCTCCAAAAAAGCATGGCTTCCTTTTTGGCGCTTAAGCACAAAGCCGGCTTTTGACAATGCCTTCACAACGTCAAATCCCGAGAGGTTTCTTGGCAGATTTGACATTTTTTGAAACCTCGAAGGTAGTCAATATGGGTTTTGTTTTGGTTTCGGCCGGAAATTCCTCCAGGTAAAGTTCCGTAGCTTCGGTAAGATTTTTCAGCGCTTCCTCTATTGTTTTGCCCTGGCTTACTGTTCCGACTTCCGGACATTCCGCAACGTAGGCATTGTCTTCCTTATGAAGCACTGCGGTTAACACTGCCATCCAAACACCCTGGAGATCATGCTTAGCTTCGCTCACCTGAAATTAAAAAACCTATCGTTTCGTGCATTAAACAACACTTACTAAGACACGCTCTGCAATTTCGGTTTTCGTTTCTCAATAGAACCGTTTTGCGCTCACGCACGCAAGCGCGCTTCTGCCGTTTTTTTTCACGATTTCGTAAACCGCTTCGCCCCAGCTCCCCATTTCTGAAATGTATTCGCGCTCGTCAATTGAGCGCCTGTCCCCTATTTCGATTATTCTCGCAAGGTGCGCTTTGATTTCTTTTGCATTGCCGCTTTCGCACACCATCGCCCTTTTTACGATGATTTTGGTGCCAACCAGCTCGATTTTCATTATATCCGAACCAGCAGCGATTTTGCTCTCCTCATCGAGAAGAGAAAGGGATAAGCCGTCATGGTGCGAGGCAATGAGCAGCGCAGCACGCTCACCCCGCAGCTCCTTCCACAAAGCAGGCCTTGCAAGGGAAAAACCGGACGCGTGCAGCGCTTTGATTATTTCCCCGAATTCTATTTTGGAAGATTTCTTTTCCCAGAGCCCCTTAAGCAGGGGAGTTAAGCCCTTATCCAGCGCAAATTTCTTTTGCGCAATATCCTCGTTCGCATCGAAATATTTCGCAACTTCGAGCATCCTCCCTCCAAAAGGTGCGCAGCGCAGCGCGAGCAGCGCAATGTCCGAAACCGTGCGCAGCAGGAGCAGCGCCTCTCCCCTGTTTCCCTTTGCTTTTTCCGCCTCTGCCCTGGCAAGCATATAGGGAACGTTCGCGTAAAACTCCGCGGTGTGCATCACTTTACCCTTCATTTCAGCGTATGCCGCGTCTTTCAGCAGCGCGGAAAGCACGAAAAAATCCGCGAAGCGCTGCGCGTTCGCGTCTTTGCCCCCAAAACGGATTTCCGCGAATTCTTCCCCTGCTTCGGCAAGCTCTCTGCAATCCCTTTCTTCGGCAATCCACCCGTATTCCGCATCAGGCGTCGCGACAAAGATCAGATTTCCAAGCGAGGGATTGAATTGCTTCTTTTCGTAAATATCGCCTCCGCCGGAGTAAGTCGCGAGGAATTTTTTCCCCGGAACGTGCCACCATATTCTGCGTCCGCTCTCCGGTTTTCCGCCTCCGGAATCCAGCGGAAGGGAGAATATTTTTTTCCATCTGCCGGCAATTTTCACGTAGCAGTGCGCATTTTTCCCATCTCCGTGGAGCGCGAACTTGATTTTCAGCCCGGGCCTCCCGGAAGCAGTTTCAGGAAGGGAGTCGAAAATTGCGAACGATTTACCCGCATCGTCTATGCGCGCAGCCCAGTCCGCGCTTTTCTTCTTTGCGAACCGGAATATTTTCGCGGTTTTTCCTTTTTCCGCTACCTCTTTTTTTTCCAGATCCCCTGCTGCAATTTCCACGAATTCCGTTGAAAGCGCGGAAAACGCGAACGCGCCCTTCATCGAATATGGAAAATCCGAAAGAAGCAGTGTTTCGTGGAACGATTCCTGCCCTGCGCCAGTCATTTCCGGGAAATTTTCCTCAGCAGGAATCTCAACGCCCGGCATTTTCTCCAAAGGGATGGGAATATCTATCTCCTCCTCCCTGAAGCCGAGAGCCTTCACGCGCTTCAGATAATGGAGTGCATCAGCTGTTCTCATCCCATCACCTGAGCAAGACAACAAAAGCCGCGGAAAAAAGCGAAAGATTGAGCCCTCTGAAGTCCGCGAATCTGGAGACGAATTTTCCTGCCTTTTGGATGTATCTGGATTGCGCGCCATCCGCGTCAATGCCTGATTTCAGCGCCGCATTCCTTACAGCAGCGAGCGCTCCAGCGATTATTCCGAGCACCTTGCTGTTCCACATGCCGTTCCGCATGAGTGAAGGCGCAAGCAGGGCCAAAAACAGGTATTGCGAAGCGTGGCTCATTTTCCTTATTTCAGCCAGAAGCTCTGCGAAGTCCCCGCGCGAGAGCGCTTCTTTGGCCCTTGCGAACCGCGCGTCTCCCAGCATGCGCCTGTACGTATTGAGCAGCGCGAGCATCTCGTTTTTCGTGCTTATCCTGAAAATTTTCTCATAACCTGCACACTCCATATTCAGGAAGTTCCGTGCAGCGACTGAAGCGGCCTCCTGCCTGCTTAACAACGTGTAAAGCGCCTCCGTGAGTTCCACCTCCGCCTTCTTTCCAAGCAATACCTCGATATCCTCTTTCCTCACATCATCCTTTTCCACAAGCGCGATAATTTTCGCAAGCTGGCTTTCGCCCAATTTTCCCAAATTCAAGTCCAAAGTTGCTATCGCATCCGCTGCTTTCTCCACGTCGCTTCGCAAGTTCAGCATCGCGATTATTTTCTCTTCTTCGCTTCCTGCGCCAGTATATGCAAAAAATGCATCTGCTTCTGCCCTGTTTATGTCCAACAGCTGCATTTCTTTCTTTTCGTATTGTCTTTCCCATCCCATTTTTCCGGTTCTCTGCGACTCACGCATTTCGCGCTCGAGCATGAAAAAAAGTTTTCCTTCCTCTTTGTTTGTGAGCATGGAGGTTATGCGCGCATCAAATTTGTCAGTTTTTTCCCCGTTTTTCGGATTCCGCAGGGATTCGCTCATTATTTCCCAGAATTCCCGGAGCGCGCGGCCGCTCTCTTCGCTCACCCTGACTATGCGGAGCGGTCTTTCCATGATGTTCTTTCTTTCCCTTCTGCCAAAAACCGATTCGGACATGGATGAAAATCAAGGATTAGGTTTATAATCCTGAGATGCAAATTAGTGCCATGGCAGGAAGCCCCGCGTTTTTCAGGAAGGGAAGGATTTCCACCGGAATAAGCGAATTGGACGTGATTCTTGAAGGGGGCTATGCTAATCCGGGCACTGCGATGGTGCTCGGGCCTGCAGGGCAGGAGAAACTGGCATTCGCGTTCCAGTTCGCGTTCGCAGGCATGAAGGAAGGGGAAAAGGTCGCATACATTGCCCTGGATCTTGGTCCGGAGGAGATAGAAAGCAAGGCCTCGGCATTCGGATTGAATTTCAAGGCGCACACCGACAAAGAGCTGATATTCGTGGATGCGTATTCCCAGACGATAAGTGCAAAGGAAAGCGGAAGAAAAGACATTATGGTTCCAGGGCCTGCTGCGCTCAACGACCTCTCGCTCGCGCTCAACGACGTTACTGCCCAGGCGGAAGGGAAGCGCATGCGCGTAATCTTCCATTCGCTTTCTACCCTTTGTCTCTACTCCCAGTCCGAGACCGTGATAAAGTTCCTTCAGGTGGTGCAGGGTCGGCTAAAGGGCGCCAATGCCACTGCGCTCTGGATAGTGGACGAAGGCATGCACGACAGGAAGTTCATAACTGCATTGGAAGGACTGTGCGACCAGGTGCTTTACCTTTCAGACAAAGGAGGTGTGCATGAGCTTCGCATTTCCGGAATTCCGATTCCAGTTCCAATAAGGGCAGGCGCAGCAGGATTCGAGGTATTATGATGGCTTGCTGTTTTGAGAATGCGCGTGACACTTTTGGACGAAGGGACAAAACGGTGATTTTGTGGACGACTTCAAGAAGATAGTCGACGAGATGAAGGTAAAGGGGATAGAGACTGCGCTCGTGAAGCGCGAAGGCGGGCTCGTATATTCCACTTTCGGGATGGAAGATCCGGCACCGTACGTTTCCAACTATCTTGCCAACAATGCGCAGCTGCTCATGGCCGAATTGGAAGACGAGGCGACGGAAATAGAGATTAAGGCAGGGGAGAAATTCCTCATCCTCATTCCAATGGACAAATACGTGCTTATGGGACTCGTGAGCAATCCGGAAGACAGGAAAACCCTGCACGGCTACGTAGAGAGCATAAAGGCGATGTTTTAACTTCCATGATTCTGTTGTCTTCTTTTCGGTTTGATTATCAGGGCATGGTCAATGTGGATGCAGAAAAAATTTTCTCAGCACTTGCGAAACTGGATTTCTACGCAGATGCGCGCATGATCTCGGGCACTGCTTCGTCCTTTTCGATTGAGGATGGCAAAATCTCATGCGTGGAAGGCGGAATAACCGGAATAGGGGCGCGTGCCCTCGTAAACGGCAGCTTCGGCTATGCGTGGAGCACGCGCCTTCGCGACTTTCCGGAATTGCTGAAAAAGGCGGAGCAGCTGGCGCGACTGAACCAGGGAAGCGAGTTACTTTCTGCGCAGGAGCCAGCAGGCGCAAGTCGCGGCAGGAATCACGTATTCCCGCATGCGGAAGAGAAGGTCCTGCTCCTCAGGGAGGCGGAAAAATGCGCGCTTTCGCAAAAGTCGAAAAACGCGACCTTGACCTTGCGCGACTCGAACATTGAAAAAGTTTTTCTGAGCAGCTCGGGCTCGCAAATAACGCAGAAATCCAGCCATGTTTATTTTTCCGCTGTTTCAATCGCAAAGGAAGGTGTTCAGATCCAGAAAGGAACAGGGCGTTTGGCCTCGCGCAGGGGCTATGAAAAGTTCGACATCGCGAGCGCTGCACAAACTGCAAGGGAAAGCGCGGAGCGCCTTCTTAATTCCGAGCCGCCTCCAAGGGGCTGCTTTTCGGTCATAATGGATCCGGAGATGAGCGGCGTGTTCGCGCACGAGGCAGTGGGCCACGCGAGCGAGGGCGATAGTATAATTGAGAGGGAATCCGTGTTGCGCGGCAAATTGGGGGAGAAGATAGGAAGCGAATGTGTCACCATGGTCGATGACCCCTCATTTGACGATTTCGGGCACTATTTTTACGACGACGAAGGGGTGGAAGCACAGGCCGTGAAAATAATAGAAAAGGGGGTTTTGAAAAATTACCTGCATTCGCGCGCAAGCGCTCATGCATTCGCAGCCCAAGGCAAAACCGGAAACGCGCGTGTGCGAAACCCAGGGCCCAAAACACGGAACCCGGAACCCGAAACGAGCAACGGCCATTGCAGGGCGCAAGGATACGAGTCCGCGCCCATAGTGCGGATGAGCAACACGCTCTTCGCGAAAGGTAACGAAAGCGAATCGGAAATTTTCGGAGTGAAGGAAGGCATTTACACGATAGGCATGAAAGGTGGCAGCGTGGACATATTCTCGGGTGATTTCATGTTTGCGGCAAAAGAGGCGTGGTTCGTGCGCAATGGTTCCAAGGAAAAATTGCTGCGCGACGTTACGATAAGCGGCAACATCCTGGAAACGCTTGCGAAAGTCGAAGCAGTGGGAAAGGACTTCGGAACGAGCCCGGGCTTCTGCGGAAAGATGGGGCAGAGCGTTCCGGTTTCGGACGGCGGGCCGCACACAAGGGTTGGAAGGATGAAGGTAGGGTAAGTGTTGAAATTAAGTTTTTATATTCCAACGGGGTATCTGAATTATGGGAAAGGATTTTTTGGTTTTGCTGGATCGGGACGGTACTATAAACGAAGAAAACGGTCTTATCTGCAAAACAACGGATATCGTACTGATTCCGAATGCCTCTGCTGGCATAAGATTGCTCAACGAACGCAGGTTCAGGATCGCGATAGTTACGAATCAGGCCGCAGTCGCGAGAAATCTGTGCAGCGAAGAGGAAGTTAAGCGCATAAATGCGCATCTT
>JBGFRX010000021.1:0-6126 GCA_041694885.1 Microcaldota archaeon | reverse complement strand
AATGCCATACGTGAAGCGTACAAATACCAATGTAGTGCTTAATGTTGTAAAGGATCCATCTGCATTTAATGAAATATAACTCTATTTACTATTGCACTTTATATTATTTTTATTATTTTTTTTTAAGAAGTTTCTTGAGGTTTTAAGAATAGTTAATTTTTAAAAGATAAATAAAATAGAGTAATGGTCAGACTGAGTATGGTTCATTATTTATTTTTTTCTAAAATCTCAAAATACTGTTCTTGTTTTTTTTCATTAGTAATGTAAAGATGTCTTACCTATAAAAGTAGAGAATATACCCAATTTCTTACGTAAAAAAGTAAGCTTTAAAAAGTATTGCATTCTAAGATAAATTATGAAAGAGGAGAATATTAAAAAAACGATAATTAAATACAAGGGTTTAATTCCTGAAAAAATAACAAAAAGAGAATTGAAAATCCAGAAAACAAAACTCCAGAAAGCCATGGTGATCATCGGCCCTAGAAAAGCTGGAAAAACGTATTACATGTACGATTTAATAAAGAAACAAAAGGAAGGGGAATTTATATTAATAAACTTCGAAGATAATTTATTGGATGAATTAAATAGTAAAGACTTAAACAGTATCACAGATTACTCAAAGGAGCTATTTCCTAATAAAAAACTGGTGTTTTTCTTTGATGAATTGCAGGTTATTGATGGATGGGAAAAATTTGTCATTTCGCTATTAAATGAAGGATATCAAATAACTATTACTGGATCAAATTCAAAACTTTTGAGTAAAGAAATTGCAACATCATTAAGAGGTAAATCACTATCCTACCTACTTCTGCCTCTTTCTTTCTTAGAGTATCTCAATTTTAAAGGAATTAAATTAGAAAAGAATTTTGAATATAGTGATAAAGTTTACAAAATTAAAAAGGAATTCAATGAATATTTAAAGTATGGAGGTTTTCCAGAGGTTGTGATTAGTGATTCATTGACGCTAAAAAATAAGCTAATAAATAATTATTTTGATTCTGTTTTGTATAAGGATCTAGTAGATAGACTAAAACTAAAGAATATCAAATTAGTAGAAGTAACAATGAAATATTTGTTAAACCTTTTTGGGAATTATTTTTCTATATCTGCTTTTGAAAATTACCTAAGGTCTAATAGAATACCTTATAGCCTGGAAGATTTATATGTTATTATGAGAGCCTTACAGGATGTCTTTATGGTAAGCTATGTCAAAGAGTATTCAAAATCATACAGAAAAAGTGAATTTTCAAAATCAAAAGTCTATTTATTTGACACTGGTCATATCCACTTTTTATCTGGTGAAGCAGAAGACCAAGGCAGAATATTGGAAAACGTAGTCTTCATAGAACTATTTAGAAGGCAGGAGGAGATAGAAAATAAGAACATTTTTTATTATAAATCAAAAAAAAGCGAGGAATGTGATTTTGTTTTGACTAGAAAAGGAAAGGTTGTCAATGCAATTCAGGTAACTTATAAACTTAATGAAAAAAATAAGGGAAGGGAAATAAAAGGCCTTATTGGTGCGCTGGAATTCTTTAATCTAAAGGAAGGATTAATTTTAACCTTAGATCAAGAAGAGAAATTAAAGATTAATGGTAAAAAAATAATAGTAAAACCAGTATGGAAATGGCTTTTTGGATAATTAAACTCTGCTCTTTCCAAAATTCGAATTCTTAAGACTCATCTATCGCAAATTCGCTCGCAGCATAAACTAACGTTATACTTTTTCTCATAAAGGCGCCGCAATAGTTTTGATTTCACCTTATAAATTCATCTTCTGATTTCTTCAAAATCAAGCACGGTTTTATAACGTTATTTTATTTTAGTGCAAAGCTGGAAAACATAGTTATTATCTTAAAGAGTTATACAACAAACTACTAATGCTACGCTGTCCCATAATTGATTATCTGACAGGGATTATATCTGCGTTTTCATTAGTATATCAACCAGATCTTTGATGGACCAAAGATCTCTGTTCAATTTATTGATTTCGTTATTCGCAGCAGCTCTTGTATCTTCATAATATGAATATTCGGCAACATATTTCAGCGCATCAATATTTCCAGAAAGATTCTCAACTGCAGCCATTCTTAGCGCTGAAGTAGGACTTTCCAGTTCTTGTGTAAGTTGTTTAGGGTTTAACTCAGAACGTGGCTCTTTTTTGATTTTGCCTGTCTCAACATTTTTATTATCTATTTTATTATCTATCTTATCATCTCTATTATTAAATATCAATTTATTGTTCATGTTTACCACTTAATTTATTATATTATAACAAATCTTTTAAAGCTATGTGTTACTATTGTTTCAATACTGTGTTGAATAATTCTTAAAAAGCTTCAGAAATTAATTTAAATTGTCTTTTCTACTTTCATCTTGGCGATCAGTATGGCACCTGTAGATATGCCACCACTGAGAACATTGTTTTTATAGAATTAAAAAGAGGGCAGGCTTCAAACCCAAACTTGGAATTATTCTATTGGAAGGATAGTCATATTACACTACTTAACTGGTTGCTAGAGTAAAAATTTCTTTACTCTTATCTATCGCAAACTCAGAGTTTGAAAAGATACCTTTAAAAAAACTAAAAAAGAAAAAAATCTGTTTAAAAATGCGATTGTTTAGTTTAAAAATAATAGAGAATGAATCGCTGGCTTAACATCTTCTTGTTGGTCGTTCTATTCGTGATTTTTTTCGTTCTCGTAATGCATCTAATCCACTTGCCATTTTTCTTGCAGTTACTCTTCCTTCACGAACATCTATCTCTTCAATCATTCCAAGAATTTTTGGTGTAGCAGTTTCACTCCCGGTGCTTACCTTAATTCCAACAAGAAATCCTTTTGGATAAAGAACAGGATGAACATGTTTGTAAAGATTTTCAAAAACAGTTTCAATAAGAATCTTTTGTGCTTCATCCGCAGCTTTAAAGGCATGTGGTGTTGTGCTTCCCATTAGCGGCATTTTTTTGCTTGTTGTAAGAGAAATTCCAAAAACATTAAAACCATTTACTTCCAGACGATATTGTTGTGAGATTTTGGCTGTTGAGAGTAACAGGTGTGCACCATGCGCGTGACGTAAGTAAAGAGCATCTGGATTGTTAGGAGGACGTGGTTGATCGCAAAATAAATCTTCAAGAAGAAGTTCCCTAAAAAGTCTTCTGCACTCTACTTCTTTAACTGCCTCTCTTCTTGCTTGTTCTTCTTTTGCCTTTAGTCTTGCCAATTCCTTTATTCTTTCTATTGTTTGTTTTGTGACATCACTAACAACTTGATTTATTGCAGCTATTCTAGCCGTCCCTGGTGCCGATGTAGCATAACAAGCCTTTGCTTTTTCAAATTCTGTTTGGTCTTTTAAGAGTTGAAGTGCGGTCATAATTTCGCTAAAACGCACTGGATTACCCCCTGTATCAGGATGATAAACCCTTTGGAGTGATTTTGAAAAAACTGATATGACGTGTCTTAAATTCTCAGTTGATAATTCGCCTACAAGCGATGGCAGTAGCCCAAGCATTTCAAAAGGATTTTTTGCATATGTTACCTCAGTTTGTTTTTGCAGGATAAGGGCAGTTTCTGTTGGCTTCCTTTTTCCATCATCTCCTCTCTTTTTTTCTGTTGTTTCACCCTTTTTTGTTCGTGTTCTTAGTCTTGTATGTATGTAGGCTGACAGTTCTGAACTTTTTTCGAAGTCTTGTAATATTCCAAGCATCTTAAATTCTCCATTTCTTGTCGCGCCAAGTAGGTTACTACCTTTTACTAAAAAAGGCCTAAGATCACTAATCGTCTCATCATCTACCTCAGCATGATTAGTTGTTCCTACAACGCGGAGCCCGGTTTTTTTAGCTCCAATAGTTATGTAGCCATCAGCGTCAATATAACCTGCCACAACATCAGTTTCTCTCCCATCACTCATCTTTCTTCTAAGTGCTTTAATTTCAGCCTTTCGAGCTTTTCTTTTTTTCTTTATTTTTTCAAGCTCTTCCTCTTTTCTCTCTTTTTCGCGTAATCCTTCTTCATCAACATGTTTGTATTTTTTAGTATCATTATTTATGTACGTTATGCCACACTTTAGATTACATATATCGGTTTTTTCTTTTTCATCTTGTTCTACGTCTATATCTAATAATTCCTGAAGCCTTTCGGCCGATGCCTCACTCTTGTAAAATTTAGAATAGGGAATTAATAAAAATCGCTGGTTGGTTGTATATGGTAGATAAAGAGAATCGAACTGAACCACATCTTCGTCTTTCTCACCAACTAAGCTAGGTTTAACATTTACTACTTCTTTCCCACTAAATGATTGTGAGTATAAAGAAAGGACCCAGGAATTGCAGAATGTTTCATCAATTTGTTTTTTTATTCTAAGTTTAACAGTATTTGTTTGAAAATCAGAGATGGTTATCTCTGTTCTTGTGATGTTTTCTTCTACGCCAGCCAGGGTCTGATGCACTGCTAATAATTCGTTTTCAGCACTCCTTACCTTAAATTGGCCTGGCCCTCTCTCTAAGTAGGTTTCTCTTAAATCTTTCAGATTATGAGTATGCTCTACTATGCTAACTGCACTATTTATGGCCACAGACCTGATCCCGGTTCCACCGATTTTGTCAGGATGAAAAAAAAACTGGAGCGCCTTTCCGATCTCTGTTACAACAATTCTTATTCTATCATCATTGAGCTCATTTACTAATGAAGGTAGCAACCCTAGTGTTTCAAACGGTGAAACCACAAGAAAACACCTAACTTATTACTCGTTATCTAACTGTACTATTCTCATGCATCTATAGAGCTTTGAAGTAGAATTCAATACAAGGCTTCTTGCATGTTCTCTTACAAAGTCCTCTACTACACGAACTATCATCTTTGGGATTTCTAACGTATTAGTGTTATCTAACCGAAACACTTCTCTGGCATAATCCATGAATGCGTGTACGTCCATTGTATTATAGTTGAATAATTTTAGTATCTCAACAACCAATGCTGTACTCAGTTTGTATGGCTTTATTTCTCTGGCACTTTTTTTTGCTTCATCTAGTATGCGTCCTGCTTCAGTTGCGTATTCTTCAGCAGCCTTTTGCTCATCACCTTGGTGCTTTTCCACTATTAGATCCCATAACGCATCCAAACTCACATCTTTGGCATCAACTGCAGCTTTGGATGCAACTACCTTAAACTCGCGCGTTATCACGACCTCAAGTTCAGCATGAACTGTGCTTACAGCAATTGTCTCTTCTCTCCTTGTTGCATAACTTCCATCTTCCATTAATGCTGCATCAATTCGCATAAGGTTTTTTGGGTCTACTCCAATTTCTGTTGCAAGCACAACAAGCTTTGTTATATGCTCCTGCGAATAAAATTCTAAATAACCTTCTGCCTCGTTCTCACTTATTCCAAGCGTAGCTGCAATAGTTGGTGCCTCTCGTTTTACAAGTGCACGTCTCTCTCTTTCGTTTTTAAATGCTGTGTATGCAGCTTCCAATTGATTCTTATCTTCATTGGTCAACGTTTCTTTTCGTAATAGAGTCATAAGACGCGGTTTGTCTTTTATAAACCTCAGAAATGATTCCTGTTCGTCACTAAGACCAATGGCCATTAACAATGTACTAAATGGTTGTACCGGTTTATTTTTGCTACCAAAACTTATTTTATTTCTATCTGGGATCTTACTACTTCCCCTAGTTTTTATCACTTCCATCATACCACCCCAAATATTATATCTGCTCTATTAAAAGCATAATGTTCTATTAGATATATTTGTTGCCTCCTGTTTATAAAGTTATCTATGTACATATTTTGTGGTGATAGCAGCCCACATCACTGCTATCGATCTACTACTAATTAATATTCACTTAATCTTCTCTGTCAATAAAATGATGGGCTTGATTCTAAACTCTGCGGTTGCTTCGCAACCTTGCCCTTCAAGTCATATAACAGCTGATGAAAAGGCTTGGAGAAAACAAATTCGTTAAAGGCTATGTTGCGAGCTTAGATTTCCTAAAGCTTGGTTATGAGTTTATGGGCCTTGTACAGATATCAATTGAGCCAGGACATTTGCTAGAAGCTCAGGAAAAAATCAGCAAGCTACGTGGAGTTTATTCTGTGTACGATGTTACAGGGGAATACGACTCAATTG
>JBGFRX010000020.1:0-27258 GCA_041694885.1 Microcaldota archaeon | reverse complement strand
GACCAATATTTCGCAAACAGACGGAAAGGATCAAATGGCAATAAAACAAAAAACACCTAACTCTTCAGCGTTGTTTTCGCGACTTTTCCTTCCCTGACCTCTATAAAAACTTCCCTGCCTAAGAACTGCTTCTTTTTCAATTCGACAATGGTTTCGAGCGCAATGTCGTCCGCAACCTTTGCGCCCAGTATTTTCAGCGCATCCTCCCTGGAAAATCCGTGCCTTTCCCCATTCTCAAATATCAAAACCAACTGTCCGCCTTCGCTTTCCAGACCATCAATTTTTCCGCTCAGGCCCTCGCGCTTTTTTTTTACCAGCAAACGGGAGGAGAAATTGATGTGCAATTCGCCGTTGCGCACGAGCGCGTTCTCTATCTTTATTTCAGTTCCAGGGAAAAGTTCGTTCCCCCTTTCTGCATTTGTCCAGATTACCACCCTTGCGCTGTTTTGCCCGTCGGAAACTGCAAATGAGAACATTTTCCTTTTCTCCCCATTCTTTTCGTATTCCTTCATCCCTTCTATGCCCTCTACATAGCCGCGCACGTTCGCGCTTTTCCCTTCCAAATCAACCAAAGCCCCGAGCTCCGCAAAGGAAGCGTGCTCCACCACCTTCATCTCCCCTGAATAGCCGAGCCCCAATTCGTTGTTCTTGCAGTAGATGCCTCTTATTTCCAGCAGGTCGCCTGCATGGAGGTTATTCAGCAATTCAACATCTTCGTTCCACAATTTCAGCTCGCGCTCGCCGCTTTCATCGGACAAGACGATTTTCCTCATCTTCTTTCCGTTCCCAAAATCCTGCAATTCCAGAATCCGCTGGAGCTTTGCGACCACGAAGGCGTTGTTCGCGCCTTCGCCGATTTTCCT
This sequence comes from Microcaldota archaeon, assembly GCA_041694885.1. Classification (GTDB taxonomy): domain Archaea; phylum Micrarchaeota; class Micrarchaeia; order Anstonellales; family Bilamarchaeaceae; genus JAHJBR01. Next base: position 26,395 of record JBGFRX010000020.1, on the reverse strand, counting down.
CAATTTTACCTTCTCCTCTTTTTTTCGCACCCCGCTCTCGTTCGCAACTATGTTTAGCGCCGCCTCGCGCGTGAGGAAGCCTCCCAGGAAGTTTATCTTCTCTTCTATTTTGCGCTCGAGCTCTTCTTTGGACATCTTTTCGAGCAGTAGAGAATAGGCGTCCATATAGCGAATTGGCAGATAACAAATAAAAGCCATTTGCAGAAACCCGAATATGCGCGAAATGCAAAATATCGAATATTCGTACATAGTACGCGAGCTTCAGCAAATGGAGGGCAGGCATTTTTCCAAAATCTATTCCCTTGGAGAAAAGTTTTTCCGGCTCAAAATCGGAGACATGCAGGTGATTATAGAGCTTCCGCTCAGGGTCGGGATTGCGAAATACATTTCGAAGGCAGAGGAAGGGACGAACTTCACCAGGCGATTGAAGAAAATCCTGGACAACCAAATGCTGATGCGGGCTTATCAGTGCGGAAAGGACCGCATAGTTGCTTTCGAGTTCGAGAAAAATATTTTATTTCTGGAGATGTTCGCAAAGGGCAATATCATTCTTACTGATAAGAATGGAAAAATAGCCGAAGCTCTGCGCGAGGAGAAATGGAAGGACAGGGCTCTTGCGAAAGGCGAGGGATACAGGGAACCCAAAAGCGAAATCACCGAAGAGCTGGAAAAAACCCTTTCCGGAAAATACGCAATCGTGTGCCTTCTCAGGCTGCCTTTGGGAAAGGAGTACGCGAAGGAGATGCTCGAAAGGTGCAGAATCGATGAGAAGAAGCAGGGAGATGCGCTTTCGCAGGATGAGATCTCATGCCTTAAAAGGGAATATGAAAATATCCTGCACGGATTAAGGCCGCTGCTTTTCCTCGAAAATAATAAGGTGGTTGATTACGCTCTTGTTAAATTTGCGAAATATGCGAATCTGGAAAGCAGGGAAATGCCTAGTTTGAGTGAAGCGATGGAGGAATATTACACTAATGCCCCTGAACAGGAAACGCGTAAGGCGAGACAGGAACAGCTGGGGCGCCGGTTGAAGGAGCAGATGGAAATGCTCGAAAAATTGAAAATGGAAGGGAAGGATGCGAAGGAAAAAGGTGATTTCATTTACGCGAATTATCGGAAGATAGAGGAGATAGTGGAAATTGCCAAGAAGGCGGGAATGAACGAATTGTCCGAAGCACTACGCCGGTACAAAGTCCTCGCAATAGATGGGAAAAAGAAGGAAATAGAGCTCGAATTATAGCAGCTCCTCTGCAAAATAGGGCTTCAGGATATCCCTTGCCGCCTTGGGCTTGTTTGTCTTGAGCGAAACCATCGCGTAATTGCCGTCGCTCTCTACCTGGAGCAGGTTGAGTATGTTTATCCTCGCCTTCTTGAGCAGGCCGGTTATTTTGGACAGCTCCCCTGGAGCGTCCTTTACCATGACCACGCAGTAGTCATTATCCAGGTTCCTGTACCCATTCTTCGCAAGCACTTCCTTCGCCTTCTCGTGGTTCTTAACCAGTATCGTTATCGCTATCTTCTTCCCCACAACACTCGCGCTCAGGCCGTCTATGTTTATTTTTTCTTTCCCGAGTACGTAAGATATGTCTGAGATAAGCCCTACCCTGTCGCTCAGCACCATTGTGATTGGTTTCATATGCGCCACCTGTTCGTTTTTTTGCCCCCTCCGCAATAAAAACCTTCGCGCGTATCGTTTGCACGCAAAGGGCATGTGGACGTAATGTATATTTTTATGCACAAAAGTATTAAATATTACATTAGTGCATATACAAAGCGTGAAAACCATGCTCTCAAAGGAACTTAGAATAACTCTTAATCCATACCAGTTCTACCTGCTCCTAAGCAGGGAATACCCAGAAACGTTCCTGCTCGAGTCCATGGAAGGCAAGGAGAAACTGGCGAGGTTCTCGTTCATCGGCTTCGAGCCTGAAAAGCACATAACTGCTGAAAAGAACGTCGTTTCGGTGGAAGGCGAGGAAAAGGAGCTGAAAAATCCCCTGCGTGCGGTTGCAGAAGAGCTGGGGAAATCCGGCGCAAAGCATGGTGCAAGCGAGGGCTTTTCCGGAGGCGCGGTTGGCTATATCTCCTACGATTACGTAAGGAATTTGGAGAGCATCCCTGAAAAGAAAGGGGGCGATGCCGGATTCCCTGATTTCGAATTCGGAATATTCAAAGACTGCATAATCTACGACCACAGGGACAAGACGGTGAAATACGTTTCCCGTTCCGAAGACCGCACCAGGGAAATATTGCGCATCGCGAAAGAAGACGCGTTCTTCGGGCCGTTCGAGGCAGGAAATCCCAGGACGAATGTGGAGAAGGAAAAATTCGAGGAGATGGTGCTCGCTGCGAAGGAGAAAATAACTGATGGGGAGATATTCCAGGTGGTGCTTTCAAGGAGGTACGAATTCCCGTTTGAAGGCAACATACTCGGATTCTATAACCACCTCAAACACATCAATCCCTCGCCTTATATGTATTTCCTCAGTTTCGGGGACAGGAGGATAATCGGCTCGAGCCCGGAAAATCTGGTAAGGATCGAAGGAAGAAAGATAGACAGTTATGCAACTCTTGCAGGAACAAGAGCGAGGGGAAAAACCGAAACCGAAGACCGGAAACTCGAAACCGAACTTTTAAACGACGAAAAGGAAAGGGCGGAGCACCTGATGCTTGTTGATTTGACACGAAATGATGTAGGAAAAGTCGCCAGATTCAATTCGGTGAAAGTTCCTGAATTGATGGAAGTGCATAAATACTCCCATGTCCAGCACATCGCTTCGCATGTTGTCGGCGAATTGAGGGATGGAAAGGACTGCTTTGATGCATTGGATGCCCTGTTTCCTGCAGGTACGGTCTCAGGTGCGCCAAAAGTGCGCGCGATGGAAATAATCGATGAACTGGAGCCGGACAGGAGAGGACCTTATGCAGGAGCAGCGGGTTATTTCTCCTTCGACGGAAACTGCGACTTCGCAATATCCATAAGAACTTTGTTCGCGAAAAGGCAGAAAGCGCACGTGCAGGCAGGCGCAGGAATCGTGTACGATTCAAATCCGGAAAAGGAATATTTCGAGACGGAGAACAAGATGGGTGCGCTGCTTGGCGCGCTCGAGGCAAAATATGGGGTATGACTATGATACTTATCATAGATAACTACGATTCTTTCGTGTACAATCTCTTCCAGTATTTCGGGGACTTGGGAGCAGAACCGGTGGTGAAGAGGAACGACGAGATAACTCTGGATGAGATAGGGGAACTCGCTCCGGAAAAAATAGTGCTCTCCCCTGGGCCAGGTTACCCTGCAAATAAACGGGATTTCGGCGTGTGCTCTGACATACTTGAAGGTTTCGCACCTGGGATTTCGGGTCCCGAACGCGGAGGCAAAACACTTAACGCTGAACGCGGAACAGCATATTTTTCAGAGAAGCCGCCTATATTAGGCGTCTGTCTGGGCCATCAGGGCATAATCCATCATTTCGGGGGAAAAATAGTGAAGAATAGGCCGATGCACGGAAAGACGAGCGAAATAGGGCACAATGGAAAGGGCATTTTCAAGGGCGTTGCGAATCCGCTGAAGGTTATGCGCTACCATTCCCTTGCTGGAACTGACATTCCGGACTGCCTTGAAATAACCGCGACAAGCATGGATGATGACGTGGTAATGGCAGTCCAGCACAAGATCTTTCCTGTTTACGGGGTTCAGTTTCACCCGGAAAGCATTATGACACAGGATGGAAAGAAGATAGTGGAAAATTTTCTGGGGCTATGATATGGAACTGTTGCAAAAACTCATCGCAGGAAAGGACCTTTCCGCTGAAGAAGCGGAAAGCGCAATGGACGCGATGATGAATGCCAAATACACTGCTGCGCAGACAGCTGCGCTGCTCGTAGCGCTCCGGCTCAAAGGCGAAACAGAAGATGAAATTGCTGCGTTCGCGAAAGTAATGAGGAAAAATGCTGTGCAAATCCACCCGACCTTTGGCTATGCAGAAGGGGCCGCAGTCGGGAACTTCTCCGGAAATTCACGAACTTCCGATCGAATGGCCAAAACAGGCTCCGGGAAACCCGAAACTCCAAATTCTAAACTCGTTGACACCTGCGGCACCGGGGGGGATTCTTCACACACGTTTAACATTTCCACTGCAGCTGCGTTCATAGCTGCTGGAGCAGGGGTGAAAATCGCGAAGCATGGAAACCGCTCGATCTCAAGCGCGTCCGGCTCTGCGGATGTTCTTGAGCAATTGGGCGCGAAAATGCTCCAGCCGCAGCAGGTTGAAAAATGCATTGAAAAAGTAGGGATTGGGTTCATGTTCGCGCCTTTCTTCCATCCTGCGATGAAGAACGTGGGACCTGTCAGGAAAGAGCTTGGAATACGCACTATATTCAACCTTCTCGGTCCGCTCACCAATCCTGCAAATGCGAAAGCGCAGGTGCTCGGCGTTTTTTCACCTTCCCTCACGGAAAGGTTCGCAAAAGTCCTTCATTCCCTTGGAACTGAAAACGCATTGGTGGTGCATTCCGAAGGAATGGATGAAATCGGCCTGGGAAAAACGAATATTTCCGAACTTAAAGATGGGGAAATAAAAAGCTACGAACTCGACGCGAAGGAGTTTGGATTCGCCAAAAAGGAAATTCCCAAATGCGATTCAAAGGAAGAGAGCGCGAAAATAATTTTGGGCGTGCTCAATGGGGAGAAGGGAGCTGCGCGCGATATTTCGGTGATAAATGCAGCAGCTGCGATTTACGCGGGAAGAAATGCACAAACATTAAAGGATGGCATAGGAATTGCAAACGAATCCATCGATTCCGGAAAAGCGCGGGAAAAATTGAATGCGCTGGTGAAATTCACAGGTGAATAGAAGATGGCGGACATACTGGACAAATTCATCGCGAATGCAAAGCAAAGCATAAAGGAAGGATATTACGATATCGGCGCGGGCGCGAATACGAAGAAGGTCTCGCTCAGGGAAAAAATGGAAAGGAACAGATTCACACTCATAACTGAAATAAAGCACGCGTCCCCTGCGGGCGAATATTCTTTCGACAATATTGATGTGGAAAAGGCAGCCATGGACTTCCTTGAAAGCGGCTCGGACGCGATTTCCGTGGTCGTGGAGCCGAAGATATTCAGAGGGAATCTGAAGAACGTTACAATTGCGAAAAAAACCGGGCTTCCTGTGCTGTTCAAGGATTTTGTGATGGAGGAAAAACAGATAGAGGCAGCGAAGAACGTTGGCGCGGACGCGATACTCCTGATCGTGAAGGTTGCAAAACGCGAGGACCTGAATTTGGAGCACCTGATAGGGTTTGCGCACGAAAAAGGACTTGAAGTGCTGCTCGAATGCTACGATGGTGACGAGATGAAAGCTGCGCTGGGCACTGATGCGGATATTTTGGGAATAAACAACAGGGATTTGAGGACGCTCAAAGTGGACCTGAATAGGACCAGGGAGATTCTGGAAAATGCAGAATTGGACAGGCCGCTCATAAGCGAAAGTGGAATAAAAACAGGGCAGGACATCAGGTTCGTGAAGAAGGCCGGAGCGAAGGGGGCGCTCGTGGGTACTGCGATATGGAAGGCGCAAAATTTGAAGGAAAAAATAAGGGAATTGAAGTTAGCGGTGGATTAGAGTTTGTGAACTGTGGTTATGATGGTTATTGAAAACAGCGTGATATCATGAACAGATATTTCGGAAAATACGGGGGGCAATTCGTGCCTGAAACACTTGTGCCAGCGCTAAGCGAGCTTGAGCAAGCGTATACGAAATACAGCCGGGATGCGGAATTCCAAAAAGAGTTCGGGCACTATTTGAGGACGTATGCTGGAAGGGAGACACCGCTCTATCTGGCGCAGCGGCTCACTGGGAAGATAGGCGGGGCGAAGATATATCTGAAGCGCGAGGACCTCCTGCATACTGGGGCGCACAAAATAAACAATGCAATAGGCCAGATACTACTCGCAAAAAAAATGGGAAAAACGCGGATAATCGCTGAGACAGGTGCCGGCCAACATGGGGTCGCCACTGCTGCTGCTGCTGCGCTTTTCGGAATGAAGTGCGAAATTTACATGGGAAAAATAGATGCCGAAAGGCAGGCGCCGAACGTATTCAGGATGAAGCTCCTTGGAGCAAAGGTGAACATAGTTACAAGCGGAACGCAGACGCTAAAGGATGCGGTGAACGACGCTCTAAGGGACTATACTGCGAATTTCCCCACTACCCATTACTTACTCGGCTCTGCGCTCGGCCCGCACCCTTATCCGACCATGGTGAGGGATTTCCAGTCAGTGATAGGCAAGGAGGCAAAGAAACAGATAATGAAAGCAGAAGGCACGCTTCCCGATTACCTTATCGCGTGCGTTGGAGGAGGAAGCAACTCCATTGGTTTGTTTTATCCTTTTTTGGAAAAACAAAACAACACAAAACTGAAAACCAGGAACACGAGACCCATAATGATTGGTGTGGAAGCAGGAGGGGATGGCAGAAAGCATGCTGCGCGCCTCACCGGCGACGGCAGGCAAGGGGTACTTCAGGGAATGATGAGCTATCTGCTCGAGGATGAGGACGGCCAGATAAAGGAAACCCATTCGGTTTCAGCAGGGCTGGACTATGCAGGAGTTGGTCCTGAACATGCGAAACTTCACGATGAAGGAAGGGTGCAGTACGTTTCAGTGCTCGATAAGGAGGCGCTCGCGGCATTCCACCTGCTTTCCGTGCTTGAGGGAATAATCCCTGCGCTGGAAAGCGCGCACGCAGTGGCGCACGCGCTTAAGGTCGCAAAAGAAGCGGGAAAAGGCAAGACCATAATCGTGAACCTTTCCGGAAGAGGGGACAAGGACGTGGAGCACGTGAGAAGGATCGAGGGTATCGCTTATGAAATTAAATGAAATGTTCGCAAAACGCAAGACGCAAAACGCGAATGCTAAGGGGGGAAAGCCCGCATTCATGCCATACGTATGCTGCGGCGACCCTTCTCCTGAATTCACAATTAAATTAGTGGAGGCGCTGGTAGCGAACGGCGCGGATGCAGTGGAGTTCGGAATCCCGTTCTCTGATCCGATTGCTGACGGCAAAACGATACAGGATGCGTCCTCGCGTGCGCTTGCGAACGGAATGACTCCGAAGAAAGCGATGGAAGTGATAATGCAGCTGCGCAAAAAAGGAATTTCCGCCCCCATAATAGCAATGACCTATTACAACATAATATTCGCCAACGGCGTTGTCAATTTCCTGAGGCAGCTCAAGGAAGCTGGGGCTGATGCGATTATAGTGCCAGATATTCCGCTCGAGGAGTCAAAAGGGCTGAGAAAGGAATGTGTGAAAATAGGCATTGACCTTGTTTACCTCATAAGTCCGAACTGCACGAATGAGCGGATAGAAAAAATCGCTGAAAAATCAAGGGGCTTCATTTACGCAGTTTCTGTGCTTGGCATCACAGGCGCAAGGGAAAAAGTGGCAGAGGAGGCGCTCGAACTCGTAAAACGTGCGAAAAAAATCACTGCATTGCCGTTGGCAGTAGGATTCGGTATTTCCAAGCCGGAGCATGTTAAAACATTCGCAGATGCAGGAGTTGATGGAATAATCGTGGGTAGCGAAATAGTGAACATTTACGCCAGATATATCAAGAACGGAAGGATTAGTACACAAAACGAGAAAAAAGCACTGGAAGAAACAGGGGCCTTTTCGAAGGCGATGAGCAACCGTTTATAAATTTTGTGCTCGTAAATACATCAATAGATGGAAAAATGTGTTTTAGGATGGCAATAGCTAAAAAAAACAACTGGAATGCATACTTCCGCTTCTTCTTTAGCTTTGGCTATGGCCATCAGTAAGGAAAACCGCATCTTCTTTCTTTTCCTGTTTTGCCGGTTTTCCCAAGGACTTCAGAATATGCGATGGAAATTTATAAAAAATCCATATGAAAAGGTGGTTATATGAAAAATCTGAAACTTGCTGCATTGAACGAAAATGCGCGCACTGTGGTGCGCGTGGGCAAAGTGAAGGTGGGTGAGGGCTTCACCATAATAGCAGGTCCGTGTAGTGTAGAAAGCGAGGAGCAGACACTGGAAACTGCAAGGGCTGTGAAGGCAGCTGGCGCAGACATGCTCAGAGGAGGAGCATTCAAGCCCAGGACTTCCCCGTATGCGTTCCAGGGACTTGGGCTCAGGGGCCTCAGGATACTTGCAAAAGCAAGGGAGGAAACAGGGCTTCCAGTAGTTACCGAAGTACTGGACACGAGGGACGTGAGTTGGGTTTCCGAATACGCAGATGTTCTCCAAATAGGCGCAAGGAACATGCAGAACTTCTCCTTGCTCAAGGAAGTTGGGAAGGCAAACAAACCGGTGCTTTTGAAAAGAGGGATGCACTCCACAATAGAGGAGTGGCTGAACTGTGCCGAATACATACTTAACGACGGCAACCCGGACGTGATTCTGTGCGAGAGGGGGATAAGGACGTTCGAAACGTATACGAGAAACACTTTGGATCTGAGCGCTGTGCCTGCAATGAAGGAACTAACCCATCTTCCGGTTATAACTGATCCGACGCACGGAACTGGAAGGATATCCCTTATAGAGCCGATGGCCCTTGCTTCTGTTGCAGCAGGCGCTGATGGCATAATAGTGGAGGTGCACAGGAATCCTGCAGAAGCATTGAGCGACAAGGAGCAAGCATTGACCCCTGCACAGTTCACTGTGCTTGCGAGGAAAACACGGAAATTGTACAAATTAATGGACGAGATAAAATGAGCAACGAAAATGCAGGGGAAAGGTAAGATAAATGAGAACATTGAAAATAGGCGGAAGAAGAGGCGAATGCAACATTGTGTTAGGCGAATCCGCATCCAATCTTGGAAAATACTGCAATATGGAAAACGCAATTGCGGTTACTGACGCGAATGTGCGCGCTGCGCTCGGTCCGAAGTTCCCGGAATGTGAAACGATTGAAATAGGAATGGGGGAAGGGAACAAAACCCTTGCAACAGTGGAAAAAGTATACGAAAAATTGCTTGAATCCGGAGCAGAGCGCTCCACTACACTGGTTGGAATAGGCGGAGGCATTGTCTGTGATGTTGCCGGCTTTGCTGCTTCCACTTACCTGAGAGGGCTGCGCTTCTGCTTCGTGCCCACTACACTGCTTGCACAGGTGGACGCAAGCATAGGTGGAAAGAATGGAGTGAATTTCATGGGATACAAGAACCTTATAGGCACGATAAATCAGCCCTCTTTTGTGCTGTGCGATTTCACATTGCTCAGGACACTTCCAAGAGCAGAGATCGCAAGCGGATTCGCTGAAGTGATAAAGCACGCTGTAATTGGAGACAGCGCGCTTTTTGAATATTTGGAAGGAGATGTGGAAAAGGCGCTTTCTTTGGATTCGCTAACGATGGAAAAAATAATCCACGACTCGCTCAGGGTAAAGGCGAAAATCGTTTCTGTGGACGAAACTGAGAAAGGGGAAAGGAGGAAGCTGAACTTCGGGCACACTGTAGGACATGCGATAGAGAATATATTGGGATTGAGGCACGGCGAAGCAGTGGCAATTGGCATGCTTGCTGCTGCGCGACTATCGCAGGCAAAAGGCATGATTAGTGGAAGGGAAGTCGAACGCCTCGAAGGGCTGCTCGTCGCTTATGGGCTTCCAACTTCGATAAAAGGAGGCGACAGCGCAAGGATAATTGATGCGATGGAAAAGGACAAGAAAAAGGAAAGCGGGAAAATAAAATTCGTGCTGCTCGAGAGAATAGGAAAGGCACGACTTGCCGAAATTCCATTGGGCGAACTTAAGGGTGTTGTTGATGATCTGCATTAGCATAAACGAAGTAAATGCGGAAGGTGCCATTGCGGCTCTCAAAGACATTGAATTCGCAGAGGTACGACTGGACAAGATGAACGTTGGTGAAGAAGAAGTGAAAAAGATTTTCTCCCTTCCGGCCAAGCGGATAATTGCAACGTGCAGACCGAATGGAAGGAGCGAAAGCGAAAGGAAGATCCTGCTTATTGCGGCGATAAACGCTGGCGCTGCCTATGTTGATGTGGAAGCTGATGCTGAAGACCGTTACAAAAAGGAAATAGTGGATGCGGCGAAAGCGAAAAAATGTAAAGTGATTATTTCATACCACAATTACGAAAAAACGCCTCCGGGAAGGGAGCTTGGGAAAATGGTGAAACAGTGCTTTGCTTCAGGAGCAGACATCGCGAAAATCGCGTGCAAAGTAAATTCAGATGCTGACAGTGCGCGACTGCTCGGCCTGCTGGACACTGATAAAAAACTCATAGTAATTGGGATGGGTAAAAAAGGAAAGATAACTCGCATAGTCGCTCCGCTTCTGGGAAGCGAGTTCACGTTCGCCTCTCTTGCGAATGGAAAAGGAACTGCTGAAGGCCAGATGGAAAAGGGGAAGATGGAAAGAATGATGGGTGAACTGGAAAATGTCTGAATTCAAATTGTTTGGGGTGTTGGGCTACCCGGTTCTGCACAGCAAGAGCCCGCAGATGCAAAACGCTGCGCTGAAAGCAGTGAAGGTGGAGGGCATTTACACGCGCATAGCCACATTCAGCGCAGAGGAAACGCTTAGGATCGCAAAGGAGATGGGGCTTAGGGGTTTCAATGTCACTGCTCCTTTCAAAGGAGATATTGCGGCAATCGTTGAAGACAAGGAATCCCACGCACAGAAAATAGGCGCAGTAAACGCGGTTGTCATGGGAAACAGGGGACCAAAGGGCTACAATACCGACTATCTTGGGGTCGTGGGAGCGCTTCGTGTAGCAGGCGCCTTTAAACAAAAAAATGAAAAAAATCCGAAGCCGCGCAAGGCAGTGGTGCTTGGTGCAGGTGGCGCTGCAATGGCAGCGGTTTACGGACTTATTGATGCGGGCTGCTCTGTAATGGTGATAAACCGGACTGGGGGAAAGGCAGAGGTGCTGGCGAGAATGTTCAAATGTGGTTTCGGAGGGCTCGACAGACTCGACAAAGAGCTCGCAGATGCTGACATCCTTGTTTCTGCACTCAGTATGAGTGCTCCAACAGTGGTGAAGCAGGAATACCTGAGGCCTGCGATGTTCGTGATGGATGCGAATTACGACAGTTCCGAACTGCTGATTGTGGCTAAAGGCGCTGGTTGCAGGTTTGTAAATGGAATAGAATGGCTCGTGCACCAGGCAGCGCCTGCATTCGAACTCTTCACTGGAAAAAGTGCGCCTCTTGAAGTGTTCAGGAATGCGGCGCTTTCCGCGAAGTGCGAACGCAAGCCAAATATTGCCCTCATCGGTTTTATGAGCGCTGGGAAAAGCACTATAGGGAAAATAGTTGCCGAACTAAGGGGTATGGAATTCGTGGACTTGGACAAAGCAATAGCCAGGGAAGCAGGGATGCCCATTTCGAGGATATTCGAAACAAAGGGCGAGGATGCGTTCAGAGAGATGGAGTGCGAAATGATAGAGCGCGAAATAAAAGGCGCCAGGGGCAAGGTCTTTGCACTTGGGGGCGGAGCTGTGCTCAGCGCTGAAAACAGGAGATTGATACAGGAGAACTGCACCGCGGTTTGGCTGTGGATTGCTCCGGAGCTCGCTGTTGAGCGCGCTGGGGAAAGCAGACCGCTGCTAAAAGGCGAAAACAAGCTTGAAAAGGCAAAGGAGTTACTGAAGCAGCGCCTGCAGCTCTATGCTGAAACGTGCGACATGGTGATAAACAGTGGTGCGAACAAGGACGAAAAGGTTGCGAAAAGGATATCCTATGAAATCGATTATGCCTTCGGAAATTAGGGGGAGTGTAACAACCCCGCCTTCAAAGAGCATGATGGTGAGAGCAGCTGCGCTAACCGTTCTTGCCGAAGGGACAACCAAAATTTTCAATCCCTCCTTCTGCGACGACGGTCTTGTTGCTTTGGGAGTGGTGGAAACACTGGGCGCGCAGCTGGAAAAAGGAAAAGGGGAAATCAGCGTGCACAGCAAGGGCATCTTCAGGAACGTTCCGAAAAGCAGCGTGCTCGAATGCGGCGAATCCGGATTGTGCATGCGCACGTTCGCTCCTATAGTGGCGCTTTCAGGCAAGGAGTTCACGCTGAATGCGAAGGGCACGCTCCTGAAAAGGCCCATGGAAATGCTTGGAGAGCTCCTGCAATTGGGCGCATCTGTTGCAACCTCGGATGGTTTTGCTCCAGTGCGCGTGAAGGGGCCAATCCACGGCGACAATATGAAGATTGATGGCTCGAAAACGTCCCAGTTTTTGACCGGCTTGCTTATGGCGCTTCCTTTGTGCAAGGAAGATTCTGTAATCGAGGTCTCGGACCTGAAGAGCAAACAATACGTTGAGATGACGATTGCACTGGTGAAGGACTTCGGGGTTGGGATAGATAACGAAAATTTCAGGATCTTCAGGATAAGTGGGGCACAGAAATATGCTCCATCCCGCCATTGCACTCTCGAAGGCGACTGGTCAGGCGCTGCTTTTATGCTGGTCGCAGGTGCAATTGCAGGAAAAGTTAAGGTGAATGGCCTTCGGCTGGATTCGCCGCAGGCAGACAAAGCGATAATCGATGCCCTGGAAAAAGCAGGTGCGAAAATAACTACCGGAGCAAGCAGCATTTCCATTGAAAAAAACGAACTGAATGCATTTGAATTCGATGCAACAGGCTGCCCGGACCTTTTCCCCCCGCTCGTGGCGCTTGCTGCCAACTGCAACGGGACTTCGTTTTTCACAGGCACGAAACGGCTTAGAGCAAAGGAAAGCGACCGTGCTGCTGCGCTCAGGAGCGAATTCGCGAAAATGGGTATAAGAATAGTTGTGAAAGGAGATGTAATGCATGTTAAAGGTGGAAAAATAAGGAGGGCGGAAGTCGAGCCGCACGGCGACCACAGGATAGCGATGGCGTGTGCGATAGCTGCGCTCAATGCAGATGGGGAAGTAAGGATAAAAAATCCGGGCTGCGTATTCAAGTCCTATCCGGATTTCTTCGATGATTTGGAAAAACTGATGAAGGTGGAAAAATGAACGCTTTCGGAAAATTATTCCGGGTAAGCATTTTGGGCGAGTCGCACGGCGAGTGCATCGGAGTTCTGATTGATGGATGCCCTGCAGGGCTTTCGCTTTCAGCAGCGGACTTTGCCATGGATTTGGAAAGAAGAAAGAGCGGGGCAAAGGGAACCACTGCGCGGAAAGAGGAGGACATTCCGCTGATAAAAAGCGGCGTGTTCAACGGCAAGACGACAGGTGCGCCTATTCTCATCCTTTTCGAGAACAAGGATAGTGATTCAGGTGCGTATGGGAAAGTAATGGTTACGCCTCGCCCAGGACACGCCGACTTCGTTGCAAGGCGGAAATTCGGCGGGTTCAACGACTACCGCGGAGGTGGCTATTTCTCTGGCCGGCTCACTGCTGCACTCGTGGCCGCCGGCGTGATTGCCAAAAAACTCCTCCATGTGGTTAAGATAGATGCGAAAGTGCTGGAAGTTGGTGGCTCGAAGGAAATCCAAAAAGCAGTGGAGGTGGCGCTTAAGAAAGGCGATTCAGTAGGTGGAATTGTAGAATGCCGGGTAAGCGGGCTTCCAGCTGGCTTGGGTGAGCCATTCTTCGATTCCGTAGAGTCGCTTATTTCGCATGCAGCATTCTCCATTCCTGCGGTGAAGGGAATTGACTTCGGAGCTGGATTTGCTTCGGCGAAAATGCACGGAAGCGAGTGCAACGACGAAATAGTCAATGCTGAAGGCAAGACGAGGACGAACAACGCAGGCGGGATAAACGGCGGAATAACCAACGGAAACGAACTCGTGTTCCGCATTGCAGTCAAGCCAACTGCGAGCATTGCGAAAGCGCAGCACACCGTTAATCTCGAAACAGGAAAGATGGAAGAAATAATTGTCGGGGGGAGACATGATGCGTGCATAGCACTCAGAGTGCCCGTCGTTCTCGAAGCCGCGAGCGCGATTGTGCTTGCTGATCTCATGCTCATGGAACAGAAAATACCACGAGTAATAAAATGACGAACATGGAACTCAGGATTTTGGGTGGTGGCTATGGCGATCGAAGCGAATGACCTGGAGAAAATGCGCAAAAAAATCGATTATGCAGACCGGGAAATAATAAAAGCGCTCAACGAACGAATGGAAATAGCGGTCAGGGTGAAGAAACTCAAAGGTGCTGTTGCTGATCCCACGCGGGAGAAAGCGGTAATGGAGAACGTGCGCAGGCACTCTCACAACCTGATAAACCCGCAATTCTCCGAGAAATTGTTCAGGGAAATAGTTGCAGAAAGCAAAAAGATACAGTCCAAGGAGCTGCGCCTTGTCGGGTTCCAGGGCGAACATGGTGCATACAGTGAAAGCGCTGCTCTTGCGTACGACAAAACGCTCGTGCCGATACCGTGCACCGAGTTCGCGGACGTATTCGAAGGGGTTAAGCAAGGTCAGCTCGATTCCGGCATCGTACCTGTGGAAAATTCGCTCGAGGGAGCAGTCGCGCAGGTGAACGACCTCCTGATAGAAACAGATCTCAAGATAATCGGGGAGATAAGTATTCCGATACACCACAACCTTCTCACGCTGGCTGAAACCGACTACAGGGATATAAGGATGGTTTATTCCCATCCGCAGGCGCTCGCACAATGCCGCGGCTTCATCGCGAGGAACAAAATGGAGCCGAGGCCGTTCTACGACACCGCAGGGGCTGCAAAAATGCTTGCACGGGAAAGGCCTGCAGGAGCTGCGGTTATCGCGAGCGCACTGTGCGCAGAACTCTATAATCTGGAGGCAGTGAAGGAAGATATAGAGGATGAGCGCTTTAATTTCACGCGGTTCGTGGTGCTGGCCCGGGAAGCAGCAGTTGCGCAAGGGAATAAATGCTCGATAATCTTTTCCACCAAACACGAGGCTGGGGCGCTGTTCAGGGTACTTGGGGTGTTCTCAGATGCGGGAATAAACCTCACACGAATAGAGTCCAGGCGAGTGCGGGACAATGCACGCAGCTATGCTTTCCTTCTAGATTTTCAGGGCTCAGACAAGAATGCAAAAGTAAAAAGTGCGCTTGAAAAGGTCGCGAAGGAATCAACGATGTACAAGTTCATGGGCTGCTACAAGGAGGCGACGAAATGAGAATATGCGTCCTTGGCGCAGGGAACATGGGTTCCTGGTTTGTAAAGGAACTCTCACAGGAGCATGAAGTCGCGCTCTGCAGCAGGACAAAAGAAAAGGCGGAAATTGCCGCGAAGAGTGGAAGGAACGTGCGCGTCCTCTCAGATTTTTCTGAAATCGCGGACTTCGCGCCGGAACTCTTAATCAACGCGGTGACTCTGCAGAACACAGTTGCTGCGTTCAGTGAGGCACTAAAATACCTGCCTCAGAACTGCGTGCTTTGCGATGTCGCATCCATAAAAGGCGAAATTCCTGAATACTATAAGAGATGGGGCCGAAAGTTCGCTTCTGTTCACCCTATGTTCGGACCTACGTTTGCAAACGTGGAAAACCTCGCTGACGAGAACGCGGTGATAATAAGGGAATCCGATGCGGGAATTGCGGGACTTTTCCGTTCCTTTTTCAAGCGTCTCAAACTCAACATATTCGAGTACACGTTCAGGGAGCACGACGAGATGATGGCATATTCGCTTACCGTGCCGTTCGCGTCCACTCTGGTTTTCGCTGCATGCATGGACGCAAAGGCAGTTCCAGGAACGACCTTCAGGAAGCATGCAAAAATAGCCAAAGGACTGCTTTCAGAAGACGATCATCTGCTTTCCGAAATACTTTTCAATCCCCATTCGCTCAGGCAGCTCGAGAAAATCACGGCGCGGCTCGAATACCTAAAACACATGATAAGGGAGAAAGAGTACGAAGAGTTGAAGAAATTCCTGGACAACCTGAGGAAAAATATAAAATAGAGGTATTGTAGATTGTGGCGGTCCTCAGAACTCCCTTATTCATTTTCTGCCAATGAGTCCTTGAGCAGTTCCTTTGCTTTCCTCCCTTTGTCCACCTTGAGCGCGATCATCGTTTGCTTTCCATCACGTGTGAGAAGGTGCACATTTAGTATGTTCACTCCTGAGCTGGAAAGCAAGGTAGTTATCTTGTTGAGCTCACCGGGCTTATCCTCCAACTTCACCACGAAATAGTCCTCCTCTAAATTCTTGTACCTATTGGTTGCGAGTACCCCTATTGCCTTCTTTGGATTGTTCACAGTAAGGACGATTATCGCCTTGCCTCCAACTACGTTCACGCTTATGGTCTCTATGTTAATCTTGTTTTTCGCAAGGACGTAGGAAATATCGGCGAGCAACCCTACCCTGTCGTTCTCAACTATAGTTATCGGTTTTATATCCCATCACCTGATCGTTTTGTGTTCAGCGTTTCGGGTTTATTTCAGATTTTGTAAACCTGTACGTGCGGCACTTTCGCGATTTCGCGCACCTGTGATTTTTCAATTATTTTCTCGCCTATCGCCAAAGCCACCGCTTCGCTCCCGACAAGATTAAGCGAGATGAAGTTTTTTAATGCTTTCCTAACATCCTTCGCGCCTGCGGGCTCGCCCTTGTAGAATCCGGCATGCGCTTTGAGGTCGAGGACTTTTCCGTTTTCCTCATACGCTTTTCCTATCAACCTGGAGTCACAGACCGCGACCACTCTTCCGTTCGCGTTCCGGTGGGTTTTCATGTAGAATCTCAATTGTCCTTTTGCATTCATGTCATCAGTCCTGCTCCTTGTGCTCTCCTCTTTTCCCGTATATCTTTTTTCTCCGCGACTTTACCTTCTGCAACCCCTCGTAGCCAGAGTAGTTCTCCTCAATAGCATATATCAGAGGGGATTTTGTGCTTTCGGTTTTTGAACTTTGGGTTTCCGGTTTCACATCCTGCACGTTGTGCCCCGCATATTCAGCTGCCTGCTTCGCACTTTCCTGTGGGCCAATGCCCTCTTCCCTGCGCATTTTGTGCCTTTTCCCGCCGCCATAGAGCATGAAGTTCACTGTTTTCGGGCTTTCCTTGTGCTCAACATCTATTATGAGCCATTTGTGTTTCGTCTGGTATTTGTTGTTCAGTATCCATTTCATTTCGCCTATGCGCATGCTCTTCACGTTCGAGCTCGTGATTAACACGCGGTAATCAGTTTGCTCTTTTTCCAATTTTTCCATTGTTTCGTAGAACTCGCGCCTTCCACCGAATTGGACTGCAACTATCGCAGTTTGGCTGTCACCTATCCTATAGCCGCCTGCGTGCGCCTCTGCATTCATCTTCGCCTGTTCTGCTGCTACCTTTACGGATTCGAGCAGCCCCTCCTTCAGGTTAGCTTCGGGTTTTCTTATTTTTACAAGAATCTGGAGAAAATCGAGCATAAGTATATTTTGCATTATGCTTATAAAACACTTTTCGCCTATAAAACGCATGGAAATTTCCGATGAGGAACGACGCTATCTCTTTTCAGTTGCAAGAAAGGCGATTGAAGCGCGTTTTTCGGATGAAAGCAAATATTATGCAGTGGACATTCCGGAAAGATTGAAGCAGCGTATGGGTGTGTTCGTTACCCTTCGCAAACATGGAGAACTCAGAGGCTGCATCGGCTACCCCCTTCCTGTGGAAACAATTGCCCAGGCAGTTGCGGACAATGCTGTGAATGCTGCTTTCCACGACTTGAGATTTCCTTCTCTCCGGAAGGAGGAACTGAAGAGCCTCGAAATTGAAATTACAGTTCTCACTGAACCCAAAACCCTGAACTTCAAAACCCCGGACGAGCTTTTGGAGCAGATAGAAATAGGCCGCGATGGCCTTATCGCAGAACTTGGGCAGTGCGCAGGGCTCCTTCTCCCTCAGGTGCCTGTTGAGGAAAAATGGGACAAGAAAACATATTTGCGCTGCTTGTGCCAGAAGGCAGGACTTCCTGCTGATGCATGGATAAAAAGACCTGTCAGGATAAAAACATTTCTGGGAATTGTTTTGCATGAATAGAATGATACGCAATGAACTACCCCAACCTGCCTTGCGGTAAGGTTGCGCTTCCTGCTTCGTGGACGATACTATCGTTTCGTTTCAACAGGTGTTACTTCCCGACGTTCCTCGGGTAGTCCTTGTGAGTACCTCAAATTCAGTTTTTTCATGTATTCCTGAGCGATTCGAAGTTTTTTTTATCGAGAGCAATTTATTTCGGAATAATACAAAGCCGGATGGTGGTGTAAAGGTTTAAGAATTCCCGAAGCGAAAGGAAGCTGGAAAAAGAACGCAAATCCGCCAATCAACGATTCGATTGTGTTCCCGGCATTTTCATGAATGCAAGGAGGTGGGAAAATGAAAATCAGATTTTTCGACGAATCGAAAAATTCTTTTCATTTTCAAAATGCAATGGGGTGGGAAAATGAAAATCCGGCTCATAAAAAAGAATGGTAATGCATATATACAGCTTCCTGGGCAGTTCAAGCAGCTTGACGAAATAGAAATATTCAATTTGCGCGACGATTTCTGGCTGATTTCGGCGCCGCTCCCGAAACCGGCTATTGAAGGAGGGAAGAGTTTGAGCAGCGGTGAAAAATCCGTACTGCACAAATTGATGAAAATACGGTTCGCGGACCGCACGCCCTCCAAGATAGAAAAAATGTTTTCCGCTGATGAGAAGAGTGTTGTGCGCGCGCTCATAAAGAAAGGGCTTTTGCAGGTCTTTTACGGCGGGAATTACAAAAAGACAGGCGTGTACAACATATCCGATGAAATTTATCCTCTCCTTAGCGGCCAGTCCATAAACGCGATTACGGCAAAGGGTGCTGTACCAGAAGTTGCCAAAGCAGGGGTTGCAAAGACCGAGACGGAAAACAGGAAACCGGAAACTCCTTTTGCGCACCCGTTTTCCTATTCGGAGTTGATGAAAATAGGATGGACGGTGATTTCGAACCCGAGGAATGCGGAGCAGTTCTCCTTTGACCTGAAAAAATCAGGGCTTTCGCAAAACGTGAAGGGCGTGAGGGCTTTTGACGGCAAATTCTACGTTGCAACGAACAGATTCTTGTATGCTGCTTATGAAAAAATAAAAACCGTGCTCGAAAAGAAGAAGGAGATGCATGTGGAGGAGATAGCGGTTGCGTGCGTGCTTGAGCCGGAGGCGGTTTCAACTGTGCTGCACATACTCGCGGAAACAGGGGAAGTCATAGAGAAAAAGAAGGGTCTGTTCTGCCTGGCGTGAGGTTAGCTGATGAAGCGGATTTTGAGCATAAAGGACCCAATTCATGGGACAATAGAGCTGAACGAACTGGAAAGCCGCATAATCGACTGCGCGGACTTCCAGCGATTGAGGAAAATAAGGCAACTCGCAACTGCCTATCTTGTCTATCCTGGCGCGAACCACACGCGATTCGAACACTCACTCGGCACATTGCATCTCGCTTCCAAAATAGCGGAAAAACTGGAACTTGACGAGGAAGTGATGGTGAAGGTCCGGCTTCATGCCCTTCTCCACGATATCGGCCATGGTGCCTTTTCCCACGAGAGCGAGCGCATATTGTCGAAACATTTCGGTAACCATGAACAAATCGGAAAGGAGAAAATAATGAAAGGCAAAATAGGCGAGACGATCTCGGAAAATTTTGGCAAAAAGGAAATAGCGGGCTTCGATTCCTTTCCGCACTCGAAAATAATCTCCTCTGACATGGGCGCGGACAGAATGGACTACCTCAAAAGGGATGCGTATTACACCGGGGTTGCGTACGGGGTAATAGATGAGGAGCGCATAACCAGCCGGATGCATTTCGAAAATAGCGAGCTCTGGGTGGATGAAGGCGCGCTTGAAGCAAGCGAATCGCTCCTCGTAGCGCGGTTCATGATGTTCTCCACTGTTTATCTCCACCATGCGGTGCGCATCGCTTCCGCAATGCTCGCGCGCGCCATAGGGAAGGCAATAGACGAAGGGCTTGAGCCGAAGCTGTTTTTGGAAAATGGAGATGCTGAAATGCTTGCGCTCATTTCGGGAAAAAAAGGGGCGCGGAAGTATGTGGATGCGCTCGAATCGCGCAAGCTGCACAAGCAGGCGTATTCCACAAACGCAAGGCGGGTGAACGAAAAGAACGCAGATAAAATAGAAAAGGAGCTTTCCGAACTTTCCGACTGCGAAGTGATAGTGGATGTTGCGCAGAATTTCTTCAAACCGACCGGCTTCAGGGTTGGGTTGCACAACGGAATAAAGGAGGAGGTGGGGAAGATATCCGAACTGGTTGCTGCGCTCGAAAAAGCAGAGGAGTCGAGAAAAACGGCTCTGGTGCTTGCGCCTTCCGAATACAGGGAAAAAGTGGGAAATGTCTGCGCTGATTATTTTGCCAGATGAATGCAGATGGAGGACGTGGCAATAGCGCCTTTCTTATTTCATAAAAAGGCGGTCCGCCATTTTTACTGCAAAAATGAATATGAGTGCCCCTGCAAGTACTATTATGGGGCTAATCTTTATGCCTGATAATTCCATATTCGAGCTGATGCCGAGTATTCCCGCGCTGCTCATCGGCATCGCTAACTTATTTGCCATTGTTTGATTTCCCACCGAATGTTTATAAATCTCCTCACTACATGAGTTTGTATTGTAACTATGGTTACAAACCACGCATACAACTCAGAATTTCTCATTCAAATAAGCGACCGCATTCCCGAAAATTTTCAAACCAGAGCCGCGCCAGTCCCTTATTCTATCCTTAACTGAAGGCCAGAACGGGTTGTTTAGCATGGTGTTGTACGCCTCAGGGTGCGGCATGAGCCCAAATACGTTTCCCTGCTCGTTACATATTCCCGCGATGTTCATCAATGAGCCATTGGGGTTGTATGGATAGCCCGCGAGTTCGTCCTTTTCATTCACATACTGCATCACAACCATGTTTTTCAAAGCGAGGTCTTTCAATACCACCGCATCAGCTACGAATTTTCCTTCCTCGTGCCGCACAGGCAGCATAAGCCCACCAACATCCCGTGTGAAAACACAGGACGACCTCTGGTTTATCTTAAGGTAAACCCACCTGTCCTCGAATTTCCCGGAATCGTTGAAAGTCAGGGTTGTTTTTTGCTCGAAATCACTACGGGGGAGCAGGCCCATCTTAACCATTATCTGGAAGCCGTTACATATTCCAAGCACCAACTTCCCCGCATTCACGAATTCGTGGAGCTGCTCCTTTGCCCTGTATTTCATTTTGTTCGCGATTACCTTCCCGCTTCCAAGGTCGTCCCCATAGGAGAATCCGCCTGGAAAGGCGAGCAGGTTGAATTCCTCGAGCAGTTTGGGGTTGTCCATTACTTCGTGCACGTGCACCTTGCGCACTTCGGCCCCGCACGCGCGCAGGGCATATTCCGTTTCGTAATCACAATTTATCCCATAGCCAGTAAGAACCGCTGCCCTCACCTTACCCATCACCCACACCTCGTGCTGGCAATATTTACTTCTGGTTTCAGGTTTCTTTTTTTGCTGCTCATATTTTCACTCCGTTCCATATCACTTTCAAATCCCTTATATCCTCGTTTATGAGCACTGTTTCGTCTTTCCTCACCACGAAGCGCCTGTCCCCCCGCACCCTCCCAACGCGCGCGAACACCGCACCATGCATCATTTTCTCGAATTTTTCCAGGTTCTTTTCCGCAACACTCACTACAAAGCGGCCTCCTGATTCAGAGAAAAGCAGCGCATCCTCATTTTGCGTTTCAGAAGCCATTTTGGAAATTCCAATCTCCGCTCCGAAGCCGGATGGGAAGCTGGATTCGGCGAGCGCAACGGCGAGCCCCCCATCAGAAACGTCGTGTGCACTCCTCACGATTCCTGTTTCGCACGCATTTGAGAACGCGCGATAGAGCGGAAGTGTTTCCTCAACATTTATTTTCGGGTTTTTGTTCCCTATTGCGCCACTCAACCGGTAATACTCGCTCCCTCCGAGTTCTTCACGGGTAATTCCGAGAACATAAATCGCGTCCCCTTCGCTCTTGAATTCAGGGCTTATCGCATTCCTTACGTCCCCGATTTTCCCGAGCACGGTCATGAGCAAAGTGGGTGGAATGGAGTACTTCCCCTCCTTCCCATAGTAGTCGTTCTTCATGCTGTCCTTGCCCGACACGATGGGAATTCCATAGTTGGTGGAGCAGTCGTAAACAGCCATGCATGCGCGCACCAATTGCGCGAGCTTGTATTCCCCATCAGGTGTCTTTTCGCTCTGCACTGGGTCAGGCCAGGAGAAATTGTCCAATGCAGCAAGGTAGCTGAACTTCGCGCCCACTGCGAGCGCATTCCTCACCGCCTCGTCGAAAGCCATCATCGCCATGTCGTAGGAGTCCTGAACATATTTCGGGCATAAACCATGCGAAATCACGAGTCCTTCCCACGAATCGAAAACAGGGCGTATAACAGCAGCATCTGCAGGTGCATTGTTGCCCATGAGTGGTTTTATCACGCTTTTGCCCTGCACCTCGTGATCGTACCTCCTTATAGTGTGCTCCTTGGATGCGATGTTCGGAAGCGCAAGCAGTTTCTTTAGCACAGCCGCGAGATCGCGCTCGATTATATCTGGCTCTCTGAATGTTTTCTTTTTCCATTTTGCTTCGAGTTTCATGCGGGGCGGACGGTGGAGGAACTCCAGGTTCAAATAGGCGACGGTTTCCCCTTTGTAAAGCGCGTGGAATTTCCCACTGTCTGTGAATTTACCTACAGGTGTGATCTCCACTTCGTGCTTTTTCGCAATTTCGTGCAGCTTGTCCAAGTTCTCGCTCTTCACAGCAAGCGTCATTCTTTCCTGGCTTTCGGAAACGAGTATTTCCCATGGCTGAAGCCCGGGATATTTGAGCGGAACTGCCTCGAGCCAAATCTCACAACCGTTGCTCTGCTCAGCCATTTCACCTATGCTCGAGGACAATCCGCCTGCACCATTGTCCGTAATCGCCTCGTAAAGGAGCGCATCCCTCGCCTCCATAACGAAATCGAGCATCTTCTTCTGCGTTATCGGGTCGCCTATCTGCACTACGCTTGCAGGTAGCCCTGTCCCGAGCTCCTGGGAGGAGAAAGTCGCGCCGTGTATGCCATCCTTACCCACCTTTCCGCCCACCATCACAGCAACGTGGCCTGGTTCCACCTTTTTTTCGTTCATCTTTCTTCCCTTTATTTCCGTGGGCATCAAACCCACAGTACCGCAGTATACAAGCGGCCTTGCAACAAAGCCGTTTTCGAAAACAAAAGAACCATTCACTGTGGGAATTCCGCTCTTGTTGCCCCCATCCTTTATTCCATCCACTACCCCTTCGTAAATTCGTCGCGGGTGCAGGACGCCTTCAGGCACCACGGCAGTTTCTGCATTCATCTCTCCATTTTCTTTCGCTGCATCAAAAGGCCCGAAACAAAGCACATCCATGTTCGCTATGGGCATTGCTCCCATCCCGCAGCCAATTATGTCCCGGTTTACGCCTAAAATTCCGGTTAGCGCTCCCCCATACGGATCAAGAGCACTCGGAGCATTGTGCGTCTCGACCTTCACAGCTACGTCGTAGTCAGGGTTGAATTTTATTATCCCTCCGTTGTCCCTAAAGGCGGAGAGCACGTACGGCTTCTTCACAATTTCCGTTGCACCTTTTATGAACGTCTTGAAGAGTGAATCCACATAGTAGTTGTCTCCGTTTTCACTGTACGATATTTCAGCATTGAATATCTTGTGTTTACAGTGCTCGCTCCACGTCTGCGCAATCACTTCGAGTTCCACATCCGTGATTTCCTCCCCTAACCCCGCCTTTTTCCTGGCTACTGCAACTCCTACACTACTCAGATACCTTCTCACTGCCTTCATTTCCTTTACGCTCAGTGCAAGGAGTCGCCTTTTCGAAAGTTGGGCAAGTTTTTCTTCGTCAGCAGGTAGTGCGACTGTTTCCACCTTTATTTCCTGCTTCAGAACCACTCTTGGAATATATGGTTTGAGTTTTATCCTCTCGTCCGGATAACCAATGAATTCGCCCGCAGCTGGTTCAAAAACAGGAGCATACACCATTATCTTCTGTATAAGCTCGTTCGCAATTCGCTTCCCAAATTTTTCGCATAGCACTTCGTCTATTTCCTCTATTCCCTTCCTTACATCCCCATCTCCCTTTCCCCTTCCTTTTTCTGAAGCAGCGCCTTCTCCTATTATCACATAGGCAGTGCTCGAATAAACATCAACTTCCTTTCCGAGCGCATCCTTTATCGCCTCTTTTGCTGTTTTCCCTACATTGTCAGTAACCCCTGGCCGGAAAGCCACTTCAAGCCGCCACTCGTTTCCGAAAAACGGTTTCGAGTGCGAATATTCCTGCACCACCCTGTCACTAAAGACTTCCTTTGCCAAAAATTCGAGCTCGTTTTCACTTAAGTCCGCATCAATATTGTAACAGTCAATTACTGCGACTCCGCTCGCTTTGGCCCCGAAGCCGTTCCGCAGCAGCTCAGCTAATTTTTCACCCCTCACATCCCGCATCCCTTCCCTGAATTTGACCTCGATTCGCTTTGCCATGCACCCACCAACCAGTCAGACCATAAACTATTTCGACAAAACAAAAGCAGTCTCCAGTTCCGCGTTTCGAGCTACGGCCAAAACCAAGATGCAGTACACAACCGCGCGTTTGTCGAAATGTTCTTCTGCCCTGCTACGAGGCAACAAAGTGAAATGAAGTCCAATGTTTATATTAATAGCGCAGGCGTATTTTGTAACTATAGTTATATATTTTACATCTTCGAAATCGCGCCACGTCCAGCAGGCAATAAATTCTGTACCTCGTCTGGATGCACGCTTAAGATCTTCGCCAGCTTCTTCACAATCTCTCCTTTCTCTTTGGTTCCCGGCACTACCACAACTTCATTAGCCACCTTTCTCGCGCAGCTCGCAGGCAAAACAACCACAATTCCATTTTCAATCCCCAATTTCAATTTCAATTCGGTTTTCCTGAACCACATCCGTTCGCCTGCAATTGCAAAGCTACCCTTTCCTATAAATCCACCCATAATGTGCTTCGAAACCTGCTCCTTCCCCGCGCAGTAAACGTCCACTGCAGCATTTCCGTTCTTCCACGCATTTGAAAAGCAAGCGGCGAACTGCGCAACTTCCCCCAATTCGTTTTCGCTGGCATTAACTCCATCCTTCAAAACACATGCTGAGCCACCCTGTATATCTGCGTGGAAAAACAAATCCCCGACCTCAAAATACGTCCTGTAAATGGAATCGTTCTGCTCCGCACTTTTCCCCCCAATAACAAGTTTTCCATTCCGGGCTTCGGGTTCCGCGCCCCCTGCTCCCCCGCCACTTTTAGAAGTGAAAAAATAATGGAATTTCTCATACCATTCCTTTTTCCTCGCGATTTTTCTTTCCTCCCTCTTTTTTCTCTCAGCTGCTTCGCCCTCTTTCTTCGCCTTCTCCATCTCTTTCCTCGTTTCCTCTATCGCCTTCTCAACCCCCTTTTCCTTTTCCCTTATCTCCTTCGCCTTTTCGTAATAAACAGCAGCATTCTCGTGTACTGATTTCGCTATGCTTAGCCGTATTCGCATGATCAGTTTTCGCATGTAAGAGTTTATAATTTCCCAACCTCACGTCAGTAGATGGTTGTTTGTCCCGGGTTTCCGGTTTCCGGAGGACGAAAGTTATATGGATTTGTTGAGGAACGTCTTAAACCGCGAAATCGCTGATGTGGGAAAATCCTGAACTCTTACCTTGTAGTTAATTATTTTAAACTAATTCGGCGAACATACTTTATGGATACCTCTGGTTTTTCCTTCCGCGACGAGGAGAAGGTCGAGCATTGTGGAGTAGTTGGCGTCTATTCGAAAAAAGGCGGCCCTGTGGCGCCTATGCTGTACCGGGCGATGATCGCGCTCCAACACAGAGGCCAGGATGCCGCGGGCTTCGTATTATGGAACAATGGTTTTGTGGAAAGGAAAGGTATTGGTTTTGTTGCGGATGTTTTCAAGGAAGGCGATCTTATGCTCGAAGGAAGCGCGGGAATCGGGCATACGCGCTACCCTACAACAGGTTTATGCTTGATAAGCGACGTCCAGCCGTTCAAGAACATAAATATCGCGGTGTCGCACAACGGCCAAATATCCAACTACAAAGTTGCGAGAAACGAACTCGAAAAGAAGCGCTTCAAATTCGTTTCCACTGTAGATTCTGAGGTTATTGTTTACACACTCGTAAAAAAAATGAAAGAGGGAAAGGGTGTGGAGGAAGCGGTGAAGCATCTCATGGAGACATTGGATGGTGCTTATTCCATCACCGCGCTCATTGGAGACAGCCTTATCGCATTCCGGGACTCGAACGGCATCCGGCCTCTGGTGTGGGGTGAAAACGATAATTACATAATGTTCGCATCTGAGACAGTGGCGCTCGATGTGTGCGGAATCCAGCACGTTGGGGATGTAAAGCCGGGCGAACTCGCCGCAGTGCGTAATGGAAAATTGAAATTTGAGAAATTGACT
>JBGFRX010000012.1:0-27634 GCA_041694885.1 Microcaldota archaeon | reverse complement strand
AAGCTATTTAAATTGTTTGCAGCATTTTCAATTCATGCTCAAAATATTCAAGTCCAGAGCGAATATTGAACAAAAGCCGAAACCAGAAAATGTTCAGAAGGCAAAAATACCGATTTGGTACGGAGCAGAAGTCGCGTTCCGGCTTTTGGATTACGATTCTCCTGCAGCGAAGCAAGACGGTGCAAATGAGAAAAAAGGCATCCTCGACAAGATTTCCCCCGACTTTTCGAAATTGAAAAAAATTTTTGGCTCAAGGAAAAAGGAATTTCGGGTAATGGAAGTGGACAACGAGCCGCCGCTTGGAATATAGCCACGCCAAGAAGATAATTTTTTAAACCGCGAAATTGCCGGGATGGGAAAACCCCGAACTTTTACGGATGCGAACGCACCTTTTTAAATTTTCTTCAGGAATTACAATTCTGATTCTATGCAAAGCAGAAACGCAGCCCTTATTCTGTCTGACGGAACGATGGTTTCCGGAAAGGGCTTTGGCGCATCCTGCATAAGGCAGGGTGAGCTTGTTTTCAACACGGCGATGCAGGGTTACCAGGAGTCCCTCACCGACCCGAGCTATGCAGGTCAGATAGTTCTCGCCACCTATCCTCTGATAGGAAACTACGGCATAAGCTCCTACTCGTTCGAAAGCAGGAAAATCCATGCAGAGGGCTACGCAATAAAGGAATTGTGCGAAGAGCCCGTGCACGCGGATTCAGTAAAAACATTGGACGAATTCCTCATGGAGCACGACAGGCCTGGAATTTACGGGATAGACACGCGCTTCCTTGTGCGCAAAATCCGCACCTATGGCGTGATGCCGGCTGTAATCGCGGTGAGCGAAAAGCAGCTCAACATCAAGGAACTTCTCTTGGGCATGAAATTCGACTACGGAAACATCGATTTCATAAAGAACATCACCGTAAAGCAGCCGGAAATTTACAACAAGGAAGGGAAGAAGAAAGTGGTGCTCATTGATTACGGCGCAAAGCATAACATAATAAATGAGCTTGCGAAGCGGAATCTGAAGGTGATAGTGGTTTCTGCGTACGAGGAAGTCGAAAGAATAAAATCGTTCGAGCCGGATGGAATAATGCTCTCCAACGGTCCGGGAAATCCCGCGATTTTGACGCACGCGCACAAAGTGATAAATTCGCTCAGAAATTATCCCATATTTGGGATATGCCTCGGCAACCAGCTCATCTCGCACGCATTCGGAGGAGACACCTATAAACTCAAGTTCGGCCATCGGGGGGTTAATCACCCGGTGATAAATCTTAAGGACAAAAAAGTGCGCATCACTACCCAGAACCATGGGTTCGCAGTTGGAAAAATTCCGGGAAATTTCGAGATAACTGAAAAAAGCGCCAATGACGGGAGCGTGGAGGGAATGGAAAACAGCAATGGAAATATATTCTGTGTGCAGTACCATCCAGAAGCAACTCCAGGCCCGCACGATTCCAAATATTTGTTCGACAGGTTCGCGGGGATGTTGGGATGAAAATGCAAGTTTGCGAAAAATTCATACATGATGTTTCCGAATGAGGAAAAACCGGCGCGAAAGGTGGTTGAAATGAAAAATTTCCTGTCCATGAACGACCTGGAAAAGGAGGAAATGGAAAAGATATTCGAGATGGCGGAACAACTGAAGGAGGAAAATTTCTTCCCGAAGCCGGAGTGCGCAGGCCTTCTTTTCGACCGGCCGAGCACCCGCACAAGAGTTTCGTTCGAGGCGGCGCTGCGCCAGATAGGGATGCACCCCATTTCCCTTGATTACGTTTTCTCCCAGCTTGCAGGAGGAGAGTCAATAGAAGATACGGGGAAGGTGCTCAGCGGCTACGTTTCCATAATAATAGCGCGGCTGCACAAACACGAAATGATCGTGCGACTCGCCTTCTCTTCCTCGGTTCCGGTGATAAACGCAGCAACTGACCTGGAGCACCCCTGCCAGGCATTGGGCGACCTTTTCACGATAAGGCAGCAAGGTCTGCTTAAGGAAGGGACTAAAATCGCTTACGTGGGAAACCCAAATTCGAATGTCGCAAACGCGCTGCTCGCAGGGACGGAGAAATTCGGAATGGAGATGTTCTTCATTTCCCCCAAGGGCTATGCGCCTCATCCGGCGTACGGGAAAAACGCCGAGGCGCTCAGCGATTTCAGCGCAAAGGCGGACATCGCGTACACGAGCGCGTTAAACGTGGAAGATGAGGAGCTGAAGAAATTCCTTCCCTTCCAGCTCGATTCGGAAAAGATGAAATTACTCGGAGCGAAATTCTCCATGCACCCCCTTCCGGCCCATCGCGGAATTGAAGTGAGCAGTGAAGTGCTCGATTCCAACACGTCGCTTGCGTGGGAGCAGGCGAAGAACAAGGTTGCGGTGCAAAAGGCGCTGATAGAGTACTTACTGGAATGATCGTTTGGGACAGGAATATGGATACAACCCAGGTTATCTGATGGACAAAGAACAGAACTCAGAACGCGATCGGAAAGAGCGCATCTCTTTCCGGGCTTGCGGCCTCAAGTTGCATGAAACGCGAAACCAGCTGAAAAAAGTTCTGATTATCGGCTCAGGTCCGATAGTTATAGGTCAGGCAGCAGAGTTCGATTACTCAGGAACGCAGGCATGCAGGGCATTCCGCGAGGAAGGGATAAAGGTTGTGTTGGTGAATTCCAACCCTGCGACAATACAGACGGACAGCGAAATAGCGGATGCGGTCTACATAGAGCCGCTTACCTCTGAATTCCTGGAAAAGATAATTGCAAAGGAA
Organism: Microcaldota archaeon; assembly: GCA_041694885.1. Lineage (GTDB taxonomy): Archaea > Micrarchaeota > Micrarchaeia > Anstonellales > Bilamarchaeaceae > JAHJBR01. The sequence continues at coordinate 24,872 of JBGFRX010000012.1, read as the reverse complement.
AAGCCCGATGCTGTTTTCGGGAACGCGGGTGGACAAACGGGGCTTAACCTGACAATGGAGCTCCACCGTTCGGGAGTTCTGGGAAAACATAGGGTAAAAATCATAGGAACAGGCCCAGAGTCCATAGAAAAAGGAGAGAGCAGGGAGGCGTTCGCGAACTCCATGAAAAGGATAAAGCAGCCCATACTCGAAAGCAGGGCAGTCAAAACCGTAAATGCCGGACTCGAAACCGCAAAAGAAATCAGCTACCCCGTAATCGCAAGGCCCGCATACACGTTAGGCGGAACAGGCGGCGGCTTTGCTGAAAATGAAAAGGAACTGGGAGCGCTTCTGGAAAAAGGGCTCTGCCTCAGCCCCACTGGTGAAGTTCTTATCGAAAAAAGCGTTGCCGGCTGGGGCGAATTCGAATACGAAGTGGTGCGCGATTCCACCGGAAACAAGATCATCGTGTGCAACATGGAGAATTTCGACCCCATGGGAATACACACTGGAGAGAGCATAGTGGTCGCTCCTTCCCAGACGCTGAGCGACCGCGAGCACCAGATGCTCAGGGACGCGAGCTTCGCGATAGTTGATGAATTGGGAATAGTGGGAAGCTGCAACGTACAGTACGCGCTCAACCAGAAAACAGGTCAGTATTACGTTATAGAAGTCAATCCGCGGCTTTCCCGCTCCTCCGCGCTTGCAAGCAAGGCAACCGGCTTCCCGATTGCAAGAGTGGCTGCAAAATTAGCTCTCGGCTACAAATTGTACGAAGTAAGGAATGTAGTAACTCAGACCACTCCTGCATCGTTCGAGCCCTCGCTTGATTATGTTGTGGTGAAAATCCCGAGATGGCCGTTCGACAAGTTCCCTCGCATAGACAGGAGAATAGGAACGCAGATGAAGAGCACTGGAGAAGTGATGGCAATAGGAAGGACTTTCGAGGAAGCGGTGCAGAAAGCGGTGCGCTCTCTTGATACGCGCCTGCCAAAAATCGAAAACCCGGACGCGCATCTGTTTCCTCCCACTGATTTGCGTCTTTTTGCGATAATGCAGCTGTTGCGCGGAGGAAAAACCGTTTCGGAAATCGCGGAAAAAACCAATATCAATCCCTGGTTTCTGGCGAAATTGAAAAAAATAACTGATTTCGAAAAGACAGTAGCAAGTTCCCCGATTTCCAACGAACTTCTGCGAAACGCGAAACGCCTCGGCTTTTCCGACGCGCAAATCGGCCTGATGAAGGGAATTCCGGAACTCGAAATCAGAAAAATAAGGAAGGAATTTGGAATAATCCCGACTTATAAAATGGTGGACACAGTTGCAGGAGAATTCGAGGCAAAGACCCCATACTTCTATTCAACGTACGAAACTGAAAACGAAGCGAAGCCGCTCGAAGGGAAGAAAGTCGCGATTCTGGGCTCTGGACCCATACGCATAGGCCAAGGGATAGAATTCGACTACTGCACAGTGCATGCGTCCTTCGTATTGCGCGAAATGAAGGTGAAAAGCATAGTGGTAAACAACAATCCGGAGACAGTTAGTACGGATTTCGACATAAGCGACCGGCTCTATTTCGAGCCCCTCAGCTTCGAGGACGTAATGAACGTGATAGAGAACGAGGGTTTGGATACGCCTTCGCTCGTTCAGTATGGGGGACAGACCAGCATAAACCTTGCCGTGAAATTGGACGGGAAGGCCAAAATCCTCGGGACCGAAATGAAGGGAATAGACATTGCCGAGGATAGGGAGCTGTTCAGGAAGCTCGTGCAGGAGCTCAAAATTCCCCAGCCCGAGAACGGAACGGCAACGAGCGAGCGCGAGGCGCTCGAGGTCGCGGAGCGCATAACCTACCCGGTGGTGGTGCGGCCGAGCTATGTGATCGCAGGAAGAGCAATGCAGATAATCCATTCGCCTGAGGAACTCAGCCAGTACATACATGAAGCAGTGGAAGTGAGCGAAAAGCGCCCCGTACTCATAGACAAATATCTGGACAATGCAATAGAGTGCGAAGTCGACGGAGCGAGCGACTCCAAAGAGGTGTTCATAGCAGGAATAATGGAGCACATTGAATATGCAGGGGTGCACAGCGGGGACGCGAATGTCGTTTATCCTTCCCTCCGCCTTTCCCCTGGAAGCAAAAAAACCATCGCCGCATACGCCACGAAGTTGTGCAAGGCGCTCAAAATAAAGGGATTCTTCAATATGCAGTTCGCAGTGCGGAACGGAACCGTATTCATCCTCGAAACCAATCCACGCGCCTCGCGCACAGTCCCGTTCATAAGCAAGGCGCGGGGAGTTGCGCTTGCGAAAATCGCCACGGAAGTCATGCTCGGCAAGCCGCTCAATGCAGCAGAAATCGAAACCCGAAACCCCGAACCGAAACACTATTCAGTAAAGAGCGTGGTTTTCCCCTTCCTCAAGCTCCCGGGTCTTGATAGTGCTTTGGGTCCGGAGATGAAAAGCACAGGGGAAAGCATGGGCATCTCATCCTCCTACGAACTCGCCTATTACAAGGCGCTCACCGCATCCAACCTGACTGTGAAAAAGGGCGCTGCGCTCCTCATGCTCAAGGATGAAGATAAACAGCATGCTAAGGAAGTGGAGCGCCGCCTCCGCACCCTCGGCTTCGACGTTTACGCCACTCCCGGCACTGCGCGGCACATGAAAAGGCCCAAAATCGCATACAAAATAGGCCAGAGAAAGCCGGACGCGCTCGAACTCATAGATAAGATGCAGGTTGGGCTTGTGGTGAACACTCCACGCAAGGGCGGAAAGCCGAATACTGACGGGTTCAGGATAAGGCGCGCCTGCCTGGACAAGGGAATTGCATGCATAACTGAAATAAACGCCGCTTTGGCTTATGTTGGAGCGCTGGAGATGGTGAAGAAGAAGGAACCGGGCGTAGAGAAATTCAACGAGTACGAAAAATAGCGCATTCGAACGCGCGAAATCAGTGAGATGGGAAAAACCTGAACTTTTACCCGCGTGTCCGTTGACTTTAAAAATCATTTAATGCCTAATTCCCAGATATGCGATACGGAAATGTGCGATTAACAGCAGCGCTTTTCTTCCTTCTCGCATTCCTATCCATATCTTTTTCCTCCAACCCCTGCTCCTCCTGCTTCGCTACATACATCGGGCTCACGGAATACAATGGCACCATAAACGCAACCGTGTTCATGGTGAATCAGTCCACCATCCCTGCCCAGAACCTGGCTTACTTCGACACCGAAATGAAGAAATATCTGAGCGGCACAGTCGGCACTCCTACTGCCGAGCAGATGAAATCAGTAGTGGCGGTTGACATAACCGTAACTCCGGTGAACGATTCGGAGCTCTATTTCTATTTCTACAACCGCACAGGAGGAAAGGAAAAAGTGAAGGACCTGGATGGGAACGTTCTGTGCTCGCCAGCCAAAACGAGCAATGTGTACTCTTACGCTTATGAATATACGGACTCCGCTCTAACCACGACAACCCGGTCCGGCACCTTCTCATACGCAACCTGCACCATTCCAAAGGAACTTTACGAAAATTCCTCATTAACTGTTTATGTTGAATACAAGGGCACCCAGACGCTCAAGCCCTCGCAAAAGGAAATAATCGTATACGACATTTCCGCAGGAGGGCTGAACGTGCTCGCATCCAAGCTCCAGGACAAGACAATAGTTGACCCGACGAAGCCGGAATGCCTCGCAGGGCTGATAATGCTCGGCCTTCTCCTTGCTTCCATGTATTTCAGCGGAAAAAGCCCCTTTGCCTACCTGGACATAACAGTTCCACGCGTGCCTAAGCCCAAGCAGTTCAGCTTCGGGCCATTGACTGCTACGGAGGGAAATCTGCGCCTCTCGATGCCCACGTGGTGGAATAAGAAATTCCTGGATATACTGATAAGGAGGCACTCGAAAATAGATCTGAGGGGGAGCCCACTCTCATCGGATGTGGAAAACGCGATAGAGCGCTCGAAGGCGAGCGAACTGAGGAAATATTTTGCGAAAATCGCAGCAGCGCAGGGAAAGGACTGGAAACAGGTTCTTGAAAGAGGCGACGAAAAGACGCTCGTGCGCCAGGCCGAAAAGGGCGAATGGGGCAGCATCTCCAATCAGCTTCTGATGGTGATGAACCAGCGCGTTGCGGCAGAGAAGGTGCTGAAAGGCATGAGCGTTGTTGGAGGAAGTCAGCACAAGCCGGTCGCATGGCTGGTGAGGGGGGTAAGGCGGATTCCGATGATCGGTTCGTTCGTGAGCATCGCGAGCACCTCGTTCTATTACGCTTTCCGCACCGCGCGTCTGATGCTAAAGTCAGCTGCTTCCCCTCTGGTAAGAGTGGCGATGGGCAAAACATACGCTGATTTGAGCGAAAGCGAGGCAGCAGCTGATGAAGTTGGGAAAAAAGTTAAATGGAAGGAAGCGCCAAAAGGCCTCACCAAATACTTCTATGGAATCGCCTCCATGACCGATACGAAGAAGATGCAGCTCGGAAAACTTTTCCAGATACACGAATACGCGCAGCGCTTCTACGAGGACACGCGGGACGCGATGTACGACGAAGTGGTGAAAAACATCCTCTGGAATGAACTTTATGCGCAACTCAAACGGGAGATGGGCGAGGCGCAGCTCAAGGCAACACTCTCCCAAATGATGGACATGAAGAAGGTTTTTTCCAATCCCGACTTTTTGAAATCGCTCGAGAAGGTGCACATGCCCGCAGAATACATCGCGATATTTTCAGACGTAACATTGAGCCCAAAAAGGCAGGCGGAGCTCCTGCTGGAAGCCGCGAGGCATCGCCACACAGGCGCGTGGGCAGAAGCAAATGCGCTCTTCAACAAATTAGACAATGTGGAAAGGGAAGGAAAATACGCGAACGCATACGAGAAAGCAAAGCAGCTCGTGAGATACATGCGCGAAACGCACCACATAAACGAGCCGCATAATCTCAGCGATGCGATCCTGAACGGGAAATTCTTCATAACAACTGGAAGGAACAACCTCTATTACGAGGAAAACGGGCTCAAGAAGAACTTCGGCTACCTCGTGCTCAGCCTCAAAGAGTTCGTGGACCAGATGACCTTCCTTGCATTGAGGAAAAGGACAGGGGAGGGCTTCGGCATAGCCGATGCATTCAAGCTTGCATGGCTAAAGATAACCAGCCATGTTTTTGGCCATAACCTATGGTATCTCAACGATGCGGACAACATGGTCACCGTTCCGAACCCCCTCTCGCGCACTAGGAAGCAGCTGCATTTCGCAAAGGACATTCTTGGACTGGACGAGGCGACGCTCAGGGGCATAAACACCCGGCTGCACAACTATTTAGAGGAATTCATGACTCCGGAAGGCAGGAGCACGATGCTGGATGCAGTAAAGCGGCGCAAGGCCACTGGCGTGGACGACTTCCTGTACAGCTACAACGTGAACCAGAAGCGGATAGAGGAGGAAACCACGCTTATCCCCTGGAAGAGGCGCCAGTGGTATTTCCAGCAGGGCGAGCCTGTGCCTGAGGATAAGTATTGGCGCGCGAACATGAATTTTCTCTGGACTAGCGTAGGCCAGAGCGACAAAAGGGTAACTCTGCTCCACGAGGTGCGCGGGGAAAAGTATTGGGCGAACATGCCGAGGCCTGAGAACGCATGGTCGCTCATAGAGCACTTCCTCGACGGACGGATTGCGAACATAATGAACGGCACCCAGTGGGATTTCTATGGCTACGAGACAAGGGACGAGAAGCGAGTTCAACTCGAGCAATTCAAGCGGTTCTCGCGCGTGGACACGCAGAAATACCTGAACGAGACGTGGGACTACTATTCCAAGGTGGACGAGGCGCTCCGCGACTTCTTCGGAAAGATGAACAATGGAAAGATGCCCGCAAACGCGAAGGAGTTCGAGGACTTCGTCAAGAACACGAAGATAACCTACGATTTGCTCAGGAATGCCAGGACGCCCTTTATATACACGCACGACATGAGCTACATTCCGTACGTGAAGGGGCTTGCAGTCAGCGACTTCGACAGGATAGTGAACGGCGTGTTCGTTCTTCAGGACGGAAATGGGACGCGCAGCGTGAACATAAGCGACATCCAGAAATACAGGAGTGAGCTCGAAGCCAATCCCAAATATGCGCCTCTCAACGCAGAGCTCAATGCGCTCGAAAAACTGAAGAAACCCCCGATGCAGGAGGCCTTCAGCAAGATGCGGGAGTTGATGGATGAAGCGGGAATTTCCGGAGCTATAAAATCAAAAATAAATGCCCTCCTCTCGCGAATCGAGGGTGAAAGCTACTCCTCTTTCCGGAGTGCGAAACCATCCGAATACGCACTGCGCATCAATGCAGCAGGGGCAGCGGCAACGGAAATAATGAAATTACTTGAAGGTCTTCCCATGCCAAAGGAAGCGAAGTCGCGCCTCATCATGGCAGCGCAGGAAATCCACCCCAACGCACAGCCGTTGCGCACGCTCACGCGCGAGGAGCTCGAGCACGTGAAGAAGATACTCAGGGAAAGCGACGCCCCTTCGGAACTGAAGATGGCGTTCCTGAACAAATTCAGCCATATAACCCATGACTGGAAGTCCCTGTGGACCGACATGGATTTCGTGAAATTGGTGCCCGAATCCGAAGTCGGAGGGCCCAAGCCGAGCGGTTTCCTGGCAAAGCAAATCCTGGTTCCGATTTTCGGAGAGGCGGCAATACAAAAGGTCCTGGATAAGATTTACGCAGGTGTGCGTGCTGGAGCCCATATCGCAGAACCCATGATTTACGCAGCAGGAAGGGTGGAAGCAGAAGCGATGGCTGACAACGTTGCTGTGAGCGAGCTCTACCGCGAGCGCGGCATGGACATAAGGATGCGCGTAAAAGGCCTCGGATTCCTGGACAATATCCCGGGCCTTTCAGCAGAGGACAAAAAAGTACTGATGCAGGACTACCACAATTATGCGAATTCGTACGAGCGCTTTTTCGCGGGCTGGATCGATTCCGTGACAAGAGATGCGAGGGGAAGCTCCACCCAGTGGGGCAGGCAATGGTACCTCCAGACAATGTACCACAGGGGCGGCGCCATGCATCCCGAGGCAGCTGACTTTGGCCAGTCGAGAAGTTTCCACACTCCCCTTGGATGGTTTTTCACGCAGCCATTTTATCGTGCCGCATCCCTGAACTGGATGCTCGGCAGTCCGTTCGTCAGATTAATGCGTGGCTTCCAGACAGCAGCATTCGGCTATCCCACCTTCTGGGACAAGAATCTCGCCCCGAGCGGGGACTTCGACCTTCTCCACCCCTGGCAATACGTCGAATACACGAATTACCAGAGATTCAGGGCAATGCTCAACCCTGCTGAATCGGTCTTTTCGCTCAAGAAATTCAACCTTGCAGACGTATTCGCACGCTCAATACAAGTCGTTCCGGGGTTGAATATGCTTCCCTACATATTTCCAAAGCTCGATATAGCTGATAGCGGCGGGAATTACAAGTCCATGGGCAGCGAAATAGGGAGTTATAGGAGCTACCAATGGCTCCAGCGCCTTGCGAACGTTCCAGGGCTGCATTACCTTCTTGGAGGCCTGGTGGAGCAGTCGCATACTCAGAGGAGCGGCCGCGCAGGCATGGACCTCGTGAAGGCGCTCAAGCAGAAGCCAGAGGATTTCCTCCAGTACAAAGGCGGCGGCTACGTTCATCATTACGTAGACCAGGCGAACCCGGGCGTTTCTTATGTGGATTATACTGGAAGGGGCCGGCTTGCTCCACGCATGGCACGATACCTCGTGAACGGGATGTCCGGCGCAGGTACAGGAGGAGCAGAGGCATGGAGGGACTTCTATTCGGAAGACGAATTCGTGCGAAGGCAGTCCACGTTCTCAATGGCAAGGAGAGGGATAGCTGCAGAAGTGAAGCGCTACCAATTCCAGGAGGAATTCACTGGCTATGGCCCTTCTTCCAATCCGATGTGGGCTCCGCTAACTACGTGGTGGCTGGGGCAGGGAATCTGGAAAGGGATGAAAAAATCAAAATTGGCTACGGGCATTACGGGGCTTGCAGGCATGACTGCATTCGGTCCAGCAGGAGTTGGGCTGGCGCTGCCTGGAGCTGCCTGGCAATACAAAGAGCACCTGAAGAAAAAGAGGCAGGAAAGGGATGCGGCGCTCGCGGAAGGCAGGGAGCCGACGCGCTTCGAATTCGTGAATAACGTGAAGAAAATGGCACAGAACCAATACGCCCGCTTCCAGACAGATGTGCACACGTGCATGTACTGCAACCGGACAAAGGTCGCCCGCGGCTGGAAATGCCCTGCGTGCGGGCTGTATGGAGGATAAACATGGGTTTATATTTTCTCCGTGTGGACAATAAACGGGTTTCCAGTTTTCCGTTTCCTGTTTCCACATTTCGGATTTGCTTTAACCGGTTTTCGAAAGTGATTGCATGAATGAAAAAAATATCCCGCTTTTGCCTGCGCTCGTATTCGCGTTTGCATTTTTTTACGGATGCACGGGAAGCGGATACGACGCAGCTGCTACGGAGCTTGCAGGCGACTTGGCTCCAAAGGTTTTTTCTCTCAATGCGTCGGATGATATGGCCGATTATCCTCCAGGGATGTGTATCGCGATGGTATGCCAGAACAAAAGCCCAACCTTTCCGTTCAACATCTTTTTCGATTCTTCGCTCAAGGGAGGGAACTGCACGTTCGAGGAATGCAACGAGACGAAATTCAGCGACATCGTACACGGAAACTACCCGAACAAAATGATACGCCTTTTCATGTACGGAGCAGGTCATTCCATGCTTTCCTTCAGCGACGCCAATGCTTATTGCAACAACTCAATGAAGATGAGCGTGAAATGGCTCACTGGGAGCAAATATTCCGGTTACAAGCTGCCTACGAAAGAAAGGGCCGAGTGCTTCCTCGATAAGAACGTGATTCCAGTATATATCCTGTACAGCAATTTCACGAACGCGGACGCAGACCGCGCAGGAGAGATAGCGAAGGAACTCAGCGGCGCAGGGCCTGCGATAATAGTGAGCGAGGCGGAATTGGACAACAGCAACGCGAGCCGCTACGCAATGGTGAAGGACCAGCTGAGCAGGATGAAAGCCAATTGTCCCAAATGCCTCATCGCGCTCGGCGTAAAAATGAACGGCTCGAGCGAATACAATGTCACGCAGGAGCTCTTTTCCGACAGCTCGGTGCTCGATAATGTGGATCTCCTGGCATACGGGATAAATTCTCGTTATTTCCCGCAGTGCAAGCCGGACTTGCCTATCTGGTATGCGAACAATTTCTCGAAATTCATGCTCAGGAATTACACCAGGCCTTCGCTCATAACATACGTGCTTTTCGACCAGGCGAACAGTTCGGACAATTCCTGCACCTGGAGCAACGAAAGCGTTGACACTGCTTATTCCCTGCTCTACAGCTATGTGGATGCGTTCGTGATGAACGGCATAATAGGCGTATCCGTCTATTCCCTCTACGGGCTGGGTCCGCTGGGATGCACTAACTGCGCATTCATAAACCCGAATTTCGACTCGGGCTCCGGGTGCTCTTACTCTTCAAACCCGCAAGAGGCAGAATCGAGGTTTTCCAATTACTTCGGCCTCTGCCAGGCATATTATACCGGGATAGGGGGAAACATGTCCGGAATAATCCCAGCTGTATTTTCCACCGGCTCGCGCTCGTGCGATTTCGCTTCGTACAATTCGAACATCCACAACTACATAAAGGAAACAGATAGTGGGGTGGAGCCCATGTTGCCCGATTCGTACAAAATCGAGGCGGCGGACACGTTCTTTTCCTGCATGGGCTGCATCAGGAACGGCATAATCCCGACTGATTTCGTTTCCAGCTTGATTCCGAACCCTTCGAGCAGGGAATGCAGCGACTACGACAAGCCGATAGAAATAGCAGCAGACGCATTCGACATGGATCCGGTGCTGCTGCGTGCAATTATCTGGCAGGAAAGCAACTTCGACCAGTGCGCGATGAGTTTCGTACCAGAATCGTGGAACACGTGCAATACCAAGAACATTCCCAAAGAAGACCTTCTTCTTTCCTGCTGCCCAACTCCGGACAAGCATTACGAAGACCTCGATGATACTTCCTATTCGATTACGCCCTGCCATCCGGAATCGTATTTCGCAACCAAGGGAAGGAAAGGCGGCGAATGCAAGCCCTGCGCGTACGGCCTTGCACAGGTTATCGAATATCCCTCTTCAATATACAAGCAATACGGCGATTCCCTGTCCAGCGTTCCTGCAGTGAGCGCGTGCGCAGCCAATGCAACCGAAGACGGCTATCCTGATTTCAGCCCGTTCAGGGCTTATGATGGGCCATGCGCGTACGCGTACAAATTCATGACGGACTATCTTCCGAAAGCGCAGGACATGGTGAATAGCCATCTTTCCGAGCTCGGGCTTTCGAGCTCGGATCCGGATTACGAGGACAGGAAAACGTGGTATGCAGTGTTCCTTGCGCTCGACAGCATGTTCGGCCATCAGTCAAAGCCCGCATGCCATGCTTCATCAGAAAGCCAGCTCGACTGGATAGAGCATTTCAGCAGGCAAAAAAACAGGAACAGCGCGAGCGAGTGCACTGCCGCGACGTTCCCGGAAGAGGACAAATGCATCGGCAACCCGGCTTACGAGAAGAGAAAGCAGTGCTGCGGGAACAAGGACTTCCTGGATTACGTGAGATATTGCGAACACGGCCGCACAAACAATGGCTATTCCCAAAACAGCTTTTCCTATGCCTACAACATCCTGGAAAAGTACAAGGGCCTCACTTCCGGCGCCTGCCCGACCCTCAAATGCCCGGACAGTGCAGACGCGAATAAAAATATAATAAAATACAGATGCGAAACCAATAGCATGGAATCCGAGTGCTGCTCAGCTGCAAAGATCGGCTCCACATACAGCGCAACGTATATGTGCTACGTAAATCCTTCCACTCCCCCGTCCTGCCTCAAATACTGCACTTGAGCATGAACAAATACAGCCAAATCCGTCTATTCCTGCTCAAGTTGGAACGTAGTGCCGGATTTTTCAGGGAAGAAGATCTTTTTCAGATATTTTCCTTCTTATGTAGTCGCCTACGAAAGTGAGTTTCTGGCCCTGGAGCGCATCCTGCTCCAGTTTTTTCTTCGTTTTCAGCACTCTCTTCAGCTCCTCGACCCATGACTTGTGTGCGTTTATCCAGGGATAGGAAAGCATCTCCTCTGCCCTTTTCAGATCTACTTCCTTCGCGTTTATAGTCAATTTTTGGAGGAATTTGAATTCCTCTATGTCCCTCATAGTCACGCCTATGAATCTCATTTCCGGAATCGCGAAATCCCTTCCGAGATAGGCGAGGTTCATGCTTCCTGTTTTCATGGTCCAGTAGATGTACCATCCCCACGCGTCGCAATCGGTAAATGCAAAAACAGGCAGCCCTTCATCCGCGAGCTTCCTTATAAGCCGCCTCGTGCCCCTGGACGCCTGTCCCTTTGGAGTGATGATTATGCAGTTCTCTTTTTTCCAGAACTTATCCTCGTTCAGGCGCTGCCATAGAGCATCTTTTTCCACTACTAATACATAGTCCGCTTTCACATCCACAAACTCCATTCCGTTGTCCACGTCGCTCGGTACCATCCATCCGCTCCTTCCCATTTTCGTACCATCTATGATCGTCTCCTCGCCCGCAAACTTATCCTTTATCCTGAGTGGGCCTGCGACCACTCCTTTCCTGTCCGTGGTGAGGTTGAAATCCTCCCTCTTTACGGAAAGCGCGACTTCCAAATCCTCTATGAGCTCGTTCGATTCGCTCTGCTCGGAGAATAGTTCCTCATCTATGTCCTCGCCCAATGTGAATTTCAACTGGTAGTAAAGACCTCTGATGGAAGTGTGCAAATCCTCGTTCACGAACTTCCTCGCCTTGTTCGCAATCGCCACTGTCTGCATGAACTTTTTCGCCTGGCCCACGCTCACGAATTTCCTTTCCTCGGTCCTGGCACCTATGCGCAGAAACTTCATTCCTTCATCGTAAATTATGTTGCTCCTGCTCCTGAGGGGCATGGAGAATTTCGGCTCCTCGCCTTCCCTCACGTCCTGCACTAATTTTTTCCCCATTCCCTCCAACCGCGCAAGCGTCTCCTTCCCTCCCAGCGGCTTCAGGGTTTCGCGTTTCGGGTTTTGGGTTTTGACACCGCTTTCTTCCGGACTTTTCTTTGGATTCATAAACACCACTTCTTTATTCTTCAGGAACCTTCTCCTCATCCAATTTTTCCTTCTTTTCTGCGTTCGCGACTTCTTCTCCGTTCGCCTCGCCTTCGTATTTCTTTTCCACTATCTCCATGAGCATCTTCTGCAACCCGATGGGATTTTTTTCTCCAGCGAGTTCCGCAAGGTCCTTCGACAATTGCTCAGTATACCTGAGCACCGACTTTTTCTTTCCCTCCCTTTCGCGCTCGCGCACCACCCTTCCCACATACCTCTGCATGGAGCGCGCGGCCTCCTGCACCGCATTCCTTATCTCGTCGATTATGTCCTCGTCCTGCGCAACTGCCTGCTTCCCTGCGCCCGTATACGGAACGTGCACGGAAGCGAAATTCACGAAAACCGTAATTGCTTCCTCGTCGAAATTCCTTATCCCGTAGCGTTTCCAGTCGATGTTCTTCACCGCCTCGGTAAGCACGCAGCCGCCAGCGTCGAACAGCAGCGGCACGCGGTTCGCATACCTTAGTATGTCCCCACTCCTTCCGCCTTCTGCCTTTACTCTTCCGGAATTTCCCCCATAGGCAACCGCTGCCTCGACAAGAAAAGGAATCCCCCCTCTGAACACCTTCGGACTGCGCTCCGTAACCGAAATGAATTCCGGCATGAGTATGTTCTTCATCGCCTTCTCTATCTGCTCCTTTCCTATGGGAACCACGCTGTCAGTTGCAGGCGCTATCCATTTCACCTGCGCAAACACCTTTACCATTTTCTCCGCTTCTTCCCAGCTCAGGTCTTTCGGATTTTTCCCGAAGTCCAGTTCAGGGACAAGCGCCTTCACTTCCTGCACTTTTGCAGCGCTGGCTCTTGCGAACCGCTCCTGCAAAAATTGCTGCATTGTGGAATATTCCTTCTCCTTTTTCGCAAAATCAATCAAATCATGGGTAGTTATTCCCAGCGGGTGCGGAAGCACGTCCTTTGGCCTGGAAGGGATGTTTTCATCGCTTCTCGGGAACAGAACCGTATTTCCGTTCGGCTCCACCAATGTGATTTGCGCGTGCGGGTTCGCTATCGCGGTCCTTTTGAGGTATTCGTATACCCCATAAGGGCCTGAATCGTATTTCACGTTCCCGAACTCCGCCTCGACCAAAACCCCTGTTCCATTGCTGTTCTCTTCTTTCACTACTTCGCTCAGCACAGGTGCGTTGGACTTGAAATCAATTGCGAGCCGGCATTTTATCAATACCCCTTTATATCTGGATTCGACGTAAACCGGCTTTCCAGTAGTGAGCAGCGCATACATCGTGCATCCAGCAGCCCCTATCCCCTGCTGGCCCCTTTGCTGCGCATATCTTGCGAATTTCGTTCCGGCAAGCATCTGGCCCAGCGCCTTTCCTATCAATTTTTCAGGAATCCCCATTCCATTGTCGATATTCTTCACGGATATGTTCCCGTTGCCGAGCTCCTTCAGCTCTACTTTTATTTCAGGGAGAATCCCGTGCTCTTCGCATGCATCCAGAGAATTCGTGACGTATTCGTGCACTATGGTCGTCAAGCTCCTGACCTTGCCCGAGAACCCGAGCATTTGCCTGTTCTTCTTGAAGAATTCCGCAACAGAATATTCCCTGAATTTGTCGAATACGTCTGGCATTCCGGCACCTGGGCCTTTGCATTTTTCCTGGCCGCACATGCCTTATGCCATAGCGGTTATATAAATGTTTCCCAAAAGCCGACGTATTTTTTCCACCTTTTTCATCTACGCGTTGGAAAACGAAAAGAAGAAAACCGTCTTTCGCGCAATTTCTTCATGCACTTTTTTATCTTGTATAACCACTAAAAATAACTTTATAAACATTGCGCAGCATAGTGCATTCCATGCGGAGTGCAATATCGGTTGCGCCTCTTAAAGACGCCAAGGGACCGGAAGCTGGACGGATATACCATAATACAAAATGTCCTCCGGAAATAGTCATAAGTTACGCTTGCAACAAAAAATGCCCTTATTGCTATGCAGAAGGCCAGAAAAGCGACGAAATCATGCCTGTTGCGAAATTTAAAAAAATCGGCGGATGGTTCAAGCAGGTTTTACCAAGCTTGGAAAGCATAACTATCCTGGGCGGGGAACCGCTTATTATGGAGAATATCGGTTCTTACATTGATTCTGCAAGAGACGTTGGTCTGATGGTCAATTTTTTCACAAATGGTTCCTTCGGCATGAAGAACAGAAATATCGTTGCCTCGAGTCCTGCTGTTGATGCCATCTATTTTCACTACGAGCCGGTGCATTTTTGTGACGAAAGCCACCGGAAGACGTTTCTGGCCAATCTTAAATATGCCCATGGGAGCGGGAAACGCGTTAAACTTAGAGTAAATTTCCACGGGGCGAATTTCGAATACATGGGGCTGCTGGAAATCGCCGCAGCATTCGATATACCAATAGCATGGTCTATCACCAGCCCTGCAAAAAACATGCGCGATTACGTAAGGCATGAAAATTTCGTTGAAATCGGAGGTATTCTTTCCGCCTTTATTTCCAAATGCTTCGAATTCGGAGTGAATCTCGAGCTAGTGCGGCCAGTACAGAAATGCATATTCCCGGAAGGCGTTTTTGAAAAATTCAAAGAATACTCAAATCTGGACAAGACATGCAATGTCGCATCCTATGTGCGCCCGGATGGCACGGTCCAATTCTGCACAATATTGGATGATGTGAAGAAAGGGCCGATAAAAAGCGCGGAAGAGCTCGCAGACGCGATTTTTCATTTCCAGTCCGAAGAGGCACGACTAAGAAAAAAGCCGTCGTTCGGCGCATGCAAAACATGCGGCAGGCCATGCCAGGGCGGCTGCCTCTCTTATAAGGTCTATGGTGATGGAAAGTGAAGAAATTGAAACTCATATTGCGGCAACCGCAACCCTTCCTGAAAAAAATCTCGCTTTTGGGCTTGAGCGGCGTTTCCATGGAAACAGCGCCGAAATATCCCGCATCGCTCAAGGAACTTGTGGAGGAAATCCGGGATTCCCACTACGTCATCAGCGACGCTCTGGATTACAAAAACGAAGCCGTGTTTGAACAATGCCGGAATCTCGAGTACATCGGATTAACCATATCGGATTATAGCTGTGTGGATTTGGCACTTGCTGAAAAGCGCGGCATTACGGTTTCAAACGCGCACGGTTATGCGAGCCAGGCAGTCGCAGAATTCGTATTCTGCCAGCTCCTGAATTTTTACCGCAGGCCTGCAATTCTGCGCATGGATGAATGGGGAAAAAGAGGCGGATTCGAAGCTGAAGAGCTCGGTGGAAAAAAACTCGGAATTCTGGGTTTTGGCTCCATAGGAAAAAAAATCGCCGAAATTGGGAAGGCGTTTGGAATGAACGTTTTCTATTGGGATAGAAAACGAGAAGACGCCATTGCCGGATATCGCGAACTCGACAAGCTCCTTGCGGATGCGGAAATCGTGGTCATTGCCCTTCCGGGAACCGCGCAGACGCGCGGATTCTTTGACAGGGAAAAAATAAGCGCGCTCGGTAATTCTGCAGTAGTCGTGAATATTGCACGGGGGAGCATAGTTGTTGAGGCAGCACTTGCCAACGCATTAAACGAAGGCAAAATACGCGGCGCAATCGTAGATGTCTTTTCAAAAGAGCCGCCGCAAAATGGCGATCCCCTGCTTACAGCAAGAAATGCCCTCCTTACGCCGCATATCGCCTGGAATACGAAGCAGGCGCGGGAAATGCTTGCCGAAGTCGTTGCAAAAAGATTCGAAGAATTCATTCACAATAAAAATACCTGTGCGAATGAAAACAAACGAAAAAACCGAACGAGAAAGACTGGGAAAAATAACGAGGCGAAAAAGCGGAAAACGAAGAACGGGAAAAAGCGAACGGAAAGAGGAAAGAAAAAAAAGAAGCGAAACGGGAAATGAAAAAGGAAAATTTACATTTCCTCTCCTGGCCCGCCCATTCCTCCAGGCCCTCCTGGTCCACCGCCAGGTGGGCCGCTCTTGCCCTTGGAGCTTATTATGTCATCGATTCTAAGGACGAGCCGCGTTGTTTCAGTTGCGCTTGCGATCGCCTGCTTCTTCACCTTTGCCGGCTCGAGCACGCCGTTCTTTTCCATGTCCCCAACCTGGCCTGCGATCACGTCAACCCCCGCGTATTTCCCATCTTTGCCCTTGTGCCTGGTTCTGAGCGCGACAATGGTGTCTATCGCATCCATTCCTGCATTCTCCGCAAGCGTACGGGGAATGGATTCGAGCGATTCCGCAAACGCCTGTATCGCGAGCTGCTCCCTTCCTCCTATCTCCGTTGCGTAGGACATGAGCTCCTTCGAAAGCTCCATCTCTATACTCCCTCCTCCAGTTACGTAGGTGCCGTCTTCAAGAGATGCGGAAACCGCGCCTATTGCGTCCTTCACTGCCCTTTCCACCTCGCTCACCACGTGGTCGGTTCCTCCGCGCACGAAAATCGTGACACTCTTCGGATCCTTGCAGTTCTCCACGAACACCATTGCTTCTCCTGCGATCTTGCGCTCGTACACGCTTCCTGCGAACCCGAGGTCCTTTGCGCTCAGGTCCTCCAGTGAGGACGCGATCTTTGCGCCCGTTGCCCTTGCAAGCTTCTCTACGTCGCTCTTCTTCACCCTCCTCACGGCCATTATCCCTGCTTTCGCGAGATAGTGCTGCGCAACGTCGTCTATTCCCTTCTGACAGAACACCGCGTTCGCGTTAGTTGCAGAAATCCTGTCAACCATGTCCTTGAGCATCTTCTCCTCCTGCTTGAGAAACGCCTCCATCTGGTTTGGGCTCGTTATTTCTATTTTGGCGTCTGTCTCGGTTTTCTCTATTTCAAGAGCAGCATCGATGAGCGCTATCTTCGCGTTCTTCGCCTCCTTGGGCATCCCTGCATGCACGACTTCCTTGTCCACAAGCACGCCCGCGATGAGGTTCGTGTCCATAACTTCTCCGCCCGCCTTCTTCTCTATTTTTACCAGGTCCGTATCCACGACGAGCTTGTTGTCCTTTTTCTCCACGACCTGCTTGATCGCCTTCACAACGAGGTCGGATATCTTCGCCTTCTCGCCTTCGCTCCCTATCCCCTTCGAGCCCATCGAGATGAGCGCTATCTTCTTCAGCACTTCCCCATCTTCCATCGTTACCTTGTCCGAAATTTTCCTGAGTACGTCCTCTGCCTTTTTTCCGGCGAGCTCGTAGCCCTTTATCACCGTGGTTGGATGGATGTTCTGGTCCAGAAGGTCTCCTGCTTTTTTCAGAAGGTTTCCAGCTATGACCACGCTCGTGGTCGTTCCGTCCCCCACTTCCTTGTCCTGCGTTTTCGCGACTTCCACCATGAGCTTTGCCGCAGGGTGCTCCACGTTCATTTCCTCCAGAATCGTCGCACCATCATTGGTAATGACTATATCTCCCAAATCCGAGACCAGCATCTTATCCATTCCCTTCGGTCCCAAAGTGGTCTTTATTATGTTCGCGACCGCATACCCTATTGCGATGTTTATTCTCATCGCGTCCCTTCCGAGCACGCGCTGCGCGCCCTCGGGCATAACATACCCCTCCTGTCCTCCTACCTGTCTTGCCATAATTTTCACCTTTTATTCCGTTTTTGTAAGCACGTGCTGTTTCGGATTTCGGAAAATCGTTCCGACACTAAGATTAGGTTTGTTGCAACGGATAATGGAAAGAAAAATATTTAAAGCTTTTTTCCCTGCTACCCATTATATATGGAAAATAGTAATGTATACTTTAATAAAAGTAAGGTAAATCTTTAAAAATATATAAGTAATATACCTATCCATGTACGTTGAACGATTGCTGATTACCGAGTTCGGGAAGCGCCTTGCCGCCTATAATCTCGTTGCGCTGGTGGGTCCAAGGCAGGCGGGCAAGACGACGCTCGTGAAAGCAAAGCTCGCACCATCTGTAAACGCATCCTACGTTTCGCTCGACGATCCGGATGCACGCGCCCTTTTCGACGAGGATGTGAAAAAATTCGAAATTCAATACATTAGGGGCAAGGCGCTCGCGGCCTTGGACGAAGTGCATTATGGAAAGGATGCAGGCATAAAGCTCAAATACCTGTCCGATAAAGGGCACAAACTCATCATCACGTCGTCTTCAGAAACGCTTCTTGGCAAGGACGTGCTCTCCCATCTCGTGGGAAGGGCGACCGTGCTGCGTCTCTATGGCTTTTCCCTGCCCGAGTTCCTTTCTTCCCAGAGTCAGAAGCAATACAGCGAGGAAACGCTGCGCCGCATGATCTGGGAGCACGCGATTTTCGGCGCCTATCCGAAAGTGGTGCTCACTCCTGATGTGGAGATGAAAAAGACCATTCTCAGGGACATATACACCACGCTCGTTTACAAGGACGTTGCCCAGACGTTTTCCATAAACGACATGGCGGGCCTTGAGAAGCTCGTGCGTCATCTTTCCTTCAATATGGGCGGCATGGTTTCGTACGATGCCATTTCCTCGGCGCTCGGCATGTCATTCCAGACGCTGAAAAAGTACATGGACGCATTGGAAAAAAGCTACCTGATAGTGCGCGTTCCGCCGTTCTATTCCAGCAAGGCGAAAGAAGCGGTCAAGCAACCCAGGCTTTATTTCGTGGACAACGGAATGCGGAACGCGATAAGCGGCGAGTTTCCGCAGAACATGGAAAACGAGGGGAAGCTTTTCGAGAGCTACGTTTTCACGGAGCTGCTGAAAAAGGGCTTCAGCATGAAATACTGGCGCACCAAAGGCGGCGCAGAAGTGGACTTCGTGCTCGCTTTTGACAGCGAAATAGTGCCGCTCGAAGTAAAGCTCAGGTCAGATGCAGGCAAAATCCCGAGCGGCCTGCGCTCGTTCATAGAAGCGTATTCGCCGAAAAGGGCATTCGTGGTCTCTTATTCCGGGAAAAGCGGAGAAACTTCCGTGGGAAAATGCACAGTGCAGAGCGTGCGCGTGGACGAGCTGCTGAAGAATCTTTGAGGCATTTGTTGCAAGCTTCTCCAGGTGCAAGCCCGGAGCTCACTGAAGCACCACGGGTGCGCGGAAGCCACGGGCTCCTTCAGCTTTGCTGAAGGGATTGCGGACGAAGTCCGCAGGATTGGCCCATGGTGCTTCACAGATGGGATTGATGGAGAATTTGAGCTAAACTATGTACAAATTTAACATTATAGACAGTTGTTTATATTCATGTTCAGCTTTTCTGAACATTTATAAATAAAACTGAACATAAAGACGGGAAAAACTATGTTCAGGTTTCTTGAACATTTATAAAGCTACCTGAACATAATAAAATCATGGTAGAAATAAAAAATCTGTTCGAGATGAGTGCTTCAAGGATTATTAGAGTATTGCTGGTGAAATGGCCTAAAACATGGGATCTTCGCAGCCTTGCAAAAGAATCAGGTGTTTCATTAGGCACAGCGCATACAGTGGCCCATACATTGCTGAAAGGAAAATATGCAATAAGAGAATCCCATCGAGGTGAATTTAAAATCATAAATCCATGGGTGTTGCTAAAACGCTGGGGTGCATATAATCAATATAATAATCGGCACAGATTTGTTCACTATTATTCATATGAACATGATATGGGAAAATTTTTGGAGCAAGTAAAAACCAAAAGTGGTCCTTCGTATGCATTAACTACATTGGTTGGAGCTTTGCAGGTAGCACCATATGTACGCCCAACCAATATCCATATATATGTTCAATCTGAAAAAGATGCCAAACAATGGGCGAAACTGCTTGATTTAGCACCTATTGAAGAAACCGGAAATATAATTTTTGCAATCCCGGATGATGATCATATTTTTTATGGAAGTCAAAATATCAATGGCATCAATGTTGTTTCAAATGTGCAACTTTATGTAGACCTTCTCAATTACCCTGCGAGAGGGGAAGAAGCTGCCGAAGCCCTATACAAAAAAATCGAGAAAGATTGGATAAAGAAGGGGTAAACTATGTATAATAACAATGAAACAGAAGCCTCAAAATCCGCCTTACTAGAGCTTGGAATAGCATTGAGGCAATACAAGGATGACATGATACTTGCTGGAGGGTGGGCACCTTATTTTATTTCAAATAAGTTTTTTCCGCATTGTGGCTCAATAGATATTGATTTTGTATTAAAAACAAAAATTATGAGAAAATATGAAACAATATGCAAAAGTGTTTTGACCTTGGGATATCAGAAAGAAAATGAATTCAAGTTTTCAAAAAAAGTAACGTCACCAGTGGATAATCTGGATTATGCGATTCATTTGGATTTCTTATGCGATAAAGAAGGTCTTCGTTATGCACATATTCGGGACATACAGGATGATCTTCAAGCTTTTGCATTTGAAGGGTCCAATATTGCCTTTGATTTTAATTTTGAACAGGAAGTTAATACCGTCCTTCCAAAAAACGGAAATGCTGAGACAACAATCAAAGTAGCTGATCTGATAGCCTCGTTAATACTAAAAGGTCAGGCAATTGATGGCAGGGCTAAGCAAAAAGATTATTACGATATTTATTCGCTGACCTTTTTCAATAATTCTCCAAAAAATGCCGCTGCCTATTTCAATAGCAAAATAAAAAGCAAGCTATTAACGCCAGATAAATTAAAATTGATGAAACATTCCTTAGCTGTAATAAAAAAAAGATTCCAAGATGAAAATTCAATGGGGTTGTATCAGATTGAAGCTTTTACAGATGGCGCTGTTAAGCCGTTACAGGCTTATACCCAAGTCGCCAGTTTCTTAAAAGAAATCAAAGAATGAAATATTGGAATGACACGATTGCCGGTTCCGGGTTTCCCGTTTCCGGTTCAGAACGTCTTTAGGCACATGCTGAGGAACGTCTTGAACCGCGAAATTAGTGAGATAGGGAAATCTTGAACTCGTACAGCGCACCCTACGCTATCTTGGATGTGGCTTTTGCCTAAAGCCATCAATATCGGAAGCCACGGGCTCCTTCAGCTTTGCTGAAGGGATTGCGGACGAAGTCCGCAGGATTGGCCCATGGTGCCTCACATCATAGGGAAAATACGAATTTCAATAAGGAGCTATTAGGGAATAGTTTTAGGACAAATTAAGAAACATTATTAAATACACACAATATATACATATAATGGTGATAAAATGATGATGAATCTTAAGCTTGAAGGTTTTCCGGAAGAGATACTCAAACTCATGGTAGAGAAGAAAATAGCTGCGAACAAGACCGAGGCGATACGGCTAACGGTGCTCCATTATAACGAGCATTTTGGCCTAAAGAATATGCACGATTTCATTGAAGAGGGCATGGTAAAACGGAAAGTCGCCTTCATGAAATCCGAGATTAAATCCGGGAAGAAAAAAGCTGTTTCCATTGAAGATTTTGCCAGGCGGGAAGACATCGAATTATGAGCTTCAAGGTTTCTATGCACGCGGATGCAATTGCTATGCTGAAGCAGTTGGACAAATCAATAAAGGAACGAATCGTGAAAAGAATCGGCCGCATGCGCGATGAACCAGTTGGAAGGCACATGAAGCACGGGCTCGATTTCTTCGTTGAGGAAATCGGGCAATGCAGGATTGTTTACGTTTGTGAAAGCCAGGAAAAGCTGATTTGCTTTGTTGGAACCCATAAAGAATACGAAAAATGGTATTCAGAGAAATAAAGTTTCTTATAAACAAAAATTTAAACTTGCCCGCATTCATCCTCGCGCGCCATTCAGATCCTGTCCAGCTTCTCCTTTATCTTCCCGATGTCCATTTTGGTAACGATGAGAGGAATCCTTTCCCTTTCCGAGATTTTGAGCGCGAGCTTGTCCACGTCGTCTATTCCGTGCAGCACCACCACGCTCGGCTTCGAAGGCGAAACCCTTATTACGACCATGGGACTCCTTCCGGTGCTCACCCCAGTGAAAATGAAAGCCCTTTCCGAAACGTGGCCGTACATGCGCGGAAAGTACGAGAACGGCATTTCCAGTATGACCTTGAGCGAATCAATGAGCGTGTACCCGTAAATCTGGCCGGTATCCATGAGGTCCTGGTTGGTGAGCACCTTTCCCTCAATGAGCGCTGCGAAGTCCTTTATGCTCATCCCCCTCGCGAATTCATGCACCTCGAAATAGTCCTCGACGTTCTTCTCGCCCTCGAGGAGCTTCTGGCTTACCGGGCCGCCCCTTTGCCGGTCTATCCCGAAAAGCGAGTTCACGAGCCGCTTTATCACGCCAGTGCCAGGGCTTTTCCTCCTGTTCGCCTCGTAATCGCTCACCGTGGAAACGCTTATGCCGAGATAGCGCGCGAGCTCGACCTGGGAGATGTTGAATATTTCCCTCCATTTCTTCATAGTCGCTCCCACGTCTTCGGAAAGGGAGATTTCGCCTGCGATCTCGAGCTTTATCTTTTCCATGCCTTGTTCACGCCTCCTATTTATGAAGCCAAGGGCCCTAATCATACGCGTCTTCCTGCCTTCCAATATAATAGACGAGAACTTGACCTTAATATGAAATTAACCGCTTAAAAATCTACCGATGGTTTCAGAATTTTTTTCGTTCGAAGAAACGAAGTCGTGATGCCCGAAAGGGAGGAAGGGCATTACAGATGGTTTTCGGGTTCTGCGTTTTGACTGGTCTTTCATGAAAGAATACATTTTTAAATTAGTAGTCCTATATACAAGACCATGAAAAAGACGGAAATTTTCAAGTACCTCATAAAGGAGTTTCACGAAAGCAAGCTGCCCGGGGTAATTTCAAGGGAACTCTTAATTCCGGAAACGAATAAGATAATCACCCTTGTTGGCTCTCGCAGGTCAGGCAAGACGTTCTATTTTTATCAGCTTATGAATGAGTTGATGGAAAAAGGCGTGCCGAAAGACAGGATGCTTTATGTGGATTTTGATGACGACCGGCTTTATCCGCTGGCTCTCGATGAGCTGGATGACCTGCTCGAAGCATACTATGAGCTTTACCCAGGCAATAAGACCATACGGAAATACCTGTTTTTTGATGAAGTCCAGAACGTAGAAGGGTGGGAGAGATTTGTGAGGCGTGTCTCGGAAAAAGAGAAGGTGAAAGTGTATTTGACCGGCTCAAGCTCAAAGCTCCTTAGCAGGGAGATAGCAACGAGCCTGCGGGGGAGAACTCTCGCCTTCCACGTTTTTCCCCTGAGCTTCAGCGAATTCCTCAGATTCAAGGGGTTGAAGCTTGAAAAGGACTTTGCCTATTCCAACGCAAGATTCGTAATAAAAAAACTATTTGGAGAGTATCTTGATTATGGAGGCTTTCCGGAGATCGCGCTTGCCGGGCAACTGAAAAACGAAATCTTATCCGAGTATTATGAAGTCATGATTTATCGCGATATAATCGAACGGTTTTCAGTAAGGAACATGCCTTTTTTGAAGATGCTGAGCAAGTTCCTGATAACAAACGTAGCGTCTCCTTTCAGCATAAACGCATATTATAATGCGATAAAAAACGGGATGAAGGTGAGCAAGGAGACGGTGCTGGACTACCTGTCTTACCTCGTTGACGCAAACATAGTCCACTTGACGCAGATGTTCAGCTACTCCCTAAAAACACAACAGGCAAACCCAAGCAAGGCCTATTGCGTAGATAATGGACTGAGGAATGCAGTTGCACTCAGGTTCTCAAAAGATGACGGACGACTTGCGGAAAACCTGGTTTTTTTGGAGCTAAAGCGACGCAGCCAGGATGTCTGTTACTGGAAGGGTGCAAAGGAAGTCGATTTCGTGCTCAAACAAAAAGACGGAAAATTAACCGCAATAAACGTGAGCTATAGCAACGATATCGACCAGCGCGAAAGCGAGGGCTTGCATGAATTCAGGAAGCGGTTCGGCGCAAAAGAACTCATAATATTGACAATGGACCTGGAAGAGAGAAAAGATGGAATAGCTTACATTCCGCTCTGGCGCTGGCTGCTTGAAAAATAGCCATATGTTTCGCTCGACGATCCTGATGCACGCGCCCTTTTCGACGAGGATGTGAAAAAATCCGGAATTCAATACATCAGGGGCAAGGCGCTCGCGGCCTTGGACGAAGTGCATTATGGAAAGGATGCAGGCAAAATCCCGAGCGGCCTGCGCGCGTTCATGGAAGCGCATTCGCCGAAAAGGGCATTCGTGGTCTCTTATTCCGGGAAAAGCGGAGAAACTTCCGTGGGAAAATGCACAGTGCAGAGCGTGCGCGTGGACGAGCTGCTGAAGAGTTTTAGGACAAATCAATAAAGGAACGAATCGTGAAAAGAATCGGCCGCATGCGCGATGAACCAGTTGGAAGGCACATGAAGCACGGGCTCGATTTCTTCGTTGAGGAAATCGGGCAATTTTCCATTTTATTCACTTTTCGGAATCTTCCCAGGAAGGGATTCGCATATCCTCGCCGCGTCCTCGCATTTCGAAATGGAATAGAGCCCCTCGGCAGAATAGAGCAACCCGCCCATCGTGCCCTCACCCATTGCTTTTCTTTTCAGTTTAGTTGCGCGCCTCTTCG
Organism: Microcaldota archaeon; assembly: GCA_041694885.1. Lineage (GTDB taxonomy): Archaea > Micrarchaeota > Micrarchaeia > Anstonellales > Bilamarchaeaceae > JAHJBR01. Next base: position 233 of record JBGFRX010000012.1, on the reverse strand, counting down.
TCCTGTTTTTTCCTCTTTTCTTCTTCTTCGGTTTCCTTTGCGCCCTCCTTGCCAGATTCTTTCTTTTCTTTCTCCGCCCCGCTGCCTTCCTCAGTTTCGAGTTGTTTTTCAGCTCCTTCCTGCGCTACTCGGAATTGTTCTACACCGCCCCTTATACTGTCTTCCACCTGCATAGGCTGCACCACAATGTTGGTGGCAAGTTCGTTCAATGTTTTAGAAACATCGTTCGTTAA
>JBGFRX010000026.1:0-27964 GCA_041694885.1 Microcaldota archaeon | reverse complement strand
TTTTCCGGAGCGGTGTCAGGTCATATGCTCTTCATCTCCTTGAGCATCTTCTCGAATTCATTTATGGTGAGCGGGTTTATCGAGCCAGACATTATCTCCATCTTTATCACGCCGGTGCTCTCGGAAGCGGAATTTATGGTGTCTTCGAAGTCCTTCTTTCCCTCGCTGTTCTCGAAAAGCAGCACCACCAGGCCTTTTGGCATTACCCTGAGAGCGAGCGAGAGTTTCTCCTCACGCTGCACAGGTGCATCCTCCACTATGTAAACAAAAACATTCTGCCCCAAGACCTTGAGCAGCATGTCGTATTCATTGCTCTCCCCTGGCCTGCTGAATGGAATGGCCTCGTTTATGCAGATGTCCCTCACCTTCCTCTGCACAGCCAAGTATGCCATCGTCTTCCCGGTCTCCTTCTCCCATTTCGAAAGCCCGAAATAGTTCAGTGCACTCTTCACTTCATTCTTGTTTTTCAGTTCGTCCAGTATGTATTCAAGGTTGTAGTCGCTTATGAACACCGGCTTTCCCTGGTATATTATCTTCTTGAAGCCCTTTTTTATCTCCTCAAGCCGGAGGGGGGTGTTTTTCCATCTGTAGTCCTCGTTGACCTTCTCCATTATCCCGAGCACCGCATCCTTTTTCACGGGTATTCTGAGAAGGGCGAGTGGCGGGAAATCCGGTATGTCGAGCGCGTATTCCGTCTTGCGCATGAGCGCACCCAAATACACTGCACCGAACGCGAGGCCTCCTGCAAGCAATACGCCCAGGATGGGCAGAAGCAGAGGGTTCGAGCCCTCGGGTTTGGATAGCGTTATTCGCTTTTTTATTTCGTTGAACTCGAAGTCGAAGGTGTGTGCGCCATCGGGAAGCGGCTGCCCTCTCAATTTGTCCTCAAGGTCGATTGTGAATTCCGAGGCAGCAGTGAACGAATAATTGTACTTTCCATTCACCGAGACGCGGAGCTTTTTTATCTTCACTTGCTTTCCATCTGCGAGCGCTGCGAACCTGAATATTCCCTTAGTCCAGTCCGCAGTGAGTAAGGAGAATTCGGCATCGGCAATGACCACGAGCGCCCGTGCATAAGCATTCTTCGCCTCATCCACTATGGATGCGAGATAAATCCCCTCATCCAGGTCAAGGCGCTCTGCGAACTGCGTGCTGCCCAAAAGTTCCACTTTTGCAGAGGAGCCGGCTATGGAGTGTCTGGGCTGTGCCTCCTCTCCCGAGACGTTTTCTATTGAAATGAAGAGGTTGCGCTTTTCCGAACTGTTCTCATTGAGCATGACTATGAAATTGGTGTTTTCCCTGGTAACCTTTCCGGAAACGGTTCCAGGCCCGCCGGTTATGAAAAAAAGATCCCCGTTCACATCAGAGCGCGGATAGAGCACGCGCATCTTCTCGGTTTCGCTGCGGTTCTGCTGTGCAGCCGTGCCTCCTCCGCCCACTGCGCTCGACGCAACGACCCGCACAACAAGAGTTTTTTCCCTTTCCGAAAAGGCAGGAGAAAAGAAGAAGGAATGGAAAGTCCTGTTTTCCGCGAACTCCGCCTCGGTTTCCTGTTCTGCCTCCGGATCAGTCCATTTCATCTCTGTTATTATTTTTTCGATGTCAGCTGCTGCATGCTCTGGAATTCCACCCCAACCACCGTCAAGCGTCTGCGGCACGAAAAGGACCGTTCCATTGCCGACCTTTCCTTTGCTTATCATGCCGTAGAGGAGCGCGCTCTGTGCGGTCCGCGTGGTCCTGACCTTGTATAGCGAGGAGGAAAGGAAAAGTTCGCCGTTCGGCTTTAAGGCCGCGACCTCGAAAGTGAAAGGTAATTTGGAAAGCGCCTCCTGGCTGATTTTCCTGGTGCTGCCGCTTTCGCTCAGAAAGAAGTCAAATTTCTGCCCTATGTAAACAATGTTCACTCCGCGCTTCGCAATGCTCGCGATGTTCGCATTGCCTTCTCCAATGAGCTTTTCGGGCACAAGGCCGGAAGGCACTATGAGCATAGCTCCTTCAGGCAGCGTTTCGAGCTGCCATAAGGAAATGTCGTTGAGCGCGAAGCCCTTTGCACCGAGGCGTTTCCCGAGCGCCTGCCTGAACTTAGGATAGGTAGTTGCTTCGTCCATGCGACTCGCGAGAATGAAAACCTGATTCGGTATACGCTCGGAATAGATTGATGTCTTTACACTCACCGAATCCGCGCCTTCTGCCGAGTATGCAAGCCGAAAGTATGCGGTCCTCTTGTCTGCTACAAGCGCTCCTGAACTCGCTATTCCGCTTCCATTTACGCTGATTCTGAGTTTCGGGGCCGCCGGAGTAATGTTCTCCTCCACCGGAGTTGTTTTGGCTGGAGAAAGGAGGAGGAAAAAAAACGCAGCGAGCAGCAGCGCAAAAACCCCGATAGTTACGAGCGGTTTTTTCCCGCCTCCTGGCGCCGCCTTTTTTGGAAAAAGCGAGCCGCGGATTCCAGCAACGAGAACGTCTATGGGCCGCCTTTCCCTTATTTTGAATTTCTTTTTGTTGAAGTATTTCTTGCGCAGCTCGAATTTGTACTCCTGTTTTTTTATTTTCACTATTTTTCTTATTTCCGGCATGCACTTCCCCACTTGGTTTTCCGGCAATTCACCGCGCCGGCTGCACGTAGCCGTCGCGCACGAGCGCGTCTAACATTTCCTCAGCCCTTGCTTCAGGTACGCGGTACATCCTGGAGAATTCGGTGACGTTTATTTCGCCGTTGTGCTCAGCGAGCCATTCCTCCAGCTTTTCCTTAAGAGTGTCGTCGCTCATCGCCTCCAATTTGTTCAACCGCACCGCCAATTCATCGTTCTTCATCTTCAGCTCGTAGTTCTGCCTCTTGAGCGCATCCAGTTCGGTCTGGGTGCGCTTGAGGCGGCGCAGCATGTCCTCATAGTCCTTCTTCATCGCATCGCAGCTCGCATAGAGTTTGTTGTAGTCAAGGGAGACGAAGTCGTTTATTTCCCTGAGCGCCGCGTCGAGCAGCTGGTAAACCATGGAATTTTCCACGGAGTAGGTGGAACCGAGCGCAGTAAGCACGTTTAAGAAATATCGCACCATATCCAGCTTCCTTTTCTTTGGTGCTGCTCCAGGAGGTATAGTGTAAAGCACTTCAATGGAGTCGCTCCTGAATTTGAACAGCGTAAAGGTGTACGGATTCTTCTCTATATCCCTGCTCTCCACATATGCGGCGCTCACGCAGTCACGCTCAGCCACCACTTCCATGAACGAGACGGTTCGCAGCTTTGCATCCACATCCCTGAGCGTGCCTTTCATCCTTGCAAACACCTTGAAGCCGTCCACGCGCGGCGCCTCGAGGGTTTTTTTCTGCATATCAACCATAATCCCAGCCACTCATCTTCCATTTCGCGTATCTCCATTACATATGCTCCATCATCCTTCTGCCACTGCCTTGATATCGTACTATTTCCTTCCCGCATCCCTGATTTTTTCCTTCGTGTTTTTAGCCGCGCCTTTCGCCCTTCTGCTCGCCAATTCAGCTTCTTTGGAATGCATGTGCTTAGCGTGTTCCTTTTCCTCCTTCAGGTGCGCAGCAGGCGCCTGCATAGTTCCTCTGTCCTCTATTGGAGGCGTTGCATAATTGAGCACGGCGAGCGCTGCAACAACCACTGCGAGGAGCACCGACGCAAGAAAAGTAACAATGCTGAATTTCCCGTACAGGAGCTGGAGCCCGTTTATGAGCACGAAGATTATCACGCCTACTGCAACGTAGAACACGAAATTACGCTCGAATTTTTTCCTTTTTTCCAGGTACGTCTGGAAACAACCCTCATCGACGCACAATTCGTTGTTCTTCGCTATGCCAAAACGCTGTTTCACAGCCCTTATTGCCTTTATTATCGCGTCGTCGCGCACCTGGTACGCCTTCCCCATTGGTTCCTTCTCGCAGATTATGCACACCTTGGCCATCTTACCCCCTCTTCAATTTTTTTTCACTCTTTTTTCACTCCTCGCTTCTCCGCCTCCATATTCAGTCCTCTTCCAATATCACCTGCGTTACGTCCCTGCTCCCCAGGTCCTCCTTCCTGTAGTCCGCCTTTGTGAATATGTTTATGACAGTGCTGTCGTCTATATTTATGTCCTTGAGGAAGGTCGCGATGTTGTTCCTCGCTATCCCGAACCGTTCGAGTAATATCACGAACGACACCACATCCAAATGCCTGTTTTTCTTGTCGAAAAGTTTCGATAACTCTTCGACGCGCTCCTCCCCAAGTCCGTATTCTCTGAGCTTCTTCCTCAAGTCGTCCTTGGGGAACGAAATACTCTTAGGCATGTTCACATCCCTCTTTTGCTCATTGCTGAGCGCTTTTTCCAAATCAAGGAAAAGTTCCCTTATTGGCTCCTCGCCCTCTATCTTATCCAGCACGAACGTGCTCGGGAACTGCGCAGCTGTGTGGAACGCCATGTTTACAGCCGCTTCCCCAACCCCGAATTTCGAGATTTCGCCGCGCATGAAGTTGCTGAAATTCAGCGTTCCCTGCAGATAGTCCAGGAACTTCTCGAACTTTACCTTTAAAATGAATGTGGTACCGACGTTGGAGAATATCGCCTCGCTTATGTCCGTGGGGTTCTGGCTCGCGACTATGAGCCCGAAGTTGTACTTCCTACCCTCCCGGACTATCATCACCGCGTCGCTGCTCTCCTCCTTCGCGATTTTCCATGCTTCGTCAAGGACGATGAAAAGACGTATTCCCTTCTCCTTGGCCCAGCCGCTCGCGCGCATCTTCTCCTTTATGAACTGGAGCACGGAAAGCGCACCCAATGCCCTGAACGTCTCGTCGGGAAGTCCTGAAAGATCCAGATCCACGAGCCCGCTGCTCGTTATGTCGTCCAGACTTATGGTGCTCTGCTGCGCGAAGAAATCCTCTCCTGGCTTTATGAACTGCTTGAGGCGGTAAATCGCGTTCTCGAGCTCAGCGGGGAATTCATAAGTCCCGAGCTTGCTTTGCTCCTCCAATATCTTCACAACGTCTTTTAGCGTGGGCGCGCTCAGGCGCTTCCCTATTTCGTCCCTCTGCTCAGTAGCGTCCATCCTGAACTTTGCCTTCGTGTACGCCTTCTCGAGCGCCATTTCAGTGAGCCGCCTCTGTTCAGGGTATTGTCCCACATCAGTAAGCAGTTCGAGCGTCCTCATAATCTGCTTTATCCTGTCATAGGGCTTCATGCCGCCCAAATCGAGAAGGTTGAGGTAGGAGCCCTTTCCGAGCGAGACCACCTTCCCCCCGGTCTGCTTCACCCATTCCCTGTATTCGCCTGCCCAGTCGATTATGAGCGCGTTAGAATTCCACACGAAGCTCGCGCGCATCAAAAACGTCTTTATGAAATACGATTTTCCGCTTCCGGTTATGCCCACTGCTGCTATATGTGGGTTCGTGACGTTCCTGTACGACCAGTAGAACGGCACGTGGAACACCTTGGTCCTGCCTATGTACACGCTGTCCCCAGGGTCCCCGAACAGCATCCCGATCGGCGGCTCTGGAGGATGTACGAGTATGTTCCTTCTGGAAATTTCGTAGTTCGAGACCTTGGAAATATAGCACCTGCCCAAATCAATCACTCTTCCCCATCAATCCGCTAAACCACTGCATCCTCGAGCTCCTGCGCAGCAGACGGTATCATCTTTTCCCATTCGAATGTCTTGAGCATCTCGTCAGCCGTCAGGGTCTCTATCTCCACGTTGAGCGCGTTGGTTAGCACTGCCTTCAATTCGTTCGCCTGATTCCTCACAGCAGCGATCGCCGCTTCCTTCGTTATTCCGGTAGAGGTGGTCATCGCGTACGCAAGCGCGCCCATGGGCTTTATGCCCTTTATGAGCTTGTTCAGCTCCCCTTCCCATTTCGAGACCTCCCTTTCGTAGCGGTCCATTTTGAGCACATCAGGCTCGGGCTTGTCCTTTTCCCTCGCGAGCCGGAGCTGCGCCTCCGCCTTCCTTGTCTCGATTATCTTCCTTTTCTCCGTAACATCCTCCACATATAGAAGGTATGAAATTTTCGTGACGAATTTGAGATTTGAAATCGCGCGCTCAAAATATTCGTTGTACGCGAGATTCTGCTCCAGCGACTTTTCAGCAGCACTCTCGTAAATCCTTATTCCCAAAAACATCGAAGCGAAATAGAGCCCGCTTGCGCCCTTCTTCACCACCACATCCTGCCCGGGCGGAATCTCGTATCCGGTATCAGTCAGCACAACTGTCCGCGTCTGCTGGGTTATAAGCGGCACGAATATATACCCGTATTTGTAAAAGAGTATTGCAAGGACCGCGCCAAGCCCTGCAGCTGCGCCTGCTGCGAGGCCATATATGTTCCCTCCAGTAGTGAATGCGCCTATCGCGCCCAAAAACGCAAGCCCTGCTGCTCCATAGGCAAATATAGTGGACTGATTCATCGCCATGTTTACACCTTGCTTCGTCGTCCAAACGGACTTTAGTCGGGGTCGTTCAAAGCCATCGCACCTTCAATCGTCGTTTCGCTTTTAAAATATATCATCTTGTCGTAAACTCGTTCAAATTCTTTCCCTATATCCGGAATATTCCGCCCTCGCCGAGATTTGAACTCGGATCATAGCCTCCGCAGGGCCACATTCTGTCCAGGTTAAACTACAAGGGCAAAAATCCGTTCTCAATTTTGTTTCTGTGCGGATAATAAGGTATTTTAAATCCTAATTCTTAATAAAGTAGTTGCTAATTCGGTATCAATCATATTGATTCAGAGGTGCTTACATGAAAAGATGCATAACCTGCGGAAAGATGACCAGGGATTTCGCCGGATTCCCATGCCCTGACTGCGGAGAGAAAATCGCACGGTGCAGGCACTGCAGGGAAGTCAAGAACCCCTACAAATGCGTGTGCGGATTCCACGGTCCGTAGTTACCGGTTCAGGACTTTTGAATGGTGAGAAACATGGCCAATGAAGTCGCGGTTTCGTTGAAGATATTTTTGGAAGACCAGAGCAGGATGGAGGAAACCTTGAAGGAGATAGGAAAAATAGTGAAGATAACCAACACGAAAACCGAAGATGTCGGTTTCGGAATAAAGGCCCTGAAAATAATATTCCTGATGGGCGACAGCGGCGGAGTGGACAAGATAGAGGAAAAGATCGCTGCGGTTCCGAACGTGAGCCAGGCGCAGGTGGAGGAAGTCAGCCGCTTATAGTTTTTGTTTTATTTCTTCTTATATACGAAAAGGTAGAATGCGACTCCTATTACTGCAACTGCCGCAATAACTGCAGAAAGAATCACCGATAAATCGTAGTTTACATCAATCTCGATTTTCTCATCTTCGTATCCGGTTTTCCTTACGAGCATAGAATGTCTCCCTGGCTCGGTTATATTCACAAGCGCGGTTCCGTTTTTTTCGGAAAAGGTCTTTCCCCCAACGATTATCCTGAATTCATCAAGTGGCTTTCTGTTTGCGTCCGTTGCCTTCACTTCGAACGCTTTCCCTGCGTTCACGGAAGCAGGCGCCTCTATTTTCATTTTTCCCTTTTCCAAATTTATATCCCTGTAAAGCACAACATAAGTCGAAGCCGCACTCTCTTCCCCTGCACTGTCGCCCACTCTGCACTCCACAAGCAGCCGGCCCGGCTCGTAGGCAGTGGGCTCAACAGTATGAGTCCAGTCATTTCCTGAAACAATTGCTTTAGCCCAGCTCCCGTTCCTCATGGAATCGTCAATACGCACGAAAACCCTGGCTCCAGGATATCTGGAGAATACCCTGCCGCTGACATCAAAAGGAAGATAGCCCACGCTTTCTCCACTGAGCGGTGAATCTATGCTGCACGCTCTGTTCAGCGTGTAGGCGTAATATGAGCCGTCGTACGAGCCGAAGTATAGCTTGTCCAAGTAGAGCGTGGGATTGCGCACCCATCCACCTGCGGAAAACGCAAGCGTGACATTTCCTGTACGCACATCGAGTGCATAAACCCTGTTGTCATTGCTTCCGACAATGAGCACTTCCGTACCGCCTAATTGCGCTATTTCCATCTCTCCCTGCACCGCTTCGCCTGTCTTCTTTTTCCATACCAACGCGCCAGTATTTGCATTCAGCGCATAAACATATCCATCATTGCTTCCAAAATAAACGGTGCCCCTATTATATATGGGATCGGACATTATCCATCCGCCAGTGGAAAATGCCCATAATATCTTTCCGATACTGAGTTCGACTGCGTACATGTTGCCATCAGTTGAGCCGATGTAAACAACTCCGTCATGGAACTCCGGCTTTGATTTCCAGAACTGCGCCACCCGCACCCTGCTAATTTCGTTTCCATTCAGGCCGGCAACAACTATTTCGTCCCCTGCGCCAAAAATCACCCTGTCCTGGAGAAGGAGCGGCTCTGTGAGCGTCTTGCCCTGCTGTAGCATGAGCCAGATGATTTTTCCTTCGTAATCCAGCGCCTCAAGCCCTCTTGCGCCAGTAACGTAAATGTCTTCGCCGGTCTCGATCCCGTAAATAACACTCTCGTTCAACGTGCGTACTATGTTGCCGCTCTTGTCCAGTATGATTATTTTGCTTCCCGATGCAGCAATTATTCTGCCATTACCAATCCTGAGCGTGTCCACTGCTTCGCCTATCGTGGTTTTTTGCGCTATCGCCCCGCTCTGCAGGTATACGTAATAAATCGTGCCGTCATAGGAAGCAACAACCATCTTGTCCCCGAAGAAGACCGGCTTTGCCTCTATAGGCCCAAAAGTAGGCAATGTCCATGCAACGCCTGCCAGCACAGGAAAAACGAACAGGGAAAATATCAGGGCGTATTTCAACATGCTATCCTGCAAGGATTGAATTGTACTTGCCCTCTTTTATTTCTTTCTCCACTAACTTCGCGTCCTTTCCATCTATGGTAACGCCCATGCTCATGCATGTCCCAGCAATTTCGCGCACGATTTCCTTAAGCCCCCTGCCCTGGCTCTTCCCCCTGAGCCCTTTCGCGACTTCAGTGAGTGCGGAAAAAGCTATGTTCCCTGCCTTTGCTTCCTTACTCCCCGCGCCCTTTTCTATCCCCGCTGCTTTCTTGACCATTTCGCTCGTTGCAGGCGCTCCCACCTCCACGTGGAAGCTTTTGCTTGCAGTATTCACTATCACTTTCACAGGAACCTTGAGGCCTGCGAATGCCCCGGTGTCCTCGTTTATCTTCGCCACCACCGCGCCTACGTTCACTCCGAGAGGCGCAAGCCCGGGCCCGAGAGGCGGGCCTGCAGTCGCCTTCCCTCCTTCGACTATTGCGTTCAATATTTTTTCTCCCATGCTATCAACTCATCAGAATTTTTTTCCGTCTTTTGCCCATAATTCGCGGGTTAATTTTAAAAACGTGCATACTGCACTATGCCGATCTACGCTGTTGCATAACTATACTGAGGTAATCGCTGTAGCCGAAGAAAACCGCGCGAAACACGAGAACGACGAAGCTGTTCCTGCGCGTTGCAGCCCCGCGGGCCGAGGCTCGAACGTATCGTTGTGGAAATGCTTAAAAGAAATTATTCAACAAAGTAATGCCGATTCCGTCCCTGCCGCGATGCGTTCTGACTAGACTTATGACTCCAGGAAAAGCAAATTTTTTTATATGTGGAAGAATCAAACCAGTTTATGACAAAAATGAAAACAGCGGTTGTCGTTACCTCTGCTGCCCTGCTGTCCGTGCTTTCCCTGATTCCTGTTAAGAGCAACCGACCCCTGATAGAGGACAAATACTTTGGGAAGAATGAAAAGATCCTTTTTATTCCTGCGTACAACTACAAGCAGCCGAACAGAGTGATTCTTGAGGCGACACCGGCAGTTCTCGAGTGGATGAAAAAAAACGGCTTTGAAAAAGGAAATGCCGTGGCTCAGGAGAAAACAGCGGAGGATGTAACCCACCGGATCTATTCACAAAGGAATACCCCCCTTGGTCCGACTATAAGAAAATATGTGAATGAGTTGAAGGAAAAACAAAGGAGCGTCGCAACTGCAGAAGATTTCCTTCGCATGGATTCCCTTGTTTGTCTTGAGAAGACCGCATTTCTTGCCACTGTGCTGAGGCAGCTTGGAATTGATGCGCAGATATTCGTAATCGAGAGCGTCACGAAAGGGGGCGATTACATTATGCATTATTTTGTTGCGGCAAAAACCGGAAACGAGAAATTAATGCTGGATCCGTCCTACGGTGAGGTGGAGAGAAACCAAACCCGGTTTAAAGTCAATTATCTAAAAAAAATCCAGGCAGGGGTGGTCAAAACGAAAGTATATCCCCTTATAAAATATGAGCCAAAGTATGAAAAATATCTGAAAACCGATTCGGATGAAAAGGCGCTGGATAAAAAATTCTGGTGGTTGAAGAAAAAAGTAGATTAAGGGAGCTGTTTTACAAAATCTGCGAGGGTATGCCGCTTTAATGTCACTGCGCCGAACGGGTCGGTGTAACTGATATCGAGCAATTTTACGCTTACATTATCTATGAGAACAAATTCCCCCTTTTGAATCGTTGCAGTGATAGCTCTCCTGAGCGCTTCTTCCTTACCGAGGTTCGGTTCGCTCTTTCTTATTTCAACATAATTTTTAGGCAACTCCTGCACAAACCTGTATCTTTCTTCCTTGACACTCAAACCAATTTTCGGTATGTCAAGGGCGATATTGCCGATTTTCAGCATTTTCCCTATTATTTCAGCCACCTTCTGAACGTCATCCTTTTCTTTTTCCTTGCCAGCAAACTTTTCAGCCATTCGATCACCACGGTACCTTCTTCCACCCAAACTTATTCGCAGCGAAATTGCTTCCCACGTGCAGTACATACGTAGCCAGGAAAAGGAACGCGAGCTGCTCCCACTCATATACGAAAGGCGAGGAAAAGGGCTGCGCGAAAAGCAGCGCCACCACCAGGAACATCAACTGGTCCATAATGAACGGCTTTCCAGGAGAAACGTTCAGCCGCCTTTTCAGGAAACTGCCCAATGCATCCCCTGTTATCGTACCGAGCGCCATGAGCGCGAACGCAACAAACTGGGTTTTGGCGTCAGGGAAAAAAGGAGAAAGGTAGAAATACGAAATCGCTCCGCCTGCAGCAATTCCTCCGAAAACCCCTGCGAAAAACCCTCTTATGGTCTTTCCATCCCCGAATACCCTTCTGCCGTCAAAAAAATTCCCTCTGAAATCCATGGGCGTCCCGCTGCCGAGCAGCACAGGAACAGCATTCGCTATGTATGCAGGAAATATGAAAACAAGCAATTCTATTGCTGTGGTAATGTCCATAAATCCGTTTTGACAGGAAAAGAATTATAAAATGAATACAAGAAAAGATGTCCATGCGATTCAAGATTGCGACCCAACAGCCGCAGCAGGGCAGCTGGCTGAAATATGGCGGGGTGCTTCTTCTCGGAATCACATTCCTCATGTTTTTGGGCATGCTCCTCTTTTCCTCGATTTCAACCCCTTTTTTCGGAAAATGCATAGGTGTGGTGGAGATAAGCGACGAGATAACCACGCGCACAACCCCCCAATCACTATTCAGCAACGAGATTCCAGGAAGCGAGGAAATAGCGGCTGCGATAAAAGCCCTGGATAAGCGCGAAGACGTGGAGGCAGTGCTTTTCGTTGTTGATTCGCCAGGAGGAAGCGTGGTCGCAACACACGAGATATACGACGCGATAAAGGGGCTGAAGAAGCCCAAGGTCGCATATTTCCGCGAAATCGCAACATCCGGCGCATATTATCTTTCCACAGGCGCTGATTATATAATAAGCGAGCCCGACACGCTGACAGGAAGCATAGGCGTAATAATGACGCTGAGCGACCTCACCGGGTTGCTGGACAAAATAGGCGCGAACATAACCACGATAAAGAGCGGTGAGTCCAAGGACATCGGCTCCTTCGCGCGGCCCATGAGCGAAAAGGAAAGGGCGATACTACAGGCGCTCGTGGACGAAATCTTTTCTGAGTTCAAATCCATAGTAATCGAGAACAGGGGCGTGCGTCTGAATGCGGAAAAATTCAACGAGATTCTGGACGGGAGGGTGCTGAGCGGAAGGCAGGCAAAGGAAGCTGGGCTCGTGGACGCGCTCGGGAACAAACAGAGCGCCATAAGAAAGGCAGCAGAGTTTGCGAACATTACTGAAGAAGAACCCAGCGTGTGCAAAATCACCGTCTCCTCAACCCAGGGCGGCCTTTTCGATGTGCGCTCATACATCCCGGCCATCTTCTCCCAGCAGGAGAAAAAAATAAGCGTGAAATACGAATGAATGTTTGGTTAGGATGAGCAACTGGCAAAAGTTCGCGCTCCTGATCTTTTTGGATGCATTCCTGATATTGATGCTGCTTTTCGTGGCTCTGCCTTCGGTCGTGGTGCCTCCCGAGGCGCTCTGGCAGCCGGGCAGCATTTCCTTGCCTTCTGCAGCAACGGAATGCATAACAGGCGAAAAAGCGGAGTGCGTAAATTTCCAGAACTGCACCGGCTACAGGGCATGCAGGGAAGGCAAATGGAGCGAGTGCATAATAAAGAAAATGTGCACTCCAGGCGACACCACCGGCTGCTTCGTGGACTTATGCAAAACCGGCTATGCTGTGTGCAACAGGTGCGGCACTGCATACGAGAATTGCTCATAAATGTCCGGATTTTTAATCAGATTTTTAAACATTGAGAGATTAAGTGAAAAACGATGGCAAAGGCATTCATATTCTCAATTGATGCATTCGTGGCACTCACGATCGTGCTCGTGGTCCTCCACTCCCTTATTTTCATAGCCGCAGTTCCCTCGAGCTATTACGGGGGCCTCATGCAGGCGAGTTACCTCTCGCGCGACACCCTCGCGATGCTTGGCAGTGCAGACGCTTCGAAAGTGTTGGACGACAAGGACTTCGCAGACATGTCGCTGCTTGACTACCTGATGAGCACGAAGGATCCGGAGAGCGTATGCGCTCACGTAGGCGCTCTGATTCCCAACCAATACGGCTATTCACTCGAGTTCTGGGACTCCTTATCCGACAGCTGGTTGGAAATATATTCCACAAATGGGACGTCTCTTTGCAGAGATGAGGCGCACAATTCCCTTTACCACAAGCTCAGGGTCTCCTCATATTCGATATTTTTCGGCTACACGGATTCCGGTCCAAGGGGAAGGGAAAGCCCGTACTGCTATATAACCTGCAGCAGCAGCATCTGCCCCACTCAGTGCGACAAGCCAAAATCGCTTTACAAGGAGGGAAAGGCAACGCTGGGGCTCGTGCGGCTGAGCGTTTTCAGGTAATTCCATGAAATCCAGAACAAAGGAAGTTGCGCAGCGATCCGCGACACCTTTCAGAACGAAAACATCCAGGGGATTTTTCTTCGTGCTCATCTCCTTCATTCTCATAATGTACATATTCCTCTACCTCGCTGCGTGGGTGAACGCCGTGGAAATATCCGAGAAGACCGCTTCGGAAAAATTCCGCGCAGCAGGCATCCAGGGCATCGTCTCCGAACTGAGCGGGGAGCGCTTCATGAACTTCTTCGACATCTCGGGCAATTATGCACTCTACAGGATAAACGCTCACGCATCTGATATCGCGCATCCAATGAAGTACAATTCGAGCGACGAGCTCTTCTACCTGAGGGACGCGTTCTTCAGCTCCGTTTTCGAAGGCAAATCGGATGCGTTCGAGTCGGAAAACCTCTCCTATTCCTCTTTTGAAAGAGAAACGTACACGTTCGGTGCGTGGCTCAACAACCTCGAGTCAGTGCTCAAGCCGGCAGGTCTGGAAGTGAAAAGTTTTGAAATTCACGCGGAGAATTTCACCCAGGTGGACCACGTAACCTTCGCTGCATCCATGAACGTCACGATTTTCGTGCAGGACCGGCTCTCCACCCTTTCCATAGACCGCACCTTCCATCTTGAGAAGAAGTTCAACGTGAGCGGTTTCCCGGATCCGATGATAAAAAGGGAGACGCAGAAAATATTCGGAACCGAAAACGCGACCGAAAAGCAAATATTCTTCAGAGGTGGCATTTCGCCTTCCTCCGTTGCGCCCATTAAGGTCGCAAACGGTTCTGACGGCCAGGGCTTCTTCTACGGTTCGATGATTTCAGCAAAAGATGTCTCTTCCTCAAACCCCGTTGAATCGCTCCGGGGCCAGTACATTCTCGTGGGGAATTTCTCGGAAATAACCGGTGCGTATGCATACCAGCAGTTCGGCGCGTACATAATAACCAACGGGCCCGGAAGCGAGCGCCTGGACAACTGCGATTCCCTGAGCGAAACCGAAACGTTTATGGCAATAACCTATTCCAGGTCCACGGGCACGTCCGAATGCAAACTCAGCATCTCCTGGCAGACGAGCGTCCCCTTTGTCGTGATGCCCGGCTTCAACATGAGCGAATTCAGCGGCCCTGACGGAGAGCGCCGTGTGCTTATAATCGCCAATTCCTCAGTGAAAGATGTCTCTGCAGCCCTGCCGAACAGCGTATTCCAAAAAAGGAATGGAGCCGCGGCATACGAAATAGAGAAGCTGCGCGACGCCACCGTGTGTGCTTACTTCATTTCTTCCGGGCGTGCGCCTTCTTACGCGCAGCGGCTTTCGCGCGGCGCGCTTTCCTTGAATAGCACATTCGGGATGGAGGCGCTGCTCGTTGGAAAATGGGCAGGAGGAAGCGAGCTCCCGGACTACAACAATTACAGCAGGGTGGATTTCGAGTTCTTCTCCAGGATAGAAGGCGCGAAGGTGCGCGGCATGCCCGGATGCAAGAGTTTAGGCATGTGCTCCACCGGAGTAGGCGACAATGCCCCGCTGGGACATTTCCGCCTGAGCGGCGATTCACTCGAAGCATATGGCATAATCAATGAAAACGACATATCGTGCGGCGACGGCCGCGCAGGGTGCGGCTAATGAGTTTCCAGTTCCAGGTTTCCGGTTCCGGAGCAAAACACGGAGAGCAAAACGCAAAATACCTGAAGGCGCAGTCCGCGTTTGAGATGTTCGTGAGCGTAGCAACACTTCTCGCGTTTTCAGTCCCGATAGTGCTGCTTGCGCTTTCCTCCTCTGGTCTTCGTCTTGAGGATCTCTCACTTTCGCACGGAAAGGCGAGTGTGCAGCAGCTCGTAGATAACATAAACGAGGTTTACCTGGAGGGCAACGGCTCCAAGCGCACGATGGTGCTCAATCTTCCTTTCAACTGCAAAAACCTCACCGTCTCGGGCAATTTGGTAACCATTTATCTCTCCACTTCCATGGGCATGTACGAGATTTCAGAGCCGGTTTTTGCAAATGTCGGCGATTTTTCGGTTTCACGCACAGGGCTCGTAAGCGTGAGCGCGAAGATGGAGAGCGGCCGGGTGATGCTGCAATGATGCAACGCACGCGAACTGATGCAGATGAATGCGCAAAGGGCCAGATTGCAACCGAGTTCTTCGTCTATTCCGGAATCTTCCTCGCAATGGTGATAGCCGCCTATTTCACGATATTCTTCATACAGAGCAGCGAGGTCTCAGCAAAGGAATCGCTCTACGTGAAGTGGTTCGGGGAGAACTTCGCGTCGCATGCGAATACTGCGATGAGCGGCCAGGCAGGCTTCAACTACACCATGAAATTCGAGAGGCAGATTCTTGGAAAGCCGTATGCGGTGCAGTTCAAGCCGGCAACGGATTCGAAGAAGGCGTTCGTATTCATAACCTGGAGCTGGAACAACGCAACCTACACCTATCCGGTGGCGAATATCACATTGCTTGCAGGAGAGTGCGTACGCACGTTCAGCCCATCAGGAGAGATCTATTACGAAATAAACACTTCCCTTGCTTCGGTTAATTTCTACAACGACGGCGAAAATGTCTCGATTTCGCAATCAGGGTGCTAAAGATGAGATGGAGAATCAGAAACGGATGTGCAACGGACTGCAAAAAAAATTGCAGGAAAGGCCAGTATTTCAGCTTCGACGCGATAGTCGCCTCGGTGATATTTATACTAACATTCATCTCGTTCCTTAGCTACTGGTTCAGCGTGAAATCAGCACTCGATTCCAAAGACGAGGAACTGAGCCGCGAGGCAGCACGCATAACCGACGGCATGTTCACTCCGGCTTTTTTCACCGATTCGTCCGGAAAAAACGTGGTGAAAAGAAGCACTCTTCTTGAGCTTCCTTCCGGCGAAGCTGAGCTGAAGCGCACGTTCAATAGCCCATACAGCCTTTTCATAGTCGTAACTACTGAAAAGGGGACGGAAATACTGCGCAAAGGCGGTGATCCGGAAAACATGAAAACGGCAAACGTCGCGAAGGTAAGAAGGATATTCGTGCTCTACGTTAACGACTCCTATCAGATCCCTGCTGCCTTGGATCTATATCTCTACAATTAGATTAATTAGTTCTTCATTAGTCCATAATTTTTCCACATAGCGAACTGTGGCTCGCTTTTTCTATCTTGATCATTATTTCCTTCCCGAGAAGTTCGCTCCCTCCTGACACCACCACCTGCCTGTAATTTTCCGCCCTTCCCTTCATCTGCCCATTCTTCCCGTTTTCGGTCATGACGGCTCTCATACGCATCCCGACGAATTTTTGCGCGTTTTCATTAGCGATTCTTTTCACCAACTCGTGTATTTTCCGCGTCCTTTTCTTCACAACTTCGGTTTTCAGCTGCCTCAGCCCTTTTGCCACAGTGCCCGCTCTCGCGGTGAATCCGGAAATGTTCGCGATATCCGGCCGAACCTGCTCCAGCATAGCCAGCGTCTGCCCGTAATCATCCTCGCTTTCAGTAGGATAACCCGCAATAATATCCGTAGCAATCATTATGCCCGGAATTTCCTCCCTGAATTTCCAAACCGAGTTTTCGAAATCAGCAACGCTGTGCTGCCTTTTCATTTCCTTGCACACCTTTTCGCTGCCCGTCTGCACAGGCATGTGCAGGAATTTGTACATTTTCCTTTCCTTGAAAATTTCCACTAGCCCATTTTCCATCCGCCGCACGTGCCCGGGATTTATCATTCCGAGCCGCACCCTGAACGCCCCGTTCACCTTAAGGAGTTCGCGCAGGAGCGAAACCAGGTCAGTTCCGATATCCATTCCATATGCGCCCGTGTCCATTCCAGTGAGCTGGATTTCCCTTGCTCCTTTCGCAACCGCTTCCTCGGCAAGGCGAACTACCTCCTTTGCAGGATAGCTGATCAGAAGTGGCCTTGCGAGGCGCGTCTGGCAGAATGAGCATTTTCCCGCGCATCCCTCGCATATTGGCAGCCGCGCGATCGGAGAGGAGAAATTTCTCGGAAGATGAAATTTGCGCTCCACTGCGATGAATTTCCCCGGCTTTCCTTCCAGGGCGAGCCGCACCGCCTCTCCAATAAATTGCGTGGCTCCTGCACCCACAACTACTGCGTTCGAATTTACCCGGAGTATTTTTTCCAGATTCACAGTGAGGCAGCCAGCAACCACCACGTTTTTTCCTTCCTTCCTTCGCTTCCTGAGCGCGGAAACTATCTTGTTTTCAGTGGCGCCTTTCACAGTGCACGTATTCAGCACTATTGCGTCCGCTTCGCGTTCGTCAAAAACAAGCTCGTGCCCCTCTTTTTCCAGCAGCGCCTTCATTATATCGCCGTCGCTCTGGTTGAGGGTGCAGCCCCACGTCTTTATGAAGATTTTGGGCACCGTCTCACCGTACAGGCAGTTTCCCGCTCAGGGTTTCGGCGTTTGCGGCTATTTGCCCCTTGTGATTATCTCAAGGGCTTCTGGTTTCTTGCCTACGTTGCCGAGCTTCACGCCTATTATGGTCTTTACTCCTTTGCCCGTCGCGATGTCCACCAGCCGCTGGGTTATTATGCCGTCGAACACAACTGTTTCGACGTCTTCGGTTTCTCCAATGGACTTTATCACGTCCCTTACGGGGATTTCCTTCACGAGCGCTCCGTCGGAAGAGTAAAGCCGCGCCTTGAGCGTATTGCTCAGTTCATTCAGCTCGTTCATGAGTTGCTCCTTATCTCTTTTCACTACCTTTGGCGCCTGCGCTTCCCTTCCAGGGGATTTTGCCCCAGGAATTCCGGTTCCTTCCCGTTGCTCTGCGCTTTCCTCCTCCTTCGGTTTCACGAGCTGCTCGAGCCGCTCAATTATCGTCGGCTGCACTAAAGGCGTTGGGAACCGCTTTCCTTCCGTCCGTTGCATCTGCAATTCCTTTCTCATTGTTTCAGG
Organism: Microcaldota archaeon; assembly: GCA_041694885.1. Taxonomy (GTDB): domain Archaea; phylum Micrarchaeota; class Micrarchaeia; order Anstonellales; family Bilamarchaeaceae; genus JAHJBR01. The sequence continues at coordinate 9,833 of JBGFRX010000026.1, read as the reverse complement.
AGCGCGTTCCTCTGCGCGCGCAACTGCAGACGGCTGGACAATCTGCGACTGCTCCACAAGATATCTTCTTGGCGTCTGGTAGGGCTGGGCGAACAGCTTTGCCTTCTGCTCCTCAGCCTGCTCAACAGGCACCTTGCTCCTGAGCACCTTTATAATCTCCTTTCTCGTGAGTTCCTCCACTTCCTTTCCAACAGGAGCCCTTGCGACAAAGTCGAGCTCCACTCCGGCATGTATGAGCTCGTTGAGGATTATGTCCCCTCCCCTGTCCCCATCAAAGAATGCAGTTACTTCCTTGCCTCGCGATAGCTCCACGATGCCCCTCGGCACTTTCGCTCCCCCTATCGCAATCACGTTAGTGATGTCGTTCCTGAGGAGGTTTATCACGTCAGCCCTTCCCTCCACGAGTATTATCTCCTCCAGCTTCTCTATTCCTGGCCCTGCTGCGAGCCGGTCAGGTCCGTATTCAATCACTTCCGATGTCTTGACCTGCTCGCGCACCATTTCGCTTATCTCCTTGCTTTCCGGAATCTCGGTCGCGAGCAGCGTCTTGAGCAGGTTCTTCGCCCTGTCCACGAGCACCTTCCTCTTCTGGTTCCTCGTATCCTCGATCTTCTGTACCTTCACCGTCGCATCGCACGGGCCTACCCTGTCCACTGCCTCGAGCGATGCCGCGATTATGGAGGTCTCCACCATGTCCAGGGAGCTTGGGACCTTTAGCATCCCGAACGTCTTCCCGCTCCTTGCGTTCAAATCAACCTCTATCCTGCCTATCCTTCCGTTTTTCTGCAAATCCCGCAGGTCGAGATCGTCGCCGAGCAGTCCCTCGGTCTGGCCGAACACAGCTCCCACAACGTCCGGCTTTTCCACGAGACCTCCTATTTCCATTTCCGCGTAAACGAGATATTTCACAGTGTCTATGTACGTCTTCGCCATTTCAATCACCCATCTTTTTTACCTGTTGTGATTGAAAGACAGCGGACATTTCCATGTCCGCTGGATGTAAAAAATGCGAGCGCATACGCGAAGCATTTTTTATTCATTTCAATCACCCGTAATTTTTTTCCATTTTATTTCTTCATTTATTTCCGCGAACATTTCATTTCGTTGGTAGTTGTCATTTTTCCCATTCTTTCTCCCGTTTTAGTTCGCATTCATCATTCCACTTTGTTTTCCTCATTGAACTTTTCCAGTTTCCTTTCGATGTCCTCGAAATGCCTGAAGTCGAGAATCGCGCCTATCCGTTTCCTTGTTTCAATATCGCATTTCACATAGGGTTCAAGTTCGCTTCTCACCAGCAATGCAAGCTCGTCCCCTGCATCATCCAGATCAGTGAGTACAACGCAGCTTTCCCGTTTTGGGTTCTCGGTTTCGGAATCCAAAACCCGGGACACAAGACTTCTCACCCTGCCCGCAGCAGCATAAGAGCCGAACCCGAGGTGCGCGAGCGCTTCGGCATCCCTCTTGCCCTCAACTACTATGATCCTTCCCTCGAGTTTTGAAAAGAGCGCGTCAAGGCGTTTGCGCGACTTTTCGCATTTTTTCAAATATTTCATTTTCCCCTCCTTCTGTTTCCAGCATCCTGTGCCGGGGTTTCGCCCCTTTTTGGCGTTCGGAACCACTCCGGCTTCAAGGTGCATTTTTCGCTTCTTCGAGCAGAGCAAAAGCTCATGCCCAAGAGCCCAAAACAAAATCAGTAGGAGAGACCTGTGCACTGTTGACGGTTCAATCACAGCTTAAAGCTCAAGCCGCCATCCGTGCACAGAGTCAGTATTTAGTTACTTTAGTAAAGCCCTTTCCTCTATCAAATCCACGACAGAGGGAAGAAGTCGCGCCAGGTCCCCTTCGCTGAGTATCCCTATGAGTTCCTTCTGCTCGTTTATCACAGGGAGCCGCTTTATCCTGTTGCCTTTCATCGCCTTCGCCGCCTCTTCCAGGGAAGCGGTCGGCTTGACAACCCTGAGGGGCCTTGACATCACTTCATCAACCTTCATTTTCAAGGGATCCTTTCCTGCTGCGAGAACCTTGTGCACGATATCGCGCTCGGTTATTATTCCGATTGCGGCCTTTCCCTCCACCACAACAATGGAACCAATGTCGTGCTTCCTCATTATCTTCGCCGCCTCGGTCAGAGAGCTACCCTTGTCTATCACTATCACTTTTTTCGTCATTACGTCTCCTACTTTAAGTTCTGAACTCATGGAAATAATTGTGCCATAAAAGGTTTATAAACCTGAGCGCCTGCTCCCGGGAATTTTTTTCTTTCAGGATCAGCTACTGCGCAATGCCTGGATTTTGTTCTTGAATTTCTCATCGCTTCAGCAATCCTATTACCGTAGTGGCTTTCTTCGCTGCACAGTTTACAATCTTTCCCAAACCCCTGACTTTTCCCACTTCATGCAATCGCGCGCACGTTTTAATTCTTTATATCCTAAAATTCCACATGCACAAATATATTCTCCTGCTGTTCGCATTGCTTTCCCTTTCCTTCGCCCAATATTCCCAGACAGTGTGCGGCGAATGCGGAAAGGAGGCGCCCAGGCAGTGCGCCGAGCTCCTGATTTCGGAAATGAACTGCTCGACCCTTTCTGCATCGTTCGCGTGCAGGAAGGAGGAAACGCGCGAGGGCTGGATTTTCTGCCCAGCGTGCCCAGATGGTTATTCCCTTCTGAGATGCGATTCGGGCTGGTTCTTCGGGCTGTTCAAGACATCGTTTTGCACGATGAACTACTCAGCGCAGTGCGGCCAGTACTGCCAGCAGGACGACAACGTGCTTTCACGCACAACCTGTTCAATCAAAAAGAAGCAAGAGTGCTGCGAAATCCCCACCAATATCATACAAATACTATCTCCAGCTGCAAACATGGTTTTTTACAGGAACGAGAGCGTGAACTTCATGCTTACTTTCTCGGGGGCAGTGAAAAACATTTCAATTGATTACGGTGATGGCCGCATGGACTGGGAGAGCCCAACGCAAAGCGGCATAGCGCACATTTCCCACATTTATTTCTCTACCGGGGATTTCGGCGTTGTTGCACGCGCCTATTCCTGCAACAACTGCAGCCACCGGTTCAACTCGTCCGACACACTGAACATCACAGTGAAATACAAACGGTGATGCAAATCCCCGCAGGCCCGGGTCTGGTAAAATGCTCGTAATCCACACGGACGGCGCCTCCTTTGGGAACCCGGGACCAATGGGAATAGGAATAGCGGTTTACAAAGAAGGGGAATTGACAAAAAAAATAAGCGAATATTCGGGAAAAGGAACGAACAATATGGCAGAATACACGGCTGTTTTGAGGGCGCTCGAATTCGCGAAGGAGATGAACGAAGCTGAAGTTGAAATAAGAAGCGACAGCGAACTCCTGATAAGGCAGATGAACGGCGAATACAAAGTGAAGATGCCCCACCTCCGCGAGTTAAAGCGGAAAATAGATATGACAAGGAAGGAAATGAAAGTGAAATTCAAATGGGTGCCCAGGGAGAAAAATGAAATTGCTGATTTCCTTTCCAAGGAAGCGATAGAAAAGGAAATTTATTTACAGACCCAACCCAAGTGATTATTTTTCTTATTTTTTTCCTTTACTTCTTCCAAGCAGAAACTTTATGCAGTCTTTTTTATTTCCCTTTTTCCCGTTCCATTCTGCCACTAATTTCCCGTACGCGACAATTTGGTTTCTATACTCTTTCTTTCCTTCTTCGCTTCCCTTGAGCCGGAAAAGTGCATTTGAAAGAACGGGGCACCTCGCACCCTTGAGCATCTTCCCCAGGGAATTGTAAGGATAGAGGCGGCAAACGGGCGGCGCGAACGCGTATATCAAACACCTGTCCTTTTCCAGGAAAACGCAGGGGTGGGACTTGAACGCGAGCACGTAATCATACCTCAGCGCCCCCCTTCCATTTTTCTCGTAGCATTCGAGCACTGTATTGTTGTCGTAACTGATGAGGCGCAGCGGCTCGAGCGCTGCGAATTCCCAGAACTCCATCCCAGTCCTTTCTATTATCCGCGCGACATCGAAAGAGGTTACTGTTATCACGTAGTCCTTGCAGCACGTTGCCCTGCACAATCCGCATGGGTTCGGCATGCGAGCCACTATTCCTCTTCAGCGAACTGCTTTATCGCATCGAAATTCTCCACGATAAGCTTCGCCTTGGTCTTGCCGAACTTGAAGGCGTACTGGTCGTTCTCGTCCTTCTTGAGAACTATGAGCTTGTTTCCTTTGTATTCGTCGTATTCCACTATGGACATTGAATCACCTTCTCTTCTATCTGATGGGAAAATTCTTTAACCTATACGCAAATCGGATATTTTCTACGCGCAGAATTCCAAATCCGCTATTTCTTTCCGAGAACTATAATGACTTCAGCAGGATAGCCCATTGCAGTTAGGACATTCTTGATCTTGCGGGTATGGTCTCCCTGAAGAATTATCAATCCGTCCTTCGCGGTTCCTCCGCACGCGAGCTTGTGCTTGAGCTCCTTAGCCGTCTCGTCCAAACGCCCTTTGTCTATCCCTTCAAGGACGGTGACGAGTTTCTTGAATTTCTTGGCAGTGGCATAAGCAGTGATTTTCTTTGCATCCTCCTTCTCCAATACTTCGCATACGCAGAGGTCCTTCAAAAGCCCGCACTTGCTGCAATTTTCTGGCAAAATTTTCCACCTGAACGTTATTGCTCCTTACCCGTATATAAAGATTTCTCCGCGACTATTTTCGGCTTCCCGACGATTGGCCGCTTTCCGCTGCGCTTGTGCTCATATGCGAGGTGCTTCTTCATCTGTGAAATGTAGGTCTTTATGCGAGCGATGGAAATGCCCAGGGAGCGCGCCTTCGTTAGCTGGCCAGCCACGAGCTCCATCTCCAGCTCATGCAGCTTCTTCTTAAGCGCATCCTCGTTCATCGCTCTTATTTCTCCCATTTTCATCGACATAAAAATCACCTATACAGCAACCTTTTCTCCAGGTGCAGCAGCCGCCTTTATCACTTTCGGCAGCTCCGGCTCCACATTCACCTTGTCCGGGAACTGCGTTCCCGGAGGAACTATGCGCACAAATATCCCTATTGCCCCGAATTTGGTGACCGACGTAACGTGCGCCTCCTTCACGAGCCGCGCGGGCTCCCCTGCCTTCGGGATGAAACCGGTTTTCGCAGTCATGCTCTTCGCCCTGCTTCCCTTGCTCATCGCCCCTGAGACGGTTATTTCCGCGCCTATTGCGCCTGCTGCCATTATGTCCCTGAGGAGGAAATGCAATATCATCCTCGCTTTCTTTCCCATCTCGAGCATCTTCGCAGCGCGCCTCCCGACTATGCGCGGTTCGAGCGACGGCTTCGCCACTTCTACTACGCTTATCTGCGGGTTCTTTATCGTGAACTTTTGCTGGAGCATCTCGCTAAGGCGGTTTATCACGCCCCCTCTCCTTCCTATTATCCTGCCTGGGTTCATGACCTCGAGCGTTATCCTGGTCACAACCGGAGTCCTCTGTATATCTATATTGGCGAGGTCCGTGCGGTCCAGCTCTTTCTGGAGGAATTTCATTATCTCATACTGCACAATCGGCTCCTCAATGAATTTTTTCTCGTAAACCATCAATACACCTTTTTTATTTTACTCCGTAAAATCCCCATTTCATTAGTGATCATTTCATCCATTCGCGTTATCATTTGACTTCCCCTGCAGTAATTTCTTTCCGCTTCACGTCTTCCTTCTCAGGTTTTGCAGGAGCTGCCTTTTTTTCTTCTGCAGGCTTCGCGCCTGCCGCATCCGGTTTGGCTGCCTGCGCTTCTGGCTTCTGTGCAATCTGCAGCGTCTCCCCGGTTTTTTTCCCAGCAGTCGTTTTCGCGTCCTCTTTTTTTGCTTTTCCTGCAGCTTCAGATTCCTTTTCCGCCTTCTTAGAAACAGGATTCCTTTCCCTTACGACTATTTCCACACGGGCTGTCTCGTAATAGGAGCGCGTCCTCTTTCCCCCTTTCGGCGAAAGACGGGGGAACACTTCCTTCTTGTTCGCAGCAGCATGCACAACTATCAAGTCCTCGCTCATGCCCTTCGCCTTCGCCGATGCAATAGCGCTCTTAAGGGTTCCGAGCACGAGGCGCGCCGCCTTTTCCGGATACCTTCCCGGTCTTCCACCCAGTTCCCTCCTGTGCGCCAGTTTGGAAATGTACTTCCTGTAAAGGATCGGGAATTCGCCCCTGCTCGCCTTCTCGAGAAGGGAGAGCGCGCCGCTTCCGGATTTTCCGCGTATGTTCGAGCACACCTCGGCGAGGTCCTTGTAGCTCGCGTCAGCGCCCTCGAGCCGCGCCTTTCCATAAATGTTTTCGTCGAATTTGTATGAGTACATGCAAATCATCATTTGACAGCAACGAATTTCGAGCCCCTTGTGGCCCCTATTCCCGGCCCTGCGTGTATGACCCTTCCGGTTGTGTGCACGAAATCGCCCAGCCGTTTCCCAAGCTTCTCCATGGTTATCATAACGCTCCTGAATTCCTTTCCGTTGTGCACTCCGAACGTGAGCCCGAGCCATTCCGGAAGTATAACTGCCTCGCGCACGTGCGTCCTTATCACTTTCTTCGGGTTCTTCGCCTTCACTTCCTTCGCCTTCGCAACCAGTTTCTTCAGTCCGATATTCGTGACGATGCGCTTGAGAGTCCTGCGCTCCCGCGAGGTAAGCAGGCCCATGAATTTTTCCACAGACATGTCCTTCAATTGCGCTTCTTCAAAGCCCCTATAAACGTCCCTTCTCATAACTTATCCCCTCTTTGTTTTTCACTGCGTGCCCCCTTCTACAGCCCTAACCGCTTTCTTCCTTCCAGTTGATCTCGCTGCTATGTGCCCGACCTTCCTTCCTGGAGGAGTGCCTCTTGCAACCGTTGTTGGCTTGCCTTCGTGGTGCTGCTTCCCTCCGTGCGGGTGGTTATAAACGCTCATCTTCACTCCCCTGCTGCGGGGCCACATGCGGTTCCTCGCGACATGGTATTTGTAGAACGCATTCCCTGCCTTGAGCAGCGGCTTCTCCCCCCTTCCTCCTCCACTGACTATTCCAACCTGCGCCCTGCAATCAGCAGAGAGCGTGAGCGTCTGCCTGCTGGGCAGCTTCACGTAAACGATGTCCTTTTCCCTCGATACGATTATCGCGTACGAGCCCGGAGTCCTTATCATCTTCCCTCTGTCCCCTGGGTTTCTCTCCACATTGAATATATATGCGCCATCAGGAAGCCGGTAGAGCGGAAGCACGTTTCCAGAACTTATCTTCGCTTGCGCTCCTGCTTCCACGTAGTCCCCCGCGGCAGCGCCTTCGTGCGCGAGCAGATAGGCCCTTTCCCCGTTCTCGTAAAGCACTTCCATCACAATTGCGTCCCTTCCTGGATCATCTATGAAATCAACTATCTGGCCCCTGAGAACTCCTGCCTTTTCCTCGTCGTCGTAAGGTCTATACTGCAAATCAACCTTATATCGTGCACTGGGCGCCCTGTAAGCAGGCGTTCCGTCCCCCCGTCTCTGTTGTTTTAATCTTTTCCCCATCTGCCATCATCTTTCGGTTTCCTGTTTCCAGTTTCGTATTTTGCATTATTTAGATTTTATCTTATCATACCAATTTGAGCTTCTCCGCTATCTCATCCATCTTCGAGCCCTTTGCCAATTTCACAATCGCGCGCTTCCCTCCTTTCTCCCTGTTGTGGATCCGTACGGAGGCGACTTTCACTCTGAACATCTTCTCCACTTCCTCCTTTACCTTGCCCTTCGTTGCCTCGTCGGCAACCGCGAACGTAACCATGTTGTCGAATTCCATCTTCGCAACTGCCTTTTCCGTTTTTACAGGAGCAATTATGAACATTCATTCCACCTAAATTTTTTTCAGTTCCTCAATTGCGTTCGCGGAAAACACAGTCAAACGCCCGGGGTGCGTTCCCGGAGCGAGATGCTTCACATTGAGCTCGGAGACCTTCACTGCCTCCACTCCTGCAAGGTTGCGCGCAGCACACAGCACAGCGCCGTCCTTCACCACCACCAGCACGGATTTCGGCACATATCTGGATTTAGTCCTCGTTTTTCTCGTCCCGCTCAGCGCCTTCGTGTTTTCCTTCGCCTTTTCCACATCCCTGGCAATTCCCATTTTTTCAAAAAGGGAAAGGACGTCCTTCGTCTTATTCATCCCTTCGAATGAATTTTCCATAACAATCGGGATTTTCGCAGTGTCGAAAATATGCCCCCTCTTTTTCGCGAGCGCAGCATTCTGCGTTGCAGCAATCGCGCTCCTGAGCGCTTTTCTGTATTCCTTTTCATTTATCTCCTCAATAAGCACCTTCTGCGATTTAGGGGGGTGTGCCCTTCTTCCCTTCACAGCGCTCGGAATCCTCTTCACCTTTCCATGCTGGCCCTTTGCGCCCACTTCGCGAGGCAGCTTCGCTACGCCCTTGTTCTTGAGCGAGCCGAAGTCATCTTTTCTTCCATCGTAAACTGCAGAGGTCTGCAGCCCTGCCCGGCGGAATGCGCCCTTTGGCTGGTACAGTCGGCTCTCGTCGCTGAGCACCGCCCTCTTTATGAGGTCTTCGCGTACTGCCTCTGAAAAGCATGCAGGAAGCTCCATCGTCTTCTCCATTTTTCCTTCAATAGAGTATATTCCCGTTTTCATGACTATCACTGCTTTGGTTCATTGGAGAGGTAAGTGAGTTTCGCTTCCTTGTACTGCCCACTGTTCCTTGCCGAGACGCGCATCTTCACCAGCCGCTTCGCAGGGCCCGGCACGCTCCCCTTTATCACTACAAAATCGTTCTTCACGAACCCATAGTGCGGGAATCCGCCATTCGGATTTACTTCATCCACATTCTCGGAAATCCTGAGTATGGACTTGTTCAGCTCAGTGCGCTTGTGATAGCCGGTCTGCCCTGCCTGCGGAACAGTGTAAAGCACATAAGAAGGATGCCATTGTCCCAAAGTTCCCACGTGCCTCCGTTTCCCTGTTGCCTTGGGCCTCTGCAAATTCGAGCCGAATCTCTTGACAGCGCCCTGCCATCCCTTGCCCTTCGTAATCGCGACGACATCAATTACTTCTCCTGCCTTGAAAACGTCCTTTGCCCTGAGTTCCTTTCCCAAAAAATTCTTCGCGAGCGCCAGTTTTTCCTTTGCGTTCTTCCCCCCCAGTCCGAGCTCGAATCTTTCCGGATGCTTCTTCCCTATGAACGTCCTGTTCGGCTGCGTATAGACAAGAATCCGCAAATCGTCGATATTGTCTTCAGCAATCTCGGATTTCTTCGCTTTCTTCATCCCCAGAATTTTCAGTTTCGCTTCGTCGGAAACGAGCACGTCGCCTATGATTTTCCCCTGCTTATAGCCACGTATTCCGTAAACGTAAACCGGAGGCACTTCCAATACAGTTCCCGCGCCCACTACTTCCTGCCCTTTGGTAGGACTTTCGCTCTGGTCAATGTACGCCACCGTGGTCATACCTGCTTTGTAGCCCGCGAATCCAAGGACCCTGCTCTCGCTCCTGGAGGGCCACCACATAGTGGCTACCTGCGTTTCTGCCCTTTTCCTTGGCCTGAATCCGCGCGAGCCCCTTCTCGGGCGCCTCAAATCCATATATATTCACATTTTGCTTTTTATCAGGTGGTTCCCGGTTCCGGATTTTCAGTTTCGACTCTTCGGTTTCGCACTCTGCGTTTTGGAAACTAAACCGCACAAAACTTATCCTTCCTGCATTGCCCAACTCAGTTCCCGGTTTTCGGTTTCCCGTTTCAAAACGGGGAACGCGGAACTGAAAACTCTTTTGGGTTGCCGTTAAGATAATGAGCAGAAGGAAATTTAGGAGGAAGGGTTTTTAAAGATTTAGGAGGACTT
>JBGFRX010000014.1:0-28463 GCA_041694885.1 Microcaldota archaeon | reverse complement strand
TTATAGAGGCACAGGAGAAGATAAGCAGATTGCCTGGGGTTTACGCGGTTTACGACGTGACCGGGGAATACGACTCAGTTGCTTTGGTTGTCGCGAAAACAAGGAACGAATTCAGCTCCCTCATCAAGAAAATACTCTCGGTTCCTCATGTGAAGAAAAGCAACACGAACATGATACTTAACGTGGTGAAGGACTCGTTCATGTTCAACGAAACATAGTTAAAATCATATCGCTCCATCAATACGTACGATGCAACTATATCCAACCACAAAAGTAATTCGATACACTGCTGATTCTACTACGAAGTGGTTCGATCGACTGCGAACCGAAGAGACCGTTCGGTTCGCTGTAAAACAAAAACAATCGCCTGCGAAAAACACACTCCCTGCTGCCATGCTCGCCATTTTACTGCTCCTGAATCCAGAACCCGTCCTTGCCGAGCCGATAATGAAGAGCGTACATGCGCAGGAAGCGAAAAAGCAGGCGCGCCTCGCAATAGAAATAAACATCCCTGCCTTCAGGGCAGAACTGCTCGTTGACGGAAAACGCGAATCATCCTGGCCAATAGCAGTAGGCATGCCGCGCTATCCCACTCCAACAGGCAGTATAGGCGCAAAGAGAAGATAGAATACGATCCATGGTGGTTTCCACCCAAGTCCAAATGGGCAGCGAAGGACAAACCAACCCCTCCAGGCCATAAAAACCCCCTTGGGAAAGTGAAAATGCGCATAGCCGGCATGATGCTGATGCACGGAACGAATAATGACAAGAGCATAGGAACAGCTGCATCCCATGCGTGCATACGCATGCACAACGAGGACGCGCTCGAACTTGCGCATGCGCTCGTTGAAAAGACAGGAGGAAGGAAAAAGGGCAAGGTCTTTGCACTCGAGAGAAAAGTTCCAGTTCGCATCGTGTACAAAACGATCGAAGCCGAGCTCTCGGAGGCGTCGAATTCCGTGCAGCTGACTTTTTACCGTGACATTTATGGCAAGAAAACTACGACGCTGGAAAAAATGAGGGAGGCGCTGCTTGAAGCGGGCGTTCCGCCGCAATTGATAGGGACAGACGAGGAACTTTCAGCAATTTTCGAATCCGGGAGCGCGTTGTTGAAGAACGGGAAATCCGCCTTGATCCGGCTTCCGTACAAACTACCTTCTGCTGTGGATATATAATACTGAAAGTTTTTCGACGAACTGACTGAAAACCACAAAACTATATATTTGTTGTGTTTTGTGGTTAAAACAATAAGTTTATATACGACATGCACGCATAAATGTAACATGTCACAACCAAAGACAACTCCAGAAGCGTCAATCCTCACGCTCCGCAATGAGATAAAGCGAATCCCGACAAAGGAAAATCTGGATGCCGGCAAGGTGCTCACTCCGCTTACCCTCACGCGTTTTTTCGGAATAAAGGCCCTCGGTTGTGACGAAAAGATAATAAAAGTCTGGGCAAAGGACCCTTATTTCCAGGAAAAAGTCAACCGTTACGCAGAGCACACTTACAATTTAGGAGAAGCAGGGAGCATGTCTCAGGAAACGCATGACCTCCTGAATCTGCTTCTCGTGTACAAAGGGAACGGCAAATGGGGTTTCGATAAAACCACCAAGATCCTCTTAAGGGAAGCGGCAGAAACGAAATTCCATCCATGGGTGGAAGTGGATGAAAATAACGCAGGGCTCCTTTCAGGCGGTGCGATAGTGGGTTTTGGAGAACCCTATAACAATGGCAATTACGGTGCAGGACCAACCAGGAACCCTCTCAGAGCTACCTATGCAGCTCGGCTTATAACTGTAATTCCTGATGTGCCCCTTCTAACCACGAGCATCTTTAGAACTGCCAAACCGAGCGTCTTCCTATCCTCGTTTGGACGGAATATAAAAGAGTTATTTGATGGTAAATTTAATATTCAGTACGCCCCGGGGATGTTTAACGTTGGCATGGCATTCTCCCAATCCGATCACATCTATTTGGGCGTCTATCTAAAAAATGTTTATCAGCAGCGTGTTAGCATAGTTGCGCGCGAGATTCGCGGAGATGTCGTACTCGAAACAACTACTGGCTCCCTAAGCGGGCATGCATTCATACCTCCAGAAGGAAGAGGCGAATCGCCTCTCTGGGGCTCGCTCAGGGATCTGTTCGGGACAGGCGCAGACGACATATGCAGGAAGGCGCAGGAATGGGCAGCAGATGCCTTCAGAAAAGCCAATGAAGTTCTCACCCGCATCGTACCGCAGGACCAGTCGCCGGAAAGCATACATATCATAACCGTATACAACACCTGATTCTGATCGGCGGGACCATGCTGCTGGAAAAATCAAGATTCAAAATACGCACGTTGCATGGGATGCATGCGTCTTCAGTACATGCGGAGTCCATGAAGGCGCCGATTTCAGAGTTCAAGCCACACTTCTTCATAGCAGAAAACAGCCGTCTGCTGGAAAAGGACCGCCATGAAAGCAACGAAAACATCCGCGCCGTTTTGCTCGAAGGCAGGACTGATAGCAACACGCGCGAGCGCGTCCTCCAACTGTACAGAGCGCATCTGCAAACAATTATCCCAAATGCGGATTTTGAAGCTAAGCAGCTGGAAGTCGTAATGGATGCGGATTTCGGGCGCTACCGCCCGGTTTTCTACTGCGTCGAAGGATACACGCCCACAGAACTAAAGCGCTTTTCAGAAGCCACCGAGGCGCTGAATTCTGCTTATTTCAGGGCATTGGAACTGATATTTTCCGGAAATTACGAAGCTGCTGCTGAAGTCATAGAAGCTGGCGAAAGGCGGTATTTCCAGGAATGCACATTCACACGTGATACACGCACTGTGGATAATTTCACGGCCCTCCCGGAATTACTTCCGAAGTTTTATCCCGAGCTGTCGCAGGAAAAAGAAATCAGGGTGCTCCTGCGGTATGGCTCTTTCCATGCGAGCATAGCAAGGCTTCTGCGCAGCCGCGGTTTTGAAGACGCGGAAATCTCGGTTTCCTCTGTCTTTCTGCCCTACGATCTGCAGGCAAGGATAGGGCGCGACCAATCCGCGAAGTTCACCAGCGACGACCTCTTCGGCAGCCTTTTCTCCAATATTTTCCTAATTGCCTTTCCGCAGATGGCCGAGGCAGAGGCGCATGAGCTTGTCGTCGCCATGACCAGCAGGTTCGAAATTCTCGGAGGAATGGGTAACCTCCTGCAGGCCGCAACCTATTACGGGAGAAAAGCAGCTGGAAATTTTAGCGCATTTATAGCGGGTTTAGCTGAATTCATGACCTAAATCTTATAGAGAAAAAAAGAAACGCCGAGGGCAGGAAATCCAGTTTCCAGTTCCGGGTTTTCAGTTTCGGAATTAGAGACATTTGAACCTGCAATCCCGTGAGGGATCGGTTGTCTCTCATCCGGTTCGAGATTCGTCAGCAAAAAGCTTCCGACGCACTACCGGATTATGCGACCTCGGCGTAAGCATCGCGAACGATGAGGACCTTTTATCGAAGCGTCGATAAAATGCGACCTCGGCGCAAATATACTATTTTTAATTTATACTAATAAATCCTTTTTATATGATAGTCCTGAACCTGAAGACATACCCCGCGTCCCTGGAAAGGGCGCTTGATTTCGTTGAAATTGCGAAAGACGCATCCAGGGAAGCAGGGCTTCCAATCCTTATTGCCGTTCCCTCAATACAGCTCAAGGACGCGGCGAAAATTTACAAGAATGTTTTTGCCCAGCATGTGGATGACAGCAGGCCCGGCGCGTTCACAGGCTCCATTCCTCCTGAAGCGATAAAGGAAGTGAAGGCAGCCGGCTCGCTGCTCAACCATTCAGAAAGGAAAGTCCCCTTCGAGAAGATAAAGATCACTTTGGAACGGCTGAACGATCTCAAACTCGAGGCAATAATCTGCGCAGAAAGCCAGGAAGAAGTCCTGAAAATAGGGCGTCTGAACGCGAAATACATAGCAATAGAGCCTCCGGAACTTATAGGAAGCGGCATTTCAGTCTCCAATGCAAAGCCAGAAGTGGTGAAAGGAGCAGTGGAAACAATAGCTACAATAAATGGCGAAATGAGCGTGCTGTGCGGCGCAGGTATAAGCACCAGGGAGGACGTGCAAAAGGCCCTGGAGTTGGGCGCGAGAGGAGTGCTTCTCGCATCCGCGTTCGTCAATTCGAAAAATCCGAAAGAATTCCTGCGTTCGCTTGCATCCGCCTTTTAGTTTGAGGATTATTTGCCCTTGTTTTTCAGAAGGGATTGGTAGAATTCCAGCATGTCCTTAGCCCCTTCCTTCAAATCATATTTTTTCGCAGCAGCGACTGCGTTTTTGGAAACCTTTTCCTTATTTTCTATGGCTAAGATTATCTTTTCTGAAAAATCCTGTGCATCCGAGAAGTAGTAGCCGTTTTCCCCGTCTCCTACGAATTCCGCAGGCGCGCTGTCTTTGGGTACAACAACGGGAGTTCCGGTTGCCATGGCCTCTATCACAACGAATCCCTGGGTATCGAAAAACGAGGGGAATGCAAACACGTCGGCAGCGCGGTAAAGCGCAGGAAGCTCAGAATTGGATACAAATCCAGCGAATACGAAAATGTCAGAAAGCCCCTTTGCCTTTGCCATGTCTTTGTAATACTGCTCAGCAGGTCCCTTTCCTCCGATTACGAATTTCACATTGGGAATTTTGTTCACGACCTTCTGCGCAGCGTCCATCAGGAGCGCGAGATTCTTTTCCACCACCAGCCGGCCCACGAAGAGCACCATGGGCCCCCCAATTCCGTATTTCTTCTTCACGAATTCGAATTCCACCTTGGGATGGAAATTCCTCAAGTCGAGCCCTGCTGGCTTCACAACAATGTTTTTTATCCCCTGCTTTTCCAGTATCGCCCTGGAGAAATTGCTTGGCACCACCACTCTGTCGAAATTCGAATAATACCACGCGAGGTATTTCCACGCAACGGATTCGAACAGTTTCTGCAGGTCCTCTTTCCTGGTTATGTAATGGGTTACCTCGGAAACCATGGTGTGGAACGACGCGATAGCAGGTACATTTATCTTCCTCGCTGCCTGGAATGCAGCAATTCCGGTTGTTGCTATGCCGTGCGAATGCACGATATCCGGCTTTATCTCCTTTATCATGTTCGTTGCGGAAATGAAGGGGAAGAGCGCAATCCTGTAATCAGGATAGGGCTTGAACGTCGCAGAACTGAAGTAGTGCACTTTCGAGTCCCTGTTCTCATCTTTCTGTCTCTTCGTTCCGGGGGCAAACACATAAACCTCGTGCCCCATCTCCTCGAACATGCGCCTGTAATTCACTATGTAGGTTACCACGCCGTCGGCATTCGGTAAGTATGTGTCGGTGAAAAATGCAATCTTCATGCTATCGTTCATCTTTCGTTTGCAACTAATTTAAAAGGGGTTATAGCAACCGGAATTCACAATAACCAAGAAGCGCCAAGGGGCAGCGCATCCATGAAATTCACTTCCGAAACAGAGGAAGGAATCGTATTGGAAACGAAGATGTAGTCGCTCAGCTGCCCGAGGCGCTTTAGCGAATCGTTCAGGAAAAAGCCGTGCGCTGCAGCGAGCGCTATTTTCTTCGCCCCGTTCTTTCTGAGGTTCTCTATCGCCCTCATCATTGTCGTGCCCCTTGAAATCATATCATCTATTATGAGGATGTTCTTTCCATTCACGTCAAAATTGATCTCCATTTTCTCTATATCTCTGTAAACAACGTTTCCTTCTCCGTAGTCCCCGCGCACCTTCCTCATTCCCCTGCCTCCGCTCATGTAGTTCGCGCCAGCATCCGGGCTTATCACTTCGAAATCTTCACCCAAGTGCTTTTTCGCGTGCGCGATGAGCAGATCACTGAGAGTAATATTCCTAACCCTTATTCCCCCGTATTCGTATTCGCCCACTTTCTTGAGGAAATGGCAGTCGAAAGTGGTTATTCCAGAATAGCCCGCGAACTTGAGCATCCCACACACGATTTCCGCGCTCTTCACCTCGCCCTCGAGCCATATCTTGTCCTGCCTTGAATAAGGGAGGTAGGGAACTATGAGCTCAATGCTTCTTGCACCCTGCAATACGCGGGCGATGAAGAGCGCTTGCATGAGCGAACCATTCTGGTGCGGGTAGAGGCGGTGGTAAACAGCAACATCCTTGCCTTTCAGTGCCTTTGCACCAGGAACTCTCACATAGGTGTCTCCATCCGGGAATTCCTTCAATTCGATGTTGGGAGGGAGCAAATCCGAAAAATTAGGGGAAATTATCTTTTCCATGCAGGCATTTCGCACCCAAAATTTAAAATAACCCGCTTATTTTTCCCCCTTTCACGTCTATTCTTTCAGCAGCAGGGCTTTTCGGAAGCCCCGGCATCGTCATTATCTCTCCTGCTATGGCAACCACGAAGCCCGCGCCTGCTGAAATCCGCACCTCGCGTACAGTAACCGCAAATCCCTCCGGTGCGTTCAACGCTTTTTGATCGTCTGAAAACGAATACTGCGTTTTCGCTACGCACACGGGCATTTTTCCAAAGCCCGCATTTTCCGCCTTTTCCAGCATTTCTTTTGCCTCCGGTGCATAAACAACTTCCTTTCCGCGGTAAATCTCCTTCACAACTGTTTCTATTTTCCTCCTGAGCGGCAAATCCAGTTCGTAGAGCGGCTTCGCCTTCTTTTCCTGCGCAATTGCTTCGAGCACCTTTTCAGCAAGTGCGATCCCCCCTCTTCCGCCTTTTGCCCAGACCTCGGAAAGCGCAAAGTCCACATTATATTTCCTGCACAATTCATCCAGTTTTGCAAGCTCCTTTTTCGTATCTGCAGGAAACCTGTTTATCGCAATCACTGGCTCAGCGCCGAATTTCCGCATGTTCTCCACATGCCTCAGGAGATTCGCAAATCCCTTTTCCACTGCCTCAACATTCTCGTTTTTCAGCTCTCCTTTATCCACCCCTCCGTGGAGCTTGAGTGCCCTCACGGACGCGACTAACACAACCGCATCAGGCAAGAACCCCCCGTACCTCGAAACGATATCGAAATATTTCTCCGCGCCCAAATCAGAGCCGAACCCCGCTTCGGTAACAATATAGTCGGAGAGCTTGAGCGCCATTTTCGTGGCTATTATCGAATTCGTTCCGTGCGCGATGTTTGCAAAAGGCCCGCCGTGCACGAACGCAGCCACGCCCTCGAGCGTCTGCACAAGATTCGGGTTCAGGGCATCTTTGAGCAGCGCGGCCATCGCCCCCTCTGCTTTCAAATCCTCTGCGCGTATCGCTTCCCCGCCTTCATTATATCCAACAATTGCGCTTCCCAGCTTCGTTTTCAATTCGTCCAAATCGTTGGAGAGACAGAAGATTGCCATCACTTCGCTCGCAACGCTTATGTCAAAACCATCGTCCCTTTCGCCTCGCGTTCCGGTTCCGATCTTTGTTTTTCTGAGCGCCCTGTCATTTATGTCCATGCATCTTTTCCACGTGATTTTTTTGAATTTCAATGCATTGCCCTGGAAAATGTGGTTGTCAATAATAGCCGCAAGGAGGTTGTTCGCAGCAGTTATCGCATGAATGTCCCCAGTGAAATGCAAGTTGATGTCCTCCATCGGAAGCAGCTGCGAATGTCCCCCGCCAGTTGCGCCTCCCTTTATTCCGAATACAGGGCCGAGCGAGGGCTCGCGCAGTGCGCATGCAGCTTTCTTCTTCATTTTGCTTAATGCCTGGGCAAGCCCTATTGCAGTTGTGGTTTTACCCTCCCCCAAACTCGTAGGGGTTATCGCAGTAACGAGAATCAGTTTTCCGTCGGATCTGTCCTTTATCTTTTCGTAATATGAAATCGGCACCTTTGCCTTGTATTTCCCATAGAATTCTAGCTCGTTTTTGGGAATTCCGAGCTTAGCCGCTATCCTCTCTATTTTTTTCAATTTCGCGGACTGGGCTATTTCAATATCCGAAAGAAGTTCTCCCATGATTTAGAATGCGCTGAAAGGATTTTAATGCTGAGTGAAACCGTTCATGTACGGGATCCGTTTCGCCTTTTCCTGCACAATTTCCATGTTCGAGCGCATGAGTTCAGTAACGTTCCAGTATCCGCCCACGAATGCCTTGCGCTGCTCTTCAACCATGGAAAACCCCACATCATTATTCATGTACATTATTTTCCTTTCCTCAAGGGAAATTTCAATCACAGTTGTTGGCTTCTCTTCAACAACCAACATCAGCGCCTTAATGTGCTCATGACTCAGTGAAATGCACGGAATGCCGAGCCTGAAGCAATTGCCTGCGAAAATATGGGAAAACGACTCGCCTATTATTGCCGTTATCCCATGGCGCATAAGCCCCTGGGCAGCGTGCTCGCGCGAGGAGCCGCACCCGAAATTCCTGTTCACAATCATGATCGATGCACCTTCAAACCGCTTCTCGTTGAACGGGTGCTTTTTCTCCTCCCCGTCGTCATCGTATCGTTCATCGTAAAACACATGACTGCCCGTGTTCCCGAACGTTATCTCTTTCATGAAGCGAGCGGGCATTATTCTGTCCGTGTCAATGTTGTTCCCAGGCAGAGGAACCGCAGTTCCGCTTATGATTTTTATTTCCCTATCCATCGCAATCACGCATTTCATATAGTCAGCATTTCCCTTACATCCGTGATTTCGCCCTTCACTGCAGCAGCTGCTACCATCGCAGGGCTCATCAAAATCGTCCTTCCGTCCGGACTTCCCTGCCTTCCCCTGAAATTCCTGTTTGAGGAAGAAGCGCACACCTCCCTGCCCTGGAGTCGATCAGGGTTCATTGCAAGGCACATCGAGCACCCCTGATTTCTCCATTCGAATCCTGCAGAGATGAAGATTTTGTCCAATAATTCCCTTTCAGCAACCCTCTTCACTTCCGCAGAGCCAGGAACAACGATGGCGCGCACTCCATTTGCAACCTTCCTTCCTTTGAGAATTGCAGCTGCTTCGCGCAGGTCCGAAATCCGCCCGTTGGTGCACGAGCCCAGAAACGCGACATCTATTTTCATCCCATTGAGTTTTTGGCCTGGCTCAAGGCCCATGTATTCCATTGCGTCCACCGCGTCCTTGCGCTCGTTTTCAGCCAATGCACTGAGTTCAGGCACGTTTTCCGAAATCCCGATGCACTGCGCCGGGCCTACTCCCCAAGTGACCATGGGTTCTATCTCAGAAGCATCAATTTCAACAACATCATCGTATTCCACATCTCCTTCCGAGCGTATGGATTTCCAATATTCAACAGCGCGTTCGAATTCCTTTCCTTTGGACGCATATTGCCTTCCCCTAAGGTACTCGAACGTCTTCTCATCCGGGTTCACATATCCGATTATCGCCCCTCCCTCTATGCTCATGTTGCACAGAGTCATGCGCCCCTCCATATCCATGTGCTCCACTGCTTCTCCCGTGTATTCGTGTGCGAATCCGCTTCCCATGTTCACTCCTGATTTGCGTATGAGCGCAAGTGCGACATCCTTTGCGTAAACGCCTTTTTCCAACGATCCCCTTAACTCTATTTTCCTTACTTTGGGCTTTTTCATCGCAACGCACTGCGTGGCAAGAACGTCGAAAACCTGCGAAGTCCCTATTCCGAAAGCAAGGGAGCCGAACGCTCCGTGGGTGCTCGTGTGACTGTCCCCGCACACAATCACCATCCCCGGCTGGGTAATGCCCAGTTCCGGCCCTATCACGTGCACTATTCCGTTTTTCTCGTCTTCAGGCCCAAATATCGTTATTCCGAATTCCTTCGCATTCTTCTCGAGCGCAGAAACCATGAGCTCGGCCATGGCATCCTTGAACGGCCTTGGGCTTCCGTCAGTCGGATTCGTGTGATCTATGCTCGCGAAGGTGCGCTCTGGAAATGCTGCTTTCCAGCCGCGCTCGCGCATCATCGCGAACGCCTGCGGGCTCGTGACCTCGTGCATATAGTGCATTCCTACGAAAAGCTGGGTCTGGCCATTGGGCAGTTCCTTCACTGCATGCAGTTCCCACACCTTGTCTAAAAGCGTTCGCTCGGACATGATTTCACAATGTTTTTTCGCGGCCGGTGTTTATATGAATATGGGAAATGAGCATTGATCAAAAAATATCTGTCAGCGAATTGCGAAAAATTATTTGGTGATTTGGTAGAAAACAAAGTTTGCTGTTCGAAATCGTATACCAAAACTCAAAATTTGGTTCGAAAACGATCTAATCACCAATGGATTTTGCAAAATTGCCAAAAAACGTAAAATGGACTTTATATTTTCTCTATCCGTTCAACAACCATGTCCCCGAAGCCGCTCGTGCTCATCACTCTCTCCCTGGGCCCATCCTTTTCCGCAAGGTCGTTGGTCATGTACCCGCTATTGAGCACTGCGAACATCGCGTCCCAAACAGCCTTGGCTTCTTTTTCAAGTCCGAAGGAATGCTCGAGCATGAGCGCCACGCTTCCTATCATCGAATACGGGTTAGCGGTGTTCGTGCCGGTGCGGTGGGGCGCAGAACCATGGGCCGGCTCGTAGTACGCCTTTTTCGGTCCAAGACACGCTGAAGGCATGAGACCGAGCGAGCCGATAATCCCGCCTGCCTGGTCAGTCAGTATGTCGCCGAACATGTTTTCAAGCAGCATCACGTCGAATTGCGTGGGATGGACCACCAACTTGTAAGCTGCGTTGTCCACGAGCATATGCTCCAATTTCACGTCAGGAAATTCCTTTCCAACGCGCTCCACGACTTCGTTCCAGAATACGCAGGTGAGCAGCACGTTCGCCTTGTGTATGTTGTGCAGCATCTTTTTCCTTTTCCTTGCGACGGAAAACGCAACCCTCGCAATCCTCTCTATCTGGCTTTCGGTGTAATGCATCACGTCTTCCGAGTAGCGCTCGTTGTTCTCTGTTCCGCGCTCCTTTTTACCGAAATAAATCCCACCCACCAATTCCCTAACCATCATTATGTCCACTCCGTTCGGGATGAGCTCGGGCTTGAGCGGCGAAATGCGCTTAAGGGAAGGAGGAAGAAGCACAGGCCTTAAATTCGCATAGGTCTGGTAGCGCGCGCGAAGGGGAAGAACTGCCCCTCGCTCTGGTCTAAGATTTACATCAGGAATGGAATCGTATTTGGGCGCGCCCACAGGGCCCTTGAGTATTGCGTCCGCATTGTCGCACATCTTTTTCGTTTCCTCTGGAAAAGGGTTGCCGTAGTTGTCGTACGCAGCTCCCCCGAAATCAGCGTATTCCACATTGAATTCGTGTCCGTATTTCCTCCCAACTGCCTCAAGCGCCTTCACTGCCTCGCGCATCGTCTCGGGCCCTATTCCGTCGCCCGGCAGAGCGGCAATCGTCTTTTTCACAATAACTCACCAGTCCTTGGAAATCGCAGTAACCCCTGTCCTGCTCAGCTCCTTTATCCCAAAAGGCAGCATGAGCCGTATGTACGATTCTATTTCCTCAGGGCTTCCAACGATCTGCATCGTTGCGCTTTTCTCGCTCATGCCCGCTATCTTCGCATTGTACACATTCGCGTAGCTCATTATGTCGTCCCTTGCCCTCTTGTCGGAGACCGAGACCTTTATCAGGCACAGCTCTGCCACGAGCGAACTTTCCTTGGGCATTTCCGAGACCTTTATCGTATCTATGAGCTTGTTTATCTGCTTCTCCACCTGCTCCAAGTCCTGGTCGTCCCCGAAAACCGTAATGACCATCTTGCTCACTCCCTGCTTTTCGCTCTTGCCTACTGTGATGGTGTCTATGTTGAAGGAGCGGCGCGCGAAAAGGCCGGCTATCCTGGTTAGCACTCCGGGCTGGTCCTCCACAGTCATCGAAATTATGTGCTTTTTCGTTTTCATCAGAACACCATGAAAGCGCGTTGCGAATTGCAGTAATAGCAGCGCAGCATGTTAAAACCACTCGTCAGGGCTTTTTATGCAAGTCCCGAACATTTGCTGCAAATGCCCTCCAGGAGGAAGCATCGGAAGTATATTCGATTCTTCCTCTATGCGTACATCCACTACAGTTGCCTTATCTGCATTTATCGCGTTCCCTATTTTCTCTTTCAGCTCGGACACACGCTCCACCGTCTCGCCATTGAGTCCATATGCCTCTGCGATTTTCGCGAACTGTACGCTCTTTCCGAGATTGACCTGCGCATACCTTTTTCCGTAGAATATTTCGAGCCACTGCCGCACCATCCCGAGGTAAGAATTGTTGAATATTATGGGCGTTATGTTTATGCTGTTCTCCCTTATCGTCCCCAATTCCTGTATGTTCATCTGGAAAGACCCGTCTCCGTCAACGCAAACCACCCTCCTGCCGGGCATCGCCATCTTCGCACCCATGGCAGCGGGAACCCCGTAGCCCATCGTGCCAGCGCCTCCTGAAGAAATAAATGTGCGGGGCATGGAGCGGGCGAGGAAGTGTGCAGCGAACATCTGGTGCTGACCAACCCCAGTGGTTACTATGTCTTCCGGCTTGAGAAGGGAATTGAGCGCATGTATTATCTGCCTCGGGTGCACTGCCTTGCCTTCAGGCATGGGCACGCACCTGTCGCATATCTCCTTGAACTGCGCGACTTTCTCGCTCCACGTACTTTTCTCCCTTTTCTTCGCCATTTTCCTTGCAGTAGCGAGCAAAGCGAAAAGGGTGTTTTTCGCATCTCCCACTATTGGAACCTCAACCTTCACGTTCTTCCCTATTTCAGCAGGGTCTATATCTATGTGCACTATTTTCGCATTCTCCGCATAGCTCGAGAGGTTTCCTGTAATCCTGTCTGAGAACCTCACCCCTGTCGCTATTATCAAATCCGCGTTCATCTGTGCGTAGTTCGCTATCTTTTTCCCATGCATTCCTACCATTCCCAAGCAGAGCGGATG
Organism: Microcaldota archaeon; assembly: GCA_041694885.1. Taxonomy (GTDB): domain Archaea; phylum Micrarchaeota; class Micrarchaeia; order Anstonellales; family Bilamarchaeaceae; genus JAHJBR01. The sequence continues at coordinate 15,630 of JBGFRX010000014.1, read as the reverse complement.
CCTTTCGTCAAAGCAGCCCTTGCCCTGCATCGTGGTCGCAACTGGAATGAGCAGGGATTCCGCCAATTCCGCGAGCTCGCGCGATGCATTCGAGTGTATAACTCCTCCTCCTGCAACTATGAGCGGCCGCTCCGCATTCAGCATGAGCTCTGCTGCACGCAGCACCTGCCTTTGGTTCGGAAGGGTGCGTGGATTGAAGCCAACTATCTTCACTTCTCTGGGCGCTTCCTCTGTAATTTCTCCTTTGAGCACATCCACCGGGATATCTATATAAACAGGTCCTGGCCTTCCTTCTGTGGAGATTTTGAATGCTTTCATCACTGTGGGAATCACTTCGTTGGAGTTGCGCAGCGCGAAGCTGTGCTTGGTTATGGGCATGGTTATTCCGAACATGTCAGTTTCCTGGAATGCATCGTTGCCTATCAGATGGGTTGCGACCTGGCCGCCGAACGCGATGATGGGCACTGAATCCATATATGCATCCATTATCCCAGTAACAAGGTTAGTTGCTCCTGGCCCGCTCGTTCCTATGCACACGCCGGGCCTGCCGAGCGCCCTTGCATATCCCTCTGCTGCATGCGCAGCTCCCTGTTCGTGCCTTGTGAGTATGTTCCTTATTCCTTCCCCTTCAGCGAGCATTGCGTCGAAGAGCGGTATTATCACTCCTCCTGTTATCCCCCACGTAATCTTTACGCTGTGCCCCATCAGGGTTTTCACCAATGCTTCTGCACCTTTCATAATCCGTATTTTGGGGGGAAGTGTTTTTAAAGTTTATTTATAAAACTATATGTGCACACATATATGTATGGGTAGCATAAATATCTCCATTACAGAAGAAGTGTATTCTACGCTCAAGCAGCTCAGGAAAGGCGACGAGAGTTTTTCAGATATAATAAGGAGGCTGGTAAGGGAAAGAGACCTCGGAAGCTGCTATGGTCTCCTCAACATGTACAAGGAAGACCTCGAAATTGTGGAAAACGAAGCGCTCCGGGCGCGCAAAACTAAGCCGCATAAGGCGAATGTATGAAAATTCTGCTTGATAGTTCCGCGATGATAGATCTTCTTAAGGGAGATGCGGGTGCGATAAGGAAGATAGGCGAGCACAAATCCGGCGCAACTTTTTACACGAGCACGCTCAACGTCTACGAATTCATGCGCGGAATAAGAGCATTGAAAAGGAATAGCGAAGTACACCTAAAGGCACTATACACCCTGCTCGGAAACATAAACGTTCTTTCTTTCGATGTTTCTGCTTCGGAAAAAGCCGCGGAAATTTATGCGGAAGCAAAGGCGAAAGGAGGCGATGGCGACGAGGCGGAATATTTAGTTGCAGGCGTGTGCCTTGCCAATGGTATAGAAGCGGTGATTACCCGGCAAGGGGCGCGTTTCAGGGAGATGAAAAAACTGAAGATTCTTGCATATTAGAGGTGTATTATTGTTTTGTGAAGCACCACGGGCTGCGAAAACGCAAGATTTATAGGATACGTCTTCCGAAGTAATAACGCTACAAATACACATGCGATTTCTCTTAGGTGTATGAATGACAACTGCGAAGGAGGAACCGGGTGCAAAGCCGAACAGGATATGGATGGATGGAAAGATGAAGGACAGCGCGGACGCGACCGTGCATATAATGGCGCACGCGCTCCACTACGGTACAGGAGTGTTCGAAGGCATAAGGTGCTACAAGACCCCAGAAGGGCCTGCGGTGTTCCGGCTGCGCGAGCATCTTGAAAGGATGGACATGGGTGCGAAATTCTATGGAATGCCCATGCCTTACAGCGTGGAGCAGCTTTTCGAAGCAACAAAAGAAGTGGTGCGCACCAATGGATTGGAAGAATGCTATCTTAGGCCCATAGCATTCAGGGGCGCAGGCCCGATAGGCCTTGACCCAACTTCGGCGCCTGTCAACGTAGCTGTGATAGCAACGAACATGGGCAAATATTTCGACGAGAAGAAGATGGAGGCAGGCCTGAAGTGCCACCTCTCGAAGTGGAGAAGGATAAACGCGAAAATAATCCCCCCGCACGTGAAGGCGTGTGGCCAGTACATCAATTCCGTGCTCGCGAGGGTGGAGGCGAAGAACGCGGGCTATGACGAGGCGATAATGCTCAACATAAACGAAAGGGTTTCTGAAGGGACAGGGGAAAACATATTCATAGTGGACAAAGGCGGACTCTTCACCCCTCCGCTTTCGGAAGACATATTGAACGGAATAACCAGAAACAGTGTGATGAAGATCGCTGCTGACATGGGAATGAAGGCAGAAGAGAAGCCGCTTGAGCTCGAGGAGCTCTTTTCAGCAGACGAAGTATTCATGACCGGCACTGCTGCGGAAGTGATGCCGATTGCGAGCATAGACAGCAAAGCAGTTGGCGGAGGGAAGCGCGGTCCGATAACAACCAAACTGCAGAAGAAATACATGGAAGTGGTGCGGGGGATGGACAGCAACTATAGGGACTGGCTCGCTTACGTTTAGTTCATGGGCCTTTCAGTTTCTGAAACAGGCGAAAAAATGAAATTGAAATCAGAAAAGATAAAGACAGGAGTGGAAACCCTCTCCCACCGTGCACTGCTCATGTCAGCGGGCCTGAAAAAGGAGGACTTCGCTTCTGACAAGCCGTTCATAGGGATTGCGAATTCCTACAATACGATAATCCCAGGTCATATCCACCTCAACATGCTTAGTGAAGAAGTGGTGCGCGGAATCAGAGACGCAGGCGGAGTTCCGTTCGTATGGGGCGTCCCGGGAGTGTGCGACGGAATAGCGATGCATGTTGAGATGCGGTTTTCCCTCCCTTCGCGCGAGCACATAGCTGACAATATAGAGATAATGATGCTCAGCCATTCATTGGACGGATGGGTGGGAGTTACGAACTGCGATAAGATAACCCCAGGAATGCTCATGGCAGCAGGCCGGCTCGACCTCCCTTCCATAATTCTTACTGGCGGCCCAATGAAGGCAAATGTAATAGAAGGCGTAAAGCACCATCCCATAGAGGGTTTCGAAATAGTGGGAAAGGTGAAGAAAGGGCTGCTCACAAAGGAGCAGGCAGAAGCATTGCTTCCCTGCCTCACGTGCAGGGCCGGCTCGTGCGTGGGCCTTTACACCGCGAATACCATGGCAGTGGTCACTGAAACACTCGGAATGTCGCTCACTGAATGCGCTACCACTCCAGCGCTGGATCCACTCAAGAAAAAGCAGGCGTACGAAACAGGCAGGAGAATAGTCGAGCTTACCAAAAAAGGGATAAGGCCAAGGACAATAATGACCCCGCAGGCGTTCGAGAATGCGATACATGTGGACATGGCGATGGGCGGCTCTACAAACGCAGTGCTCCACATTCCCGCGATTGCGAAAGAAGTAGAAATAAAGATAAACGTGGAGATGTTTGACCGGATTTCCCGCGAAACCCCTAATCTGTGCAAGGTCATTCCAGCAGGGCTTCATGAAATGGCTGATATACACAATGCAGGGGGAGTTCCTGCTGTGCTCAATCGCCTGAAGGAGAAAATAAAGGACTCACCCACTGTTAATTTAAAATCCGTGAAGGAAATAGCAGCCGAAGGAAAGGCCTTGGACAACAGCGTGATAAGGACTCTTGAAAACGCTTACATGAAGGAAGGCGGAATTGCTGTGCTGAAAGGGAACATTGCCATGAGTTCTGTCCTTAAGCGGACAGCAGTTGATCCTTCCCTGATGAAGCATACAGGTCCTGCGAAGGTCTTTTACACAGAAGATGCACTTCTTGAAGCAATAGAAAAAGGGAAAATATCAGAAGGAGATGTTGTAGTGCTTCCATACCAGGGTCCAGCCGGAGCGCCTGGAATGCCCGAGATGCTCACGCCCACTGATGCAATAAAAGGAGCCGGGTACGAAAGAGTAGCACTCATTACAGACGGCAGGTTTTCAGGAGGCACTTCCGGGCTTTGCATAGGCCATATAGAGATGGAGGCGTACAACAAGGGCCCAATAGCTGCGATAAGGAATGGAGACATTATAGAGATAGACGTTCCGAACAGGACCCTCAACGTACGCCTTACTGCAAAGGAAATATCCAGGCGTCTTTCAGCAGCAAAGCCGCCTGAGCGTGCGCTCTTCCCAATGCTCAGCTCCTATAGGGAAAAATTCAGGGGAAAAAACTGCTATGGAGAAGGGCCATAGTACGCAGAATTATTTTTTCTTCTCGAATAATTCCCTTATCTGCCTTCCCACGACCTCTATCTGGTGGTTCCTGAGCTCCTCCCTTTTCCTGAGAAGATTAGGGCAGCCGCTCCTTGCCTCCTTCATCCATTTCCTTGCGAACTTGCCGCTTTCTATGTCCTTGAGCGCCTTTTTCATGCGCTTCTTCACAGAAGCGTTTATTATCTTAGGGCCAGTGGTGTATTCGCCCCATTCTGCAGTATTTGAAATAACGGAATTCATCTTCTCTATCCCGCCCTCATACATCAGGTCAACAATCAATTTGAGTTCGTGGAGGCACTCGAAATAAGCCATCTCAGGAGGGTAGCCGGCTTCCACAAGAATTTCGAATCCCGCCTTGATCAGTTCAACAGTTCCTCCGCACAGCACGGTCTGCTCTCCGAAAAGGTCTTCGTACGCCTCCTGCTCAAACGTGCATTCAATAACCCCTGCTTTTGTGAAGTGCATCGTCTTAGCCATCGCGAGCGCGATTTCCCTTGCCTTTCCTGAGCCATCCTGCTTCACAGCAACCAGTCCCGGAACCCCGAAGCCAGCCAGATATGCTTTCCTTTCCTCGCTGGCAGGTGCCTTCGGAGCGACCATTATCACGTCCACGTCCACAGGAGGGACTATCTGCCTGAACACGATATTGAAGCCATGGCTGCAGGAAAGCACCTTGCCTTTTTTCATGTGCTTCCTTATGTGCTCCTTGTACACCTTGCCATGGTGCTCGTCAGGGAGAAGAATATGTATTATGTCCGCCTTCTCCGCTGCTTCGGATATCGGAAGCACATTGAAACCGTCCGCCTGCGCCCTTTTCGCGGACTCGCCGTCAGGCCTCAGCCCTATTATCACGTTCACCCCGGAATCGCGCATCATCTGCGCTTGCGCAGAGCCCTGGTTCCCGTATCCAATTACCGCAACCATCTTCCGTTCGAGCACGGACATGTCCGCATCCTCGTCGTGCAATACCTTCACCATCAAAATCACCTTCATCCGTTTTCGTAATCATTACAGTGCGTTGAGCGCCTTTCTGTACGCTTCCACGCTCACAAGCACTATGTCGCTCCCTATAGCAGAGGAAGTCAACTCTTTCTTCCCTTTCCTCACGTGCACGTTCACCCTTACGTTTGCATTGCTGCCCCCTGTTATCGCGTCAACATGATAAGAAGTGAGCTCAGCTCCCTGGGCTCCGAGGGCACTGTCCATCGCCTTCATCGCAGCATCCACGGGCCCGTTGCCGAGCGCTGCACCGAACGCGAACTCCTTCCTGCCTTCGAGGCGCATCTTCACGTACGCATTCGGGGAAATGTGGTTGCCTGTGCTCACCTGTATCTCCTCTATAGCCATCCGTTCCCCTTCCAGGCCTCCATTCACCTTCTGCACGAGCATTATGAAATCAGCATCACTCACTTCCAGCCCCATTTCGCCCATCCTCTTTACCATTTCGAGAAGCCCCACCTTCTTTTCCTCAGCAACTTCGAGTCCGAGCTCCTTCAATTTGAACTCTATGCTTTTCCTTCCGGAAAGCTTTCCGAGCGAGATGTAGTGCTTCCTCCCGACCATTCCCGGCTCGAACAATTGGTAGAGCCAGGGGTTCTTGTGCATCCCATCTACATGTATTCCGGACTCGTGCGTGAACACATTCCTTCCCACAAGCGGCGCGTTCCAGGCAGGGTAAAGGTTCGAATAGCCTGCAACCGTCTCCGATACCTCGTGTATTTTATCCAGTTTTATCGTATCAATACCGTGATGCAATTTGAGGTTGAGCGCAACCTGCTCTATTGCGCAGTTCCCTGACCTTTCTCCCAATCCGTTTATAGTTCCATGGAATTTGTCCGCCCCTGCCCCAAGCGCAGCGAGCGTATTCGCGACTGCGAGTCCGGTATCATTATGGCCGTGGAACGAAAGGTTCATCTTCAACCCCTTTTTCAGGAATTCGTAAAATTTATGCGTTTTTTCCGGAGTGAGGCTTCCCACTGTATCGCACACGCAGAACGCCTCCACCCCTGCCCCTTCTGCTTCCTGCGCCACTCGCTTAAGGAATGTCGGGTCTGCCCTGCTGCCGTCCTCTGCCATTAGCTCCACTTCAAGGCCCCTTCCTTTCGCGTATTCCGCGCACTTCATTATCTCTTCGAGCGCTCTTTCCTGGCTTGTCTTGAGCTTCTCGGCAATGTGCAAATCAGATGCAGGGAAAACCAGGCCAATCACATCTGCCTCGGCTTCGGCGCTCGCGTCCACGTCCTCCTTTTTTATCCTTGCAAAAGAGCCGATTTTTGCATTGAGCCCGAGCCCTGCAATTTCCCCTATCGTCTCTATTTCGGTTTTGCCGTTTATCGCGCTTCCTGCCTCTATTATATTCACCCCGAGGCAGTCCAATTTCTTCGCTATTGCTATTTTCGCCTCGCGCGAAAAACTGACCCCTGGTGTCTGTTCACCGTCCCTGAGTGTGGTGTCGAACACCCTTATCTCATTCGCGAAATGTGCACCCTGCTTTTCGGTTTTCGTGGCATCACCTATGCAGTGGATTTCGGACTGTAATTTGCAGGTTAAACTTAAGCCGGAAACGGATAAAAACCTACCTATGCCATATTTCAGAACCTAAAACCGGGAACCCGAAACTGAAAACAGGAAACCAAATCTCCCAATTCCTCCCCTGATTCCAGATCAGGAGTTTCCCTAGGGTAATATTATGATTAAAGGGCTGCGGCTGATTGTGCGCGACAAGGATGCATTCCAGGAGGAAAACGGCATTCTAAGGCAGACAGGGAAACCCATGGACGTCTTGCGCAATATTTCCAAGGATGTGAAAGTGCTGCACCTTGTTGATTTGAACGCGAAAAAAGGAAATGCAACGAATTTCGATTTGTACGATAGGATGACTTACCTCATCAATATAGAGGTGGAAGTTGCGCCAAAGGAAGAACTGGTCAGGAAACTGCTCGCTGTGAAGGCACGGGCTGTGCTGGACTTGCCATGCAAACTGGATCTGAAAAAATTCATAGGAAATGAAAAACTGCTTGTTGGGAAAATAAACGATGAGACGGGAGACGAACGTAACGACAGTGTTTTTGATTATTATGTGGAAACCGAGGACTTGGAACTGGTGAAAAAAATCGCAGGCGACAGGAAAAAAAGGATTTTGGTTTATTCGAAAAAAATTAGCGAAAAGGAATTGGAAAGTGCGGGTGCGTTTGCATTGATCAGGGACTGCGATCAACAATATAAACTCTAATTGACCTGCGCCACAATTCTTCCGCTAACTGTGCGGAGGTAAGGGGGCGTTTCATCGCACAAGGGGTTAACTTCTTCCGCGCAGATGTAATAGGACAGAGTGAGCGATATCTTCTTCACCGTGTTTTTCCGGGGCTGGGCAGGACCAGTGAAGAGCACGCTGGAAACGTTCGAATCGCCCGAATCCATTTTTCCGTTGCTGAAAACAAACGAAGCGGAATTCATGCCCTGCTTTCCGAGATTCTCCGCCGAGAAGGTGATGTTCTTGAGCTTTACCTTGTATCCGAGGCGGTTCGTAATGTTTATCAGGAGTTTGGTGTCCGCCTGCTGGCCTATGAGCTGGGAGTTGCACGAAAGCGAAGGTCCAAGATAGCATTCCTCCATCACGAAATAGTTCGGGTTGAAAATTCCTGTAAAGAGGATTGCGCTGATGACTACCGCGAGCACGAACACTGCCCAGCCGTAATTCATAAGATATTCTATTGCCGCCTGCCCGCGCATGGAGCGGTTTCCAAGACAAGGTTTTGGAAAACCTGCTTTCGATTTGTCGAAAGCATGGTTTTGGATTTTGTGATTTGGATTTTGTTTGCGAAACTGGGAAGCTGGAGCCGGGAACCAACTTGTCTGCACTGTCAGCTTATCCATGGAATGGAATGGCGCGAGAGATATTTTAAATCTAACATTTCAATTTATGGACATGATTGAGACGAGGAAACCGAACCCAGTAGATGCACGGATGTATTACCAGATAGGCAACGACTACTACGAGCGCGGGGACTACGAGAAGGCGATAGAGAATTACAACATGGCCATACTGCTCAATCCCATATTCTCCGAGGCGTATTTCAACCGCGCGCTGAGCTATTACCAGTTGAAGAATTTCGAGCGCGCGCTGACCGACTACACGAAAAGCGCGGAACTGGACCCCAACAACCCGATAATATACAATAACCGCGGGGATGCGTATTACAGGAAGCAGGACTTCTCGAGCGCGATAAAGGACTACGACAAGGCGATAACACTCAACTCGAATTACCTCAAGGCGTTCTACAACCGGGGGCTCTCATACGCATCGCTCGAGGAATACGACAAGGCGGTTACTGATTTTGCGAAAGTCATCGAACTGAAGCCGGACTTCGCCGAGGCGTGGCATCTGCGCGGCCTTGCGTACGAGTACGCGGGCGATTTCGACAACGCAATAAGGGATTACGAGAAGGCGATAGAGCTCAACCTAGAATTCTCCGAGGCAAAGGCGCACCTCGAGGCAGTGAAGGGAAAGAAGCAGCAGGCAGGCGGGGAGGGAGGAGATAAAGGAGGGGCAGGAGATATAAGGATGCTCCAGAAGCCCAAGATGACTTTCAGCGACGTTGCCGGAATGGACAAGATGAAGGACGAAATAAGAGAGGCAATCGTCTATCCGATGATTAATCCCGAGCTCGCGAGGAAGTACGGCAAATTGGGCGGAGGGGGAATAATGATGTACGGGCCACCGGGATGCGGAAAAACGTACATAGTGAAGGCAGCTGCAGGCGAATGCACCGTCGGATTCATAAACGCGAAGCTCTCGGATCTTTTGGACATGTATGTGGGAAACACGGAAAAAAACATACACAAGGTTTACGAGCTTGCGAGGAAGAATACGCCTTGCGTGCTCTTTTTCGACGAAGTGGATGCCATAGGAGGGAGGAGGGACCAGCAGGAGGGCACGCAGTACATGAAGATGGCCGTGAACCAGATGCTGTACGAGATGGACGGCATAGAAGCGGCGAACCAGAATGTACTCGTTATCGCGGCCACGAACGCGCCGTGGGACGTTGATCCTGCGCTCAGGAGGAGCGGAAGGTTCGGGAAAGCGATATACATTCCCGAGCCGGACTTATCTTCGAGAAGGGCGATAATAAAGATGCACGCGAAGAAGAGGCCTCTCGCCCGCTTCATTCCTTATATGCGGCTCGCGCTCGCTACTGTTGGTTACGCTTCCTCCGACCTCAAGGCACTCGTGGAAGAGGCGGCAACCATACCGTGGAAGGAGGCGTTCCTCGCTATAGAGAAAAAGAAGCAGGACTACCTTAAGGCAGGCAAGAGCCCTGAAGAGGCGCAGCAGCTCGCCGAGAGCGAAGTGAAGCAGAGGCCAATAAACAGCTCGGACTTCATAAATGCGCTCAGGAAAAGACCTTCTTCGCTTCCTCCCTGGTTCGAGCAGGCGAAAAAGCAAATAGGCAAGCAGGAGGAACTCACGATAGTGGATGGAAAGGAGCACAAGAAAGTGAGCGACAGCAAGATGGGTCCAGGGGAAAAGGAGGCGTTCAAGGCGCTGCTCAAGGTAATAGAGGCGAGGAACCAGTGGTGGAACAAGATCCTGTACAGGATAATAAGGGAAACGGCGATGCTTCTTCCGCTGCCGTTCTGATTTGATTTATAAAGCATTCGGCACGAATACTAAATGCTGACTAATGAATTTTGAGGTGTGGATATGATAACGATGATGAAGGTAACTGAGATAGAGGCAAAAAATGCAGTAGACGGAATTTCAGCTGGCTTTGATGTCCTTTTCAACGTGGAAGACGTGAAAATCGAGAAAAACGAGGTGCGGCTGAAGTTTGCCTATGCTGCGGAATACAAGGGAAATGCCGGAAGTGCGGAAAGCCAGGCAACTAAGGGAAACGCGAATGCAGGCCATATAATGATAAAAGGCGAAATCAAGGCCGAGGAAGACGCCGAAACCATAAAAAAAATAGAGGAGGAACTCCAGAACAGACGGCTTCCGAAAGATTACATGCAGAGAATCGTAAACGCGGTCAATTATTTCGGGACCACGAACGCGACCATAATCGCCTCGGTGGTAAACCTTGCGCCGCCGATACGGATGCCGGAGCTAAAATTCGGGGAATCTGAAGTGGTTGGAAAACAGGAAAAACAGAAACAACCGGAAAAATCCGAAAGGCCGGACAAGCCACCTGTGGCCGCAAGAACAGAGAAGAAAGCCAAGAACTAAAGTGCGAATTTTGCGCTCCTTTTCAGCGTGAGGTATAGTGCCAGGCACTCGGGCACCTCAATGAGTTTTCCCTTTTCCATTTTCCCATTAGTACTGTTGCCCATTTCCATTTCAGGGATGTTCTCGAGCGCAATTATTTTCATCGGCTCTGGGGAAAATGCAAGCGCATCCCGCATGGGTTCGAAGTCCTGGAGGGCACGCAGAGATATCGTTTTGGCGCGCAGACCGGTGCTGCCGTGCAGCGTATCCGGCACGCGGATGAGCTTGGCAGCATCCTGAGTAACACCTGCGTCTATATTTACTGCGCGCATCGGAAGCTCCGCTTCTGCCATTTCGCGGAGTTTTCTGTCCAGTCCCGGGGTTATTTTTCTCATGCTCCAGTTGCCTGCCTTTATGCCTGAGATGAAAGCCCGTCTTTTTTTCTCGTCCCTGAAAAGGCGGCTCAGTTGCTCCGGCCCCTTATTTAGAATTTCGAGTACTCTTGCTGCGAATTTCCCCCCGTAGCCGGAGCTGCTCGGCACAGGCCCTTTTTCAATGTAAACTGTTCTTCCCTGCGCCTCGCCTGCCTCCTTCCGGGAAAAGAACATGTCGTAGCTCAGGCCCGTGCCCTTTACGTACTCGATTATTTCCCTACGCCCTTCGTCTTTCAGGCGCTTGAATCTTGGGTCGCGGACATGCACGTGGAAGCCCCTGTTTCCGGAGAAATTCACGCCCAGATTCTGCTCTGAAATACCGAGGTCGGGAATGAGGAATTCCTCTATCAGGCGCAGAGTGTCTCCCCGTATTTTTTCAAAATCCGTTTTTGAGAGATATTTGTTCCCTGTTTCGAAATCAAGGTCGAATACGAGGTCTGCGCCGAGCCAGCCCTTCCTTTCCATAGGGGTTGCCTTCGGAAACCGGTAATATGCAACGCTGTGCGAAATGTAGAGCGGGGTGCTGTTCACGAGGAAGGAGCGGAATTCCGTCTCGCTCGCGAAGCCCATGTGCCTCGAGTCGATTTTCTTCTCTATCCCCGAACCGAATTCCCTCTTTTCTATTTCCGGAATGCTAAATTCAGCCTTCTCGTAGTAGTTGGAGAACTTCCTGAGCACAAATGCAAGTTCCTTGTTCATCGCAATCACGAGTCCTTTTTTACTTTTTTGCCGGAATATTTTTGCCTCGCCAATTGAGCGGATTGCTTATCCCGCAATCCGCGACGCAGTATCCGTAGCCCACTATCGAGGAACATCTCGGCATGGAATATGCCCTTTTCCTCGCGTGCTCGATTTGGTATGTGCTTGTCTTTTCGCTGAAATCCGGCGCGTTCGAGAATATCTTCACTATTTCTGCGGTTGCCATGCCCCTGTTGATGAGATAAACCGCGAGCAGCCATCTTCCGGTGTGCCCCACGTTCTCGTGCTTCTTCAGGACTTCAAGAATCGCCTCTATGCACGGTGGGTTTTCGCCCTCCCTAAATGCGATTTTCTGCGGCTCTATCTTAGGAAGAAGGGCGTAGAGGCGCTCAGCTGCCTTCTTTATCGGAACCAGCATGCCCTGCGCAGGAGGCACTGTTTCGAGATATTTTTTCACTGCCTCAGCTATCAGCCGCGTGCGCTCGTGCGCTGTTATTCCCACCCTTCCGTCTGCAAGCTCCCTTCTGATTAATTTGTAGTGGACATCCTTTGGAGCGAAGAGAAGAAAATCCGCAACGTCTACGCTTTGTTTTCCATTTTCGATGCGGAATGATGCTATTCCGGCGTCCTTCGCGAGCTCTGACTGGCTCTCCTCGCTCTCGTTCTGAAGGTAGGCGAACGTCTTCTTGGATTCCGCAACTGCATATCGGTTCGTGAGGAAGCGGTTGCGCATATGGGAAAGTATCATCCTCGCTGCGGCATAGGAAATCATCTCCTGGACTGCGTCTTCTTCGTGCAGGAAAATTTTTTCCTTTATCCCCTTTCCGAGCGCTGACGCGATGCGCTCGAAGCCCAGTTCGGCCATGAATTCGTCGGTTTCTATTGTGCGTGAGCGCATTATCTCCTTCGCCTTCCTGCTGAAGGGATATTTGGCTGCGAATACGTAATCCGCCAAGAAATAGACCATACGATGATTTGTGTTTTGCTGTTAAAAAGGATTTCGCAGGCGTGCGCTATTTCCTTCTTGAGGATACGAAATGTGCTTCTGCGAGCTTGTCCGCCAAATCCGATGCGCAATAGCTGTATCCGTATTTTTTCATGAGCATGTTTCCAGCAAGCCCGTTTATGTACGCACCTGCTACTGCTGCCTCGAAATTTGGATTCGTGCACGCAAGAGCTGCCACAAGGCCTGCAAGAGTGTCTCCTGTTCCCCCTTTGGTCATCCCAGGGTTGTGCACGTCATTTTCGTACGTCTTTTTGCCATCGCTGATTATGTCCGGTGCTCCTTTTTTCAGGATTACGCAGTTGTGCTTTTTTGCCATTGCAACCACGTTCTTTTCATTTGCTGGGATTCCGAAATAGCGCTCGAACTCCAATGTGTGCGGAGTGAGGATGAAGCGAGTATCCAAGCGCTCTGGAACTATGTATTTGAAGCCGTCTGCATCCACTACGATTTTCTTCGCCTTTCCCAAATGCGAAGTGTCGAATTCCGCGTCCCCCAGTCCGCTACCGAAAAGCACGCAGTTCACTTCCGGAATTTTCTGCAAATCGTAAACCACTATCGCTTCTGGGATGGTTTTCGCCGCCTGTATCAGGAAGGGATCGGGCTGCGAAGGGTATAAATAGAGCAAATCCACAAAACGCCTCGCCGCAGCTATTTCAAGCAGGGGCGAGCCGGAATATTTTTCGCTTCCCCCTATTATGAGGAGCTTGCCATTCTGGCCTTTGTGTGAGCCCTTCGCCGGTTTATGAAGGGAAGTGAGAATTTTTTTAATTTCGTTCATTTTATTCCCAAGACCTCTCTTGCTTTGGAGAAGCTCTCTTCAGATGGCTTTATCGCGACCTGGGTGATGTCCGCCTGCCTGCTAACGATGTACACGCTCTCAAGGTCAACGTTCTTGTTCGCCAGTTTGCGCGTGATTTTTCCCAATTCCCCTGGCCTGTTCTGCATGTCAACCACAAGGATGTCGGATTCGCTCGCGCTCAGCCCGGGAATTTTTGGAAGGTTCTTCATCGCTGTTTTCGAATCGTTGGTGATTATCCTGAATACCGCACCTTCGCCTGCGCCGTGCGCAGAGATCGCCTCTATGTTCACTCCCAAACCGCCTAAAAGCTCTGCAACATCAGCGAGCACACCTACTCTGTTCTGCGTCCTTATGGTTATTTCCTTCATTTTTCCACCCGCAGGGAAATTTGGCTTTAAGGTTTATATTGATTTGCTGGCTTTTCCGAAAGTTTAAAAATTATGGACTGGAAAACCACATTCTACTCCAAAGTCAGTTTTTTCTTTGGGGTGAAGCCCTCAATGTAGGAGCTGGGGTCGCCTAGTCCGGTAGGGCGGCAGGTTGCTATTGTTTCCCGTTTCATTCGGTCGGCGTTCCGACTTGAAGCTCGTGAAAAACCACTCGGTTTTCCCGATCGGGTTTCTGGAAACATGTGGAGACCTGTTGCGCGAAAGCGTCCGAGAGTTCAAAAGAGGAACGGAAGGGGGCTCTGCCCCCTCCCCTTCCTTCTATCCTTACCCGCCCCCGATGGGGAAACCAAGGATAGATTCCATTTCCGAGGAAAAGCAAAACTTGAAACTCGGAACAGGAAACTGAATGTCTCTCCCCCAGCGTCTTTTCTTTTCATCTATATTTGAGGCAAATCTATGAGCTGGGACTTACCAAAAGGGGATGAATTTCTCCCCAAAATTTCCGTGGAAGAGTTGAGGCAGCCCAACTGAGAATAACCCAAGAAGGCCAAAGAATTGTAATCGAAGGCACTTCCGAGCAGCTGGACGCCGTTATGAAGACGCTCGAACAGCTCAAGAAATAATCTCGCTCATTTTCAAGGTTTTGAACGTTCCTGCCAAGGGTTTTACAAGGAAATAGAATTTCCTATCGGTTTCCTGGCAATTTCCCAAGGAAACAAACCGCGTCTCTATACTAGAAAAATTGCTTTTTGTAAAAGCGGGTCAGAAAGCTGATATTTTTCATCCTTTTTCTCTATGAAAGAATATGTTGTTAATTTGTCCAAAGCGAAATTAAACTGATTGGGGTTAAGTTGTTTTCCCAATTCTTTACCGGCACGAGTTCTAAGTTCATCCCAACCTATTCCGTTTGCATTTTTAAGTATGGCAAGGTATAACTCCCTGTTTTTTACGTTTTTGAAAAAGTGAACCAGTTCAGAAGCGGCGATTCTGGCGGCATTTTCACCTGTTTTTTTCAGCGCATCCTTGCTTTGTTTAACACCACCTTCATACCCATAAAGAGTTAACCATCCTATTAAGCCGTCAAGTTCTGCAACTGCTTTTTCTATCTCAGCTTCCCCTATTCTGAAACCAAGTTGCTGAAAACCCCTCCCTAAGTAGTCCATTGACCTGTTTCTATCTAATCTTTCCAAGGTTACTTTTGTAATTTCCCTGCCGTAAAGGGGGTGTTCTGCATCACTTTGCCCGATAATCCCTTCAACTAGACCAATCTCGCTTCCTGATATGATGAAAGAAATTTGCGGAAAACGGTCGTAAAAGTAAGAAAGGACACCTGCCAAATCTTTAACATTCATTCTTTGTGCTTCGTCAATAAAAACGTATATTTGTCCTGCCGCCTTTAATTTTTTCTCTATCTCAACGTGACTCTCGCTTCCGAGTTTTATATCAAAACCAACTCCAAAAGCAGATACATTTAGACTTTCTATTTTGCCAAAAATCCTGGGTTTTCCAATTTTTACAATTTCATAAATAGCGGCAAATAACTCCTTTTTAGGATCGGATACTATTCTTCCATCAAGCCAAAGCTTAAGATTCTTTGATTCGTTATAAACAATATTAAGCAGACTGGTCTTGCCAACTCGCCTGACGCCCACTTATCACAACTAGCGTTGCGCCTTTATTCCTGCGCGAACACGCCCTTTCCAAAATTTCCAACTCATTTTCTCTATCGTAAAACTTCATAATATCCCTTTTCTGGATTATCCTATAACTAGATATATATTTAGATCCTGTGCTGCCCGCGACTTCCGCGTAAATTTCCCAGTGAAAGCAACACGGCAAAAGACGATTTCAACAAACACGGGTCATTTCCGCGTCTGGCCAGTAAAATGCTGGAAAACAACGAAAAATAGGC
>JBGFRX010000003.1:0-28570 GCA_041694885.1 Microcaldota archaeon | reverse complement strand
ATCTGGAAATTTTATGAAGTCCTTTTTGTACATTTCAACGAGTTTGTCCTTCACTGTCTGGTTCTGTATTTCGCCATGCTTTTCAACCATGATGATCACCCATACATCGTCTCGGGCGGATGCGTGCCTATTATTCTTTTCGGGAGCAACACCGGCTCCTGGAGTTTTCCGAATTTCACCTCGTACTCCTCCAGGCTCTTGTTCAGCCACACGATTATGTGCTTCAGGGTAGAAGGAGTTACTATGATCTTGACTTTGTGCGATACCTCAACTACTTGCTCCTTTCTTTCACCTATTGTGTCGAGCTTCCTGTTCGGCGAATAGAATATTATGTGGAAGCCCCCTTGCGAATCGAATCCCCCCAACGCGCCGGTCGCGTATATTTCTTTGTACTCGGGATCGCGCACGTGCTCCAGTTTCGGAAGTTCCGGTTCTTTTTGTTTTTGTATTTTCGGCGTAAACACCACCATTTAGAAATATGCGAAAAATATAATAAGGGCGCTGGTAGATTTTTTTTAAGCGGTTACGCTCCCACCGAGATTTGAACTCGGGTTAATGGATTTCTTTCCGTCTTTGGCAGATGAAAGTCCACCGTCCTTGGCCGGGCTAGACTATGGGAGCAGGGCTGATGCGCTGACAGTTTCCTGTTTTGTATTAATCCGCCTTGCTTAAAACGCTCGCATAGCCGTATGGGGGGTTTGGGCGGTGTCGGACTAAGGGGGAGCACCCCCTTGGGCTGACAGACTATGGGAGCAGGGCTGATGCGCTGACAGTTTCCTTGAGCACCTGATCGTTTTGAGTTCCCAGTTTCGTAAGATACAAAACTAGATTTTTGCACCAGTTTCCCTCAAAATTCTCAGAATCTGCAGGTGCACTTCCCCGATGTTTCTGCTGGCGTCCACTAAGCGCCAGTTCTCAGCAAGGAATTTATCCTCGTAGAGTTTTAAATAGTTTGCACGCACATTCGCGAGATATTTTTCGTCCTCTTCGTACCTGTCCAATTGCTTTTGTTTCCTTTTCCTATCCTGGGAAATTTCCGGGGTTATGTCAAGGTAAATAACAAGGTTTGGCTTGAGGAAATTCGTGGACTCCACTATCCTTTTTCCGTTTTCGTAGCTTATCCCGTCCACTTCGTACGCTATAGTGGAGAAAACGTACCGGTCCAGAATTATTAGCGGCGATTTCGAATTTTTTATTTTTTCCTGCCTGTTCGCAATGTCCGCGAGGAAAAGGTGAAAGAGCGATTTCGAAGAAAGTTTCACCTTTTTCTCAAGATAGTCGTTCAGAATCCCGAAATTTTTCGTGGGGTACTTGAAATAATCGAATTTTATTTTCTGCTTCAGAAGACCTATCTGGGTTTCTTTCCCGCATCCGTCTATTCCCTCAAAAACAACGAGCATTAAAAATCCCGAAAAAGTAAAGCACGGACAAAATAAAAATCGATTGGTTGCCGAACGCGAAATCAAAAGCCAAAAAACCAGGAAAGCGGAATTTATATAAAAGGCATGTGAGTTGGAAGATGTGATCTTGGATATGAAAATTTTCTTAAGGAAGAAGAAACAGGACTGGATAAATTAACGCCTATTGCAGTGCTTTGCATGATTCTGAGAATAGAAAAAGATTACGCGAAGGCGCTTTCCGAATCCACCAGAGTTCTGAAGAAAGGGGGCATGATCGTCTTTCCCACTGATACGGTTTACGGTTTGGGCGGGAACGCGACTGATCCCAGGGTTGTGGAGAAAATTTACGAATTGAAGAATCGCGAAGCAAAAAAGCCCCTTGCAGTGATTATGGACGGTCTTGAAATGATGATGGAGTGGTGCGAAATTTACGAGGAGGACGCGAAGACGCTCATGGAATACCTGCCCGGTCCATATACGTTTATTCTGAAATTGAAAGAGGGAAAAACGCTCGCGGGCCAGAAGGAAAAAATAGGCGTGCGCGTCCCCAATAATTTCTTCGTGCGCAAGCTGGTGGAGAATTTCGGCAAGCCGGTTATTGCGACGAGCGCGAATCTGAGCGGCAGGAAGGATGCGGTGCGCCTTGGGGATATTGAAAAAAATATAATAAAAAAAACTGATTTGGCGCTCGATGGAGGAGAAACCACGCTCAAAAAGCCGAGCACAGTGGTGGACCTTGTTGAAAGAAAAATAGTGAGAAAAGGCTCGGGCGAATTCGAGTTTAAATAATTTGCTGGGGGTAAATGCGGCTATGGAACAACTTTATTTACTCCTCGCCCAATTCATCTTATGGGTTTCGGTGAATTTCTTTCCGCGTGCGAGGAAGCGAAAAAAACAGCGTTCAGGTTCAGCAATCCTTTGATAGTTCATCACTACGATGCAGATGGCCTGAGCTCAGGGGCGATAGTGAAGGCAGCGTTCATGCGCGAGAACAAAACGCACCGCATTTTAGGGGTAAAAAAATTGGATGATGCGCTGCTCGAGAAGCTGAAATCCGAGAAAGAGATAATTTTCGTTGATTTGGGAAATTTCGGAAGAGTAGACGAACTCAAAGACGTGCTGATTATAGACCACCACCAGCCCAAAAAATTGAACAAACATCAGATTAACCCCATGCTTTACGGAATTGACGGAGGAAGCGAGCTGAGCTCAAGCGGAACCGCATATTTTGTATTCAGAAACAATGCGGATTTGGCGTTGGTTGGTGCGTTGGGGGACATGCAATACCCCCTCCAGGGCGCAAACATCAAAATGCTCGAGGAAGGAATTGCGAGAGGGGAAATAAGGAAAAATACCGACTTGAAATTCTATGGAAGATATTCGCGTCCTCTGGTGCAGTTCCTCGCGTACAGCGACGAGCCGTTCATTCCCGGAATTTCGTACAAAGAGGAAAATGCGCTGAAATTTTTGGACGACTTGAAAATTGGATTGAAGAAAGGCGAGGGCTGGAGAACGTATGCTGATTTGAGCGAAGAGGAGAAAAGAATCCTCGTTTCCGGAATCGCGGAAATACTTTCGCGAAATGGACGCAGATACGGTTTAATAGGGGAGGTTTACGACCTTCCGAAAAGGCCGGGGAAGAGCGCGCTTTACGACGCGAACGAATTCTCCACTGTGCTGAACGCATGCGGAAGGCACGGGAAGTCGGAATTAGGCATCGCTGTTTGCCTTGGTAACGAGGCGGCGTACCTGGAAGCGTCTTCGTTCCTTGCATTGCACAAGCGCATGATAAGGGAAGGTGTGCAGTTCGCAAAAGCCAACATCACTGACTTGGGCGTTTTCCTTTTTTTGGATGCCCGTGGAATCATAGACGAAGGAATAATAGGCGTGGTGTGCGGCATGGTGCTCCAAAACGGAACCAAGCCGGTAATTGGCATTGCAAACGGAGAAGGAGAAGATATAAAGATATCCTCGCGCGTTGCGAAAAAAGCAGGAATAAATCTGGGCAAGATGGTTTCCTATGCTGGGGCAAAAGCAGGAGGAATAGGAGGAGGCCATGCAGTTGCAGCAGGCGCCTCGATTCATAAGGACAAACTTAATGAATTCCTTCTCGCAGCAAAGGAGAATATAACGCTGCAATTATCCTGATTTCGACAAAAAGCGAAACCCCAATGGAAATCTATTTAAGCTGTTTTTCCAATAGTTTTTCCATGAATCATGGGTTTAATTCTATCGCTAAGCGTGCCACTGCCGGCAGTACTACAGATCATAAAAAGATCTGGGCGAAGTTCAAAGAGAAAGAGCTGGCGCTGACTTTGGCCGGAACAATTTTCATAACTACGGTGGCTCCGACAGCTGCAATAACGGGCAGAGCAGAGGACATGGGCAAAAGGCCTGCAGCAGTTCAAAAAATCAATTCTTCAAAATGCGCTGAGGTGGTTCCGCAGATGGAAAACACACGCACAGCAGAAGGAACTACCTCCATTGCGGGCATGGAAAATTCATACAGTGTTGCCGCACAAGCAGTGGCACTGAACATTGTGCAGCAGCCATCAGTTGAGAACTGGTTATCTGCCAAATGGCAGGGTTTCAAGGTCTGGCTCACGAAAAAATTCAAAAGGGGCTACAAGACGATAAAGCAGAGAAGGACATTCCTTAACATAGAGCGCATAATAATGAACGGAGTGCAGAAGCTCAGGGCATCGATAGAGGTAATGATGAAGCCGGTGCAGGCGGCGATAAACAAGCTTATGGAAATATTCGAGGCGCTCAAGATGAAAATAGAGAACTTCATCAGACCGTCGCATTTCCAGCAGCACGTCTATTCAGCTAAAGTTGATTAGAGAAGGAAAGCTGAAAAATTTTAGAGAATGAAAACAGCAGCAGCGATTACGGTTGTCCATATCTTGTTTTTGTCGCATATCGCCGACTGAGTAATATTGGTCGTCTTGACTATCTCCTTACTCATCTTGAAGTATTTTTCCCGTTCGTTCCACGCCTGTTCAGGATTGAAGGGCAACCCTAATGTGGTCGCGAGCATGGACGCAGCGAGGTCCTCTGCGTATTCCCCCGCTTTCTCGTCCGTCTGGCCGAACGCGTGGTGCTCGCTTAGGTAGCCATATTTCTTCTTGTGCCTCGGTACAGCACAGCCCACACTCGCTGCTATGAGGCGGTTCGGTTCGTCCGAAGCGATGCGGGACATCACGCAGAAAATCACCTGCCCTGGCTTGAGGTGCTTTATGCCTTCCTCTTTGGAGATTATCTTGCATCCGGGCGGGAATATGCTCGACACGCTCACTATGTTAAAATATGCTATCCCAGCGTCGCGCAGCGCGCTCTCGAACGAAGAGAGGTAGTCCCTGCTTTTCCCGACGCCCTTCGTAAAAAAGACTTTTTTAGGAACAAAACTCATCAAATCCCATCCCGATTATAAAACCGTCGCTTCCTATTTTTGAATTATAATTTTTTAAATTTAATCCCTTGCGAAGCTTCATCCAATAATCCGAAACACATCTGTTTTTGCGAACCCGGACCGGCGATAAGCGTTCAAAGCGAAGATTTATAGGATGTAGCCAGAAATAAGGCATTCCGGTGGTCTCATGAACAAAATCTTCATTGCGTTCCTGATTGGCGCTCTCCTGCTTGCCGGATGCACTGAGCTCAGCGATTTGACCGGCCAGAGAGAGAAAATTACTGGCGTAGAAGTGGGCAAATCCACTATGGGCTCTTTTACTGAAGAAAGCCCCTTCGGTGGGCACCAAGTTGTAATTAAGACCGGCAATGTGCGCGTGCTTGTGCAGCAGGGTACATTGGAGAACAAGTTCGCGCAGCTCAAGGTGATTATTGCTGAGAACGGAGGTGAGCTCACCGGAATTTCGTATAATGAATACACGATGGAGAAAGGCTATTACCTCACAGTGAAGATAGAACTGAAGAATTTCGATTCCATTCTGGGCGAAATAAAGAAATTGGGCGAAGTGAAGAGTGTAAACACGAATTTGGAGGATGTGACTACGCAGTACAGGGATTTGGAGATAAGGATAAGGAACCTGAAAAGCGAACTTGATACGCTTAATTCACTTTACAACAGGACAGACAATATAGATGACATACTGAAGATAAGAAGCGAGATAAATAATGTCGTGACTCAGTTGGAGATTTACGAGCAGCAGAGGCGGAATTTGGAGAGAAAGGCTGTGAAATCCACAATTACGGTTTACATGTACGAGGAAAAACCAGCGATAGAAAGAGATTTGTTCATTCCGCTCGGCGACCTTGCTGCAGTGTTCTTCGGAGCCATGAGTTTCGCGATAACACTGGTCGTGGGCGCAGTTGGATTTCTCATACCCGGCACGATAGTGTTGCTCGTAATCCTGATGTTGTGGAAGATGCACAGGAAGAAGTAATTTTTTCTTCTTTTTTTCCGATTAGAAAACCTTATTTATTCCTATTCCAAATCTACTTTCATGGCCAATCCGTTCAGGGAAAAGATTTTCGAGGAGAAGAAAGAGACGGAGGCAGTGAAGCCGAAGAAGCTCGAGTTGCTGAGCGACTTCGAGAACGTGGAAATAAAGAAGCTCATGTTAGCTGATTTGGACGAAGTATTCGTAATAATGCGGAAAACCCTCTGGGAATCCACAAAAGAGCAGGTCGCGGATGTGCTTAAGGCTGGAATGAGCTATGGCGCGTACGTAGAAAGGATGCTGGTTGGCGCAGGGCTCGCATGGCCGGCATATTACGACGAAAAGAGGGAAAGGATAGCGAAGGGCGAATCCAATGCCGTCTACTTGGAAGACGTAGCCCTTCTGCTCGCGTACGAAGGAAGAGGGATAAGGAAAATCCTCGTGGAGGAAAGAGAGAAGGAAGGGAAGACGAACGGATTATCCTACGCTGTTTCGTATATAAATCCTGACTGGCCTGCAGGGACGCTGGAGGACCTCATAAAGGAAAGAGGAAACAGGATGGAAAAAACGTACTTTATGAGGGGGTATGAATTCAAAAGAGGCAAGGATGGAGTGCTTGCCGTGAAAAAGCTGTGAGGTGGATGGAAATTTCAGTGCTGCGCCTTGGTCATCGCCTTCCCCGCGACGAGCGGATTACAACGCATGTTGCGCTGGTCGCGCGCGCATTCGGGGCTGATGAAATCGTTTATGCTGGCCAGCACGATTCCTCATTGGAGGAAAGCGTGGGAAAAATATCCGAGAATTGGGGGGGAAAATTTATAGTAAAATACACGAAGAATCCGCTCAAAATCGCGAATGAATACAAAAAGAATAGCTTTGTGATTGTGCATCTTACTATGTACGGGATTCCTCTACAGGAGAAAATAAGCGGGATTAAGGCGAATGAAAAGATATTGGTGATAGTGGGGGCTAAGCAGGTGCCGCGCGAATTCTACGAAATTGCGGACTTCAACGTTTCAGTAACGAATCAGCCGCACAGCGAGGTCGCCGCGCTCGCGATAGTCATGAATCAGTTGCTGGATGGAAATGCGCTCGGCCGCGATTTCCAGAAAAAATTCAGGGGGAAGATAACTATTGAGCCGAGCGAGAAGAGGAAGAAAATGAAACAAAAAATGTAATAGGCGCGCTCGCTATAATATTCGGCTTCACTCCGCAAACTTAAATGTAATGGAGATGGAGGAGCGATTTCGCGCTTTTTACAATCCGCATGCTTGCGATTTTTTTGCCATAAAAAAATACGAACGCAGGAATGGCAAGCGAACTCGCGAGCGAGAATGCAACGATCACCCACAAATCATTTGAAGGAAGGAATGCGTGCACCCCGAAAACGTAGTCCACGAAATCGTTCAGGAGAAACCATCCGGCAGCGATGTATGCGGATTTTTTTTCCATTGGAGCTGCGAAGAGCGCATATTGAAGCATCATTCCTATGTGCTCGAAGACGAGCACCCAGCCAAGCGCATTGGAAAGGAAATATTCGGAGAAGTGGAAGAGTGCGAAAATAGTCCACAGGCCGTATTTGAGGAGCCCCACCGCGGTTATCGCCCTAAGCAAATCATTTTTCAGAATCCTGAGGTAAAAAAACGTTGCGAGAAGGATGTAGAGTGGACAGTCGGGAATGAAAATCCAGAAAGCAGGATTCGCGGATGCAAGCTGGGGGTAATAGAATATGATACCTACCGCAACTCCAAGAAGATTGACTGCGACAAGCAGAAACATGAGGACATGCACAAGCTCACTTTATTCTCTTTGCAGGAACGCCTGCGTAGAATGCTCCTGAAGGCACGCTGCTGTTCACGAGTGACATTGCTCCCACTGTTGCGCCTGCACCTATTTCCACTCCAGGAAGGATAATGCTCCTTGCGCCTATTGTCGCGTTCGCGCCTATTTTCACTCTCCCGAATCGGAGTTCTGAATTCTGGGTTTCGCGTTCTGCGGACTCCTCCTTTTTCTTCACATTGACCATCTCGTGAGCAGTTATGACGCAGCTGTAGCCGATTATCGCGTTTTCCCCTATCTCAATCAGTTCGGGGTAGAAAATATCGAGCGCGGTTCCTGCTGCAATGAAGGTGTTTTTTCCCACCTTCATCCCGGTAAGGCGCAAGAGGGGATTTTTTATTTCCGGAAAGGGGCAGAGTATGGAAAACAAACAGATGGAAAGATTGAATGCTACGCGCAACGGATTGCTGTGTCTGAGCCAGAACCACCAGTCGCCGCTCCTGAAGGATATTTTCCCCAATTTCCTCGTATAAGGGGTAAATCCAGATATCTTCTTCCCCTTATACAAACACTTCTCCTTTTTTTCCACGTTCTTTTTCATGACTTCAACCAGACCTTTTTTTATTTCGGGGTTTTTTCGATTCGCTTGATTTTATTTCCCGTACCTCTTGTATGGAGGAGCGTTTATGCTCCTTATTTCCCTGATATTGCGGTAGGGCGGCCTGAAGCCAACTCTCCTGCGTTTGTAATGATAGAACTCCTTCATCAGCATTATCTTTCTTATCGTCATAGCGAGGTTCCATGCGAAAAGGAGCGAAAGGAAGAGTGGGACTACGAAGAGCGTGCCGAAGATCTTCGGAAGCTTGAGAAGCGAGGCAGCGAGCGGGATTATGAACGCGATAGCGAAGAAGAAGAGCGCAATTGCGATGTTGCGCATCGCAAGGTCGTCCAGCGCGAGGTTTTCTCCCATCGCCTTGTGGAATGCATGCGCGGATTCGTCCATCAGGCGCTTGAGCGCGTAGGCGATGTTCGCGAGTGGAAAGAGTTCGAGCACCACAGCAACGGCTATCACGTAGTTCGCGTATGCGGGGAAAATGGCCTGGATTATGTTGTACGCAAGAACAGCCGAAACTGCGATGAGCGCGAAAAGCACGAGCCCGATTACGCCCCGCTGCCCTTCCTTCGCGAACGTTGCGTACACGGAGCCGCCCGGCTCGAATTCACTTATCACTTCGTTCAGGTAGAGGGAGACGCGCTTTGCCGAGTCCTTTATCTTCTGCGGCATCAGACGATTTATGAGCGCGTCCACGTTTTTTTCCTGCCTTATCAATATCCCTCCGCTCAGCGCTGTGAGGAAAACCAATGCGGAGACCACGCTCACGATGTCAAAGGGCGCTACGAAGTGCTTTGTCTGGGTCGCAATAAGGAGGGAGAATTCTCCTACTGCGAGCACGAGCAGGCCTGTTCGCACAGAGGAATAGCTCCTGTAGCCAAGGAGATAGGTGGAGAGGAAGACCGAGCCGAATATCCCGCCAGTGACAAGTACGAAAAGCACGGCTATTATCGTGATGTTCTGGAATATTCCTGCGGGGCTCACGAGCATACCTATGGAAAGGAAGAAGAACGAGGAGAAGAGCATGCCGAACTTGGAGAGCGTATCCTGGGTTTTCCTGAACCCCTTCATACCAGAGAGCATGCTGCCTGCTAAGAATGCGCCTATGCTCGGCGCGAACCCAATGAACGAAGCGAAGAAGCTCAGCATTATTGCGAAGCTCAGAGAAAGGAATACCATTATCTCGTCGGTCTTGACCTGCACGAGCCGGGCGAATACGAAGCGCACTACCCTTTCGAGCACCATATACGCCACAGTAATCGCGAGCAGCGCCTTGAGCAGCGGAAGGAGCAGCGACACAAAAATTCCATTTCCTACCCCTCCTGCGCCCATTCCGGAATATATCGCGAGGAGGAAGATGGCTATCATGTCCTCTATTATGAGGACAACGAACGCGAGGTTTGCCTCAGGGCTTCCGGAGATGTTCTTTTCCCCAACTAATTTTATGAAGAAGGTCGTGCTCGAGAGCGCGAGCGCTGAGCCCAGGACAAGTGCGGTCATTTCGTCGAGCCCGAGGAAAAGTGATGCTTCGTATGCGAGTATGAATACCAGCGCATCCTTCACGAGCCAAACCGCAACCGGGCGGATGCCCATCTTCGCAACCCTGCTTATACTAAACTCTATTCCTACGAAGAAAAGGAGGAGTATCGCCCCTATCTCGGAAAAGATGGTTATGTACTCGCTCTGCGAAACGAGGCCGAGCATGTTCGGACCTATCATCGCGCCAGCTAAAAGAAGCCCGACCACGGGTGGAAGCTGGAAGCGAAGCGCCACCAGCATGAAAATAACCGAGGCGAGGAAAATCAGCCCGAGCTGGGTCATTATGTCCGCCATATTCGGTTTATCAGGTGCTTATTTAAATTCGTTTTTGGTTTGCGGCTCTACAAAATCAGTTCCTCCGCCGCTCTTCCGCGCAGTTGTACGCGTGCACTGCGATCTTGTATGTTTCTCCGCCTGTTTTGCTGCGTTCTTCTAATTCGGCAACCTTTTTCCGCATATAGGCATCGAGTTCCGCGAACCCTGCCTTCATCTTTTTCAAGTCAACCAGTTTCTCGAGTACAATCGCGTGCTTTCCCATGAACATTACGCGCAACTGCACCTTTTAATTATTTCTGTCCGAACACCAAAAAACACCGCCTTTCCGTCCTTTTTCCCTCTCGTGAAGACCATAGATTTAAATAGTGAAAATGAGCAATATGGGTGTGGTATTTATGGTAAAAAACATCAAAAAGTCCAGAGCAGGTTCTGCAAAAAAACCAGGCGCGAAAAACAAGAGCAAGGCGAAAAATGCCAAACTAGTCGAAAAAAGGATTATTGCGAAAAAAGCGAAGGCGCACGGCAAAATTCTGAAAGCAAAAACACAGAAAAAAATCCCTGCCAAAAACAAAGCGAAGACAGCCGAAAAAATGATTAACCGCGCCCGGAAAAAAATGGCTAAATGGGGGATGAAGAAGAAACTTCCGGATCTAAAAAATAAGATGAAGAGAAAGAGCGCGAAAGTGAAAATATCTGTGCAGGAGCCGCAAGTGCAGGTCAGGAAGGAGCTTTCGCGCGAGCTGCAGGAGATACTTTCGCATGCGCGCGTGAGGCACTGGCTCATAGAGCTTGGAGGCGAGAACACGCTGGAAGTGATAAGGAGCCTGCCTGCGAATCCGAGCGACGAGGAGCTCGCGAAAAAGCTCAAAATAAAGATCTCGGACGTGCGCGCTTCGCTCAACCGCCTGCACAATTCCGGACTGGTGGCGTACCTGCGCGACAAGAACAGCGAGACCGGCTGGTATTCCTACGCATGGGTGCTGAACGAAGGAAGGATAACGAAATGGGTGAAGGAAAGGCATGAAAGCAGGGAGGCGCTGCGGCCGCAGGGAGGCGTTGATTTCTATTTCTGCAAGGACTGCGGGCTCGAGAGCACAGTGAGGTTCGAGGCAGCTGTGGAGCAGTTGTTCAAATGCGCATCGTGCAGCTCCTCGCTTGATTACTTGGACGAGGAAAAATTCGAGCGGTTCAGGAAAATAAGGGAAGGGGAAGTATAACGAAAGCACATGATTTGACGCGATAACATGACTCTTGCTGATTTTGCGCCGGAACTCAACGCTTACTTCGTTCCGTTCCGTAATGGGAAGATACTCGTGCTCAGGAGAAAAAACGGTTTCTGGGAATTCCCCGGCGGAGGAGTTGAATTCGGGGAGCACCCGGAAAAGACAGCAGTAAGGGAAATGGAAGAGGAAACAGGGCTTAAGGTAAAGGAGCTTGCGCTGCTCGGAGTGAGCTCTGCGACGTACGAGAAAGACGGAAGGGAAAAACATTCCGTTTATGTAATCTATAAAGGTGAAGTAGAGGGAGATGAACTCAAAATCAGGTCTGAGCACGAAGAGGGAAGATGGATAAGCCCAACTGAGCTGGAGTTCATAAAATTGGGGCTCAACGCAAGGGACGCGGTTGATTTGCTGAAGAAATAAACGCGGATCAGGATGTGTTATTTGCTCTTGTTTTGATTTCACTCAGGCATTTTGTGTAATTTTTGTTCAGCGCCCAGCCGCATACTCCATCTATGCATCCGCAGTTCGTGAACTTGAGGCATGCGTACTCTGCTCTGTATTCGCATGTGGTTATCACGTCTCTCATTTCTTCAGAAACGCACAATTCGCCTGAGCAACCGGCACGAAAACAGTCCGCATCAGAAGTGCACCCTGCCGGCGCAGGCATGAGAGAAAGGCAGTATGCGTTCTTTTCTCCGTCCGATATATTTGCGCACAGGATGCTTTCGTTCGTGCGTGCAGCAATCTCTATCCAGCAGTCGTCCCTGAGCGGGGAGTTGTCAACCTTTCCACACAGGTCTGCGCGCAGCTTCCGCGGTGCTATAAGCAGTATGCACTTGTCCTTGGCAGTTCCTGCAAGCAGGCACAGGTCAGGGGCGGAATTCTGCACTGCATAAGTCCTTATGCAGCTATCTTTTGTAGTGAGGTTTTTCGAGCACGCGAGCACGCTCTTTTCCGCGCTTATTGCATTCAGGAAAAGGGATTCAGTTTCGCTTTCGTTGGCTGTTTGTGGAAACTTGAATTCGCTTCTGTTTGCAACGCCCCAGTCCGAAGCGATGACTTTTGTTTCGGTTCTTTTTTCCTGCCCAAGGAATGTGTAATCCATTTTTATGAAGAGGATATTGCTCTCGTTGTCTATGCAATATTCGATTGAATAATTCTTGGAATAAAGGAGCGCAGGGTCGCTCGGGCTCATCCCCAATTTTTCCAAATCAGCGAATGTCAGCAGGGAATAGTCCAGGACGTACTTCACTGCGCTGCATTCCTTTTCCCCCTCGCTTCGCCTCTCCGTCTTTTCAGCGAATTTCACAGCCCCCCTTCCTATGTATATTTCCATTCTTTCCGCATCGCCCAGCGCTCTGTTTGTGAAAAGGGCTTTTTTCATGCTCTCGAATGCAGGGGCGAGGGTTGAATTCCGGCTTACTTCTGCGCAGGACTCGTTGTTGTTGAATCGCACGCAGAGCGCATTCATGCCCAAATCTCTATCCATATATATCGCCTTCTCGAAGACCGGGCTCGTCACTTTTACGAGCGCGAACTCAGTGGAATGGACCATCCGCGTGCTTATTGGATAGCCGTCGTAGCTGTCCACGTATTCATAAGTGTAAATTCCATTCGCGTATTCCGTCGGCTTTTCGAGCGCAGCGAGCAGTATTTTTTCAGGGTTTACTTTATGCCCCTCTCCCTCTGTCATGAGCCCTGAGCCTATAATATAAATCCCGTAGCCAAAGGCAACGGTGACGAGGAGTGCTGCCACAGGCATCAGATAATTCCTAATGTCCATAAAATCAATCTTTTTATGCAATATTAGCCCGAAAATATTTTAATCACATCCCCATCGTTCAGCTTGTGCTCCCTGCTCAAGTGCATGCGCGTCTTCGCATCGATCGCGGAGATGAAATTTTTCGCGAGGTCTGTGTGCACCCGTTCCGCAAGCCCAAGCGGGGTGGAGCCCATGGGAAGAAGAAATACGTTAGGGAGCACTGCCCCCTTTCTGTCGCTCCACTTGTGCTCGTCCTCCACTGGATAAACGGCTATGAGGTTGAGCATTCCGTTCACTACTTTTTCGAGCGCCTCCTGCACTCCGGTGCTCCCCCTCATTTGCAGATACGATTTTATCTTTTCCAGCGCCTTCTTCTGCTCCTCGTTCGCATTCGCTATCTTGAAATCCGATGAGCCGGGAACGTACTCTATTGCGCTTGATTTCGCCGCTTTCCTGAGCGCGAGCTCGTACGCAGCAGAGCAGAAAACAACCCGCTCCCCGAATCTTTCTTTC
The DNA here is from genome assembly GCA_041694885.1 of Microcaldota archaeon. Taxonomy (GTDB): domain Archaea; phylum Micrarchaeota; class Micrarchaeia; order Anstonellales; family Bilamarchaeaceae; genus JAHJBR01. The sequence goes on along the minus strand of JBGFRX010000003.1, from coordinate 15,062 downwards.
AGCGCGTCCAATACCGCAGAGCCGGCGCCGTCTGCTTTGTTCGCTGCTATGAATACTGGCTTGGTCTTCCTTATTTCCTCGGCGAACGCGAATCTCTCGTTTTCGCTCCAGTTCATGACTTCCCCCAGCCCGAGTTTCCTGGCTATGGAACCTGCGTGCGCAGGGCTGATTTTCAGCGAGGCGAGAATGTCATGTAAAGCGGAAAGCGGCTTTCCCTTAACCTTTGTCCAGTTCCTTTCGATTATCCCGTAAATCCAGTACGCTATTTCTTTTTCCAGGAACTCCACTTCCTTCGCAGGATCGCAACCGGAGCAGGGGTTTCCTTCCAGGTCGCTCTTTCCGCTCGCGTCTATCACCTGGATTAGCGCGTCCGCCTGCCTTATGTCATCCAAAAACCGGAGTCCAAGCCCTTTTCCGAGGTGGGCTTCCGGCACGAGCCCAGCTACGTCTGTTATTTGTATTGGAACGAAGCGCACTCCTTCAACGCACGAGGAATCGCGCGGCTCGCATTTTTTCCCCAGAATCAGATGAGGACACTGCTTCCTCACGTAAGCCATCGCACGGTTCGGCTCTATAGTTGTAAAGGGGAACGGAGTGATTTTCGCGTCTGCCATGGTTAGGGCTGAGAAGAACGTGCTCTTGCCTGCATTCGGCTTTCCAACCACTCCTATTGAAATTGTCATTGCGCTCACTGAAGCACCACGGGTGCGTGGAAGCCAGCGTTGTTCATCAATAGGCACGGCTTCAGTTGTCCATCAGAACGGCGCTCCGTTCTGTGGATGCAAAGAACGATGCGTCGTTCTTTGGCATGGGGGGTAAGAGTTTATAATTCTCCCACCACACATCAGTGGGCGATTGCCGGTTCCGGGTTTTCCGTTTCCGGTTCAGAACGTCTTTGTGCACATGCTGAGGAACATCTTAAACCGCGAAATTAGTGAGATAAGGAAATCTTGAACTCGTAAACGAGGAGCAAAGCTTTTTATTCCTTATCCCCTAAGGTCTCTGCGGTGATCAGATGAAAGGACAAGGCTCCACGGAATACCTCGTGATTCTAGCCGTAGTTCTTGTAGTCGCCCTTATTGTCATAGGACTGCTGGGGCAATTCACAGGATTCGGCTCAGCAGGACTCGAGCAGCAAAGCAAGGCATACTGGCAGGGCACAAGCCCACTCTCGATCCAGAATGCGAAACTAACTAATGCAAGCGTGCAGCTCGAACTGCAGAACAAGCTCTCGCAGAAGATTACCCTCAAGGCAATAACCTTTGACGGTAGGACTCTGAACATTTCAAGCATCTCGTTCGGCGCAGGCCAGACGCAGACGCTCTCGAGCGTCGGTTACACCACGCCGTGCACAGCAACAGGGCAGATCTACCAGATAAACAGCGTGGTTTTCATTTATGATGTGGGCGGAATAGTGAACCAGACGCAGACAGGGGACAAGGCGCTTTACGGCAAATGCTCGTAATTGCTTAATTTTTTTTCTTTTGTTTTTATCGCTTTCTGATTCTGTCAGATTTTAAAATGCACCAGGTTATTCAATACCATGCGCATAGAGGACATTTCATTGGACGATGCGAAAGCCGCGTCGAAACTCGTTTCCCGCTTCCATTCAATGGGATTCCAGGCATCCGAGCTCTCACGGGCAATAGCGCTCGCGAACAGGATGAAAGAGGAAAAGGCAACGCTCTATCTTACGTTTACGGCGAATATGGTCGCCTCAGGACTGCGCGGGCTGTTCGCGGGACTGTGCAGGAGAAAATACGTTGACGTGATAATAACCACTGCAGGAGCGCTTGAGCACGACTTCATAAGAGCGTACATGGATTACGAATTGGGTGGATTCGTGATGGACGACGCTGAACTTCATCGCGAGGGCATAAACCGCCTCGGCAACGTCCTTGTCCCCACTGAACATTACGTGCTTTTCGAAAAAAAAATAACCCTTGTCTTCGATGCACTGTGGAAGGAGAAGAAGATTGCGAGCCCCTCGGAAATCGCGCACGCGATGGGCGCATCGCTGGAAGACAAGGGCTCCTTCCTCTACTGGTGCGCGAAAAACAAAATCCCGGTTTTCTGCCCGGGCATAACCGACGGTGCGCTCGGGCTCCAGACATATTTCTTCAAACAGAAGAGAAAGAACTTCGGGATAGATGTAACCAAGGACGTGAATTCGCTCGCTTCAATCACGCTCAACGCGGAAAAAACAGGCGGCATAATCCTGGGAGGGGGGATCTCGAAGCATCACGCGATAGGGGTGAACATTTTGCGGGGGGGATTCGATTACGCGGTTTACATCACTACTGCGCAGCCCTGGGACGGAAGCTTGAGCGGAGCGAGGAGCACAGAAGCAGTGAGCTGGGGAAAAATAAAGGGCTCGCAGCAAGCAGGTCAGGAAGCATCAAACCCAAAACGCGGAGCCCTGGTAAAGTCCGCGTCCGAACTACCTAATCACGTAACTGTGGATGCTGAAGCGACGCTTGCGTTCCCGCTTTTCGTTGCCGGACTGAGGATGTAATTCCGTGATGCCGCATGCCTGACCTTTTTTGGCTTCCGTACGCAGCCGCGTTAGCAGCAGGCGCGCTCGTAAAGTTTGTGGATCAGATTGAAGATGCGGGGAAAAAAACCACCGCTCCATTAAGATACGTGCCTGCTCTTGCATACGGTTTGCTCATTGGTTATTCAATTTCCTTCGCAACATTCTCCACGCTCTGGCTTGCGGTACTGCTCGCGCAGTTCGCAGCAGGAAAAATAGACAGGGCAAGCCATTTCCTCGGCTTCTTCACCGCGCTCGCGTTTGCAGTTGTTTTTGGCATTTTCGAATTCACCATGCTGGATTTTTTCGCATTCCTCGCAATCGGATTCATGGATGAGCTTCAGCTGTTCGGCGGAGCACTCAGGGGCTACCGCCCGTTCCTCAAGCTCGCCACGCTTGTTTATGGATTGTTCTTCAGGTGGGACTATTTCATCGCGATAATGCTTTTCGACAGTACGTATTACGTTGTGGGAAAAATATTTCCAGGAGCAGTGCAAAGAAAGCCATAGCAAACCCGCAAAGTAATTCGATATGCAGATGATATCACATCTTCGGTGGGCTATAATTCAGCCGTATGAATATCTCCCCGAAGAATTCGTCCTGCTTCAAATCAACCATCTTCTTCTGCGAAAGATGAAGCAAAGGAAGAAGAGTGTAAATCGTCTCCTCCGCCCCATTATTCCCGAGCAACCCGGAAAACGTAGTCCATCCGCTATCATCCGCCTTCTTCTTCACGCGCGCAAATACGCTGGCCATCCTTTCCTCTATGTCGAATTCCACGGCGGGAAGAGTGAGCACCTGCTCCGCGGCTTTCGGCCTGAACCGCTCAGGAGCGTCGTATTTTATCACACGCTCCATCTCCTTCATTATGTCCTCGAGCGTCACCGGGCCTTTTGGAGGGATGCGGGAGACGAGCTCGAGCCGGGGCATCTCCTCGTACTGTGTTTCCTCAGTTACTGCTTCCTCAACTGCGACTTCTGCCGCCGGACGGAGCACGTTGCTCTTGTACTTCAAAAGTATCGCAGCTGCGAGTATCACGTTCGCAGGAACGTGCAGCTCGAGCGTTTTCATCTTCTTCACTTTCCCCAGGAAGCCGTCGGCGAGCAGCGCTATATCTACGTTCCACGGGTCGAGTTTTTCGCCCGATATCATCTCGAGCAGCATTTCCTTCCACGTGGGGTTCAGGACCATTTTTTCTATCTCGACTTCGCCTACCATACTCGTCTTTTAAAATATTCTTCTTTTTAATGTAATCGGCGCAACAGCCGGGAACGCGGTGCGGGAATTGACTGCTGCGGTAATTGCGGGTGACCTTTATGTATACGGGCGAAGCGAAAACGATCGAAGCAACGGAGCCGCTTTCCAAGGCACTCGATGAGATAATGGCGAGCGGCACGGCGGTCTTCGTTACAAAGGACAGGCGGCTCTTTGGACTTATAGATGACAGGAACATGCGGCTCGGGATTTCGGATGCGAGTAAGACGAAGTGTGGAAACGCGTGCGTGAAGTGCCCCTCGCTGAACGAAGGCGCGGAAGTCCAGGAGCGCATACGCTCATTCCTGGCAGGCCATTTCAAATCGCTTCCGGTCCTGGACGCCAAAGGGAGGATAATGGGCGCACTAACGCGCGCAGACCTGCTGCGCGAACTCGTCTCCCTCAAATTGGTTCCGAAGGCGCAGGCATACCAGCACATGAGCAGGCCCGCGGTGACGATAGACGAAAACCAAACAGTAGCTGGCGCGAAATCCACGATGAAGAAGAACGATGTCCATCATTTGGTGGTGACGCGCTCAGGCACAGTAGTCGGATCAATATCCACGCTCGATTTAGCCGGATTCCTCACGAAGCCGAAGGGAAGGCAGTCCTACCAACTCATAAGCGAGGTGCAGGGGCTCGAGTCCAGGCGCATTGTGGACATCCTGAGGGGGAATTTCGTCTCAGTGGAAGAGACCACAACGCTCGAGGAAGCAGCATTGAAAATGGCTGAAGAGAACGTTTCCAACCTCGTAATAGTGGCGGACAAAAAACCAGTGGGAGTACTTTCGGCAACAGACATATTCAAGATAGTCGTGCGACTCTACGAAAAAGAGAATGAAATCTCGATAAGCGGACTTGACGAGAGCACGCTGGTGTATTACGGGAAGATAAAGAACGAGCTGCTTGGCATCGCAGCCAAGTTCGGCAAGGCGCTGAAGATAGAGAATCTGGCAGTGCGCATAAAGAAGGGCAAGAGCGTGTATGAGGCGGACATGCACTTGGACCTCAATAACAAGCATAAAGCGTTCAGGTGCGAAGGTTACAATCTTTCCGAAACAACAGCAGCGCTTTCCTACGAATTGAAGACGCTGTTCGAAAAAGTGAAGAGCGAGAAGATGGAGCGCAGGAAATCTACAAGGGAAGTGGAGGAGTAAAATGACAACTGACCATTTTTCGTTTCCAATTCCGTGTTTGGCATTCGGCCATCCAAAACCCAAAACCCAAAACCCAAAACCCCGGGTTGTCCGGGGCCAGGTTAGTACCGAACTTCTGATGATAATCGGCTTCGTGGTGCTCCTTTTCATCCCACTCGTGCTTTTCGTGTATTACAAGACGAGCGAACTCAACATAGGTATAGAGGGCCTTGAAAGCCGGCTTCTCTCTTCCAAGCTGGCATTCATTTCGAATTCGCTCGGCTCGCTTGGAGACGGAAATTCGCTAAAGGTAGAATTCACGCTCCCTGCGCACGTGCGTACTTTGGAATTCAGGAGTATAGGTGAAGGAGGAGAGGTTATGATAACTCTCGTAGACGGAAGCCAGCTCTCGCAAGTTACCAGCTTTCCATTCAACAGCAGCAGAATCTATATGGGGGGCACTGCTTACAAACTCGAATTTCTATCGCAGAACAGGATGATTTCGGTAATGCAATCGTCTTAGTCTGGAAGTGAAAACGCCATTTTCCCCATGCATATCGTCTTCACAACCCTGCCCTTCAGCCGCCTTCCTTCAAAAGGAGACCATCCGCATTTCGTGTACAACTCTTCGCCCTTCACCTTCCATTCGCGCTTCGGGTCAATCAGCGTGATGTTCGCAAAACAACCTTCCCTTATTTTCCCGTATTCCTTAAGCCCCATTATCTTCGCCGGATTTTCGGAAAAGCGCTGCACAATCCATTCCAGCCCAATCCGTTTTCCCGAATACCTGTCCAGGAAGAGCGCGAGCGCGGTCTCGAGACCCGGAAACCCCCGTGCCCCGCTCACCTTCTCTTCAATCAAATGGGGCGCGTGATCTGTTACAATCGCATCAATTCTTCCAAGCGCTTTCCACATCAACCCGGAGTTTTTTTTGCTCCGCAACGGAGGATGCACGAGCCCCTTTTCCTTCGGCTTCATCTTCCGCCCATCTTCCTTGCTCAGGAAAAGATAGTGCGGTGTCGTATCTACTGTCGCGTATTTCCATGTTTTTGCTGCTTCCAATTCCATAATCGTGCTCGCGTGGGTTATGTGTATTTTCCTGTTCACCTTTCCCGCGAGCGCAACTGCCTTCCTTACTCCTCCGGTCGCATCTTCTTCGCTCTCCCCGCTTTGCGCGTGCGCTATTACCTGTTTTTCAGCAGGGAATTCGCGCATGTGCCTCAAAATCGCATTTTCGTCGTCCAGAAGAATATTTCCTGTTGTTTTTCCCAGATAGAATTTAAGGGATTCGGGGTTCGCTTCCTTGACTTCCTCAAAATTCGTGTTCGTAGCGCCGAAATGGAAGCGGATTTCGCAGAGCGCCTTTTTCGCAAGCGCCTTTTTCTCCTCAAGCGCTTCCTTCGTGATTGTTGGCTTGGGAAAGTTGTTCGGCATGTCGTAAACGAGCGTGTAGCCGCCTGCAAGGGCCGCCTTGCTTCCGCTCAGAAAATCTTCTTTTTGCGTCTGGCCTGGCTCGCGGAGGTGCACGTGCATATCAATCAATCCAGGAAACGCGAGCAGGCCATTCGCATTAACCTTCTGTTCCTCCTTCGCATCAAGGCGGTTAGCGATTTTCGCTATCCGCTCGCCTTTGATCACTATGTCCTTCTTTTGGAATTTGCCTTCGAAATATGCAAGCGCGCCTTTGATGAGCATGAATGGAATTACGGGAGGGATATTAAAAACCATTGCCTTTATGAGGGCAATTTTCGCCTCAGCAAGCACGGCCTTTCAGCGAAACGTCGTTGGAATGGCAATAGTTAATTTGCGACACCCTTAAGCTCCGGATATCGTAAGAGTTTATAATTCCCCCACCACACATCAGTAGATGATTACTGGTTTCGGGTTTCCCGCTTCCGGTTCAGAACGTCTTTGGGCACATGCTGAGGAACGTCTTGAACCGCGAAATTAGTGAGATAGGGAAATCCTGAACTCGTACCTCAATGAAGTAGGTCTTTTTAAGTGTTTCTCTCTTAAAATATACTTCCAGCCATAGGCGCAATTTTCCAAGGGTTGCACCGGTCTAATCCACGAGATAAGGAATTGCAGGGTTCAGTTTTACTGTGATGGAACAAATCGAAGATTTGGCTCGGGCGCACGGACGCTTTATGCGCTGCGCAGACGAGCTGTCAGTCAAAAAAAGAAGAGGGGTTTATATAAAAAGGAGAAAATATTTGAATTTGCTTCTTATACACGAGGTAAGATAAAATGACAAGTGCATTGGATGTGGACGCGAACAAGCTGAATGCGAAGGTCGCGAAAAGGCTGAAGGAAGCGGGAGTGCTGATTCCCGGGTTTGTGGGACTCGTGAAAAGCGGCGCGCACAACGAGAGACCTCCTGAGCAGGAGGAGTTCTTCCACGTGCGCTGCGCCTCTCTGATGAGGCAGGTGTACGCGAGGGGCATGGTGGGAGTGCAGCGGCTTAGGACTCACTACGGCGGAAAGAAGAATAGGGGTGTGCGGCCAGGCAGGTTCGTGCGCTCAGGCGGCTCCATGATAAGGAAGGCGTTCCAGGCGCTCGAAAAAGCGGGCTTCGTGGAAAAGGTCGAGAAAGGGCCCAAGAAGGGAAGGCGACTGACTGCGAAAGGCAGGAAGCTGCTGGACAACTCGGCTAAAGAGGTCAGGAAGGGCTAAGCGCGCATGATCGATGCGACGGGGGACTGAAATGGATGAAGAAGCCAGGGAGATAAGGAAAAGGAAATTAGAAGAGATGCAGAAAGCCAAAGAGCAGGAGGAGAAGGTAAGGGCAACACTGCGCACCGTTCTGGATGAAGATGCGTACGAGCGACTCATAAACGTGAAAGTCGCGAACCCTTCGCTTTACGCAGGCGCGGTGCAGGGATGCGTCGCGCTCTACCAGCGCCTCGGAAGGAAACTTGGAGACCGGGAACTGCTCTTCATCCTGAAGCGACTCAAGATAGGAAGCGAAGAGACAAAAATAACGTTCGAAAGGAAATAAGACGGCTCGGAATGGATGGGGGAAGAAATAGTAGTTGCAAACAAAAAAATGAAATTGCAAACGCGAACAGCATGGAATGAACGCGGAAAAAACAAAGGATGTTTATGACGAAGAAAACATTTTTGAAGAAGAAACGGCTGGGCAAGGCGACCAAGCAGAACAGGCGCCTCCCTGTTTTCGTGGCGATAAGGACGAAAAGAAAGGTTACTCAGAACCCGAAGAGAAGGGCGTGGAGAACTGATAAGCTCGGAGCGAAGAAGTGGTGATTTCTATTTTGTCTCCTACGAATCGGCGACAGACCTGCAAATCAGAAATAGTAAAATAAGGTGATTTGGATGGCTGAAGAGAAGATTTACACTGTGCCATTGGGGAAGGCATACAACTACATTAGGACGAAGCGCACGAGAAGGGCCGTTTCGCTCGTGAAGCAGTTCGTCTCAAGGCACGGGAAGGTCGCTGCTGCTGATGTGCGGCTTTCCAATGCGCTGAACTCCGCTCTTTGGGTGAGGGGGGTACAGAAGCCGCCGCGGAAGGTAAAAATAAAGGTAACGAAAGAGAAAGGGATTGCGAAGGCATACCTTGTTGAAGAGGAAATAAAGAAGCCCGAGCCGAAGAAAGAGGCAGCTGCTGAAGGCAAGAAAGAAAGGGAAGCCGAGGCAGGAGTCGCGAAGACCGAGGCAAAAAAAGAGGGGATGGAAGCAGGAGCGAAGCCAACGACAAAGGCTGGGACGAATGGAGGCGAAAATAAAGAAACGAAACCCGAAACAGTGAATCTGGTTGGTGGGAAAACGGAAGCAAAGGATGCAGAAAAGGAAAAAGAAGGAAGTGCTGGAACCAAAAGCGAAGCGAAAAAGTAATCTTATGTTGAGGACCGCGTATTACGGAAACCCTTTCTTGGGGCTTTTCTTCAGAGCTAACGACTCCATCGCGCTTGCGCCCATAGACGCGCAGGAAAAGAACGTCCATGCGCTCATCGAGGCGCTTGGCGTGAAGGTTATCCGGCTTACTATTGCCGGCTCGAATCTTCTCGGAATTTACACTGCGATGAACAGCAATGGAATAGTGGTTCCTAACGTGATAGAGGAAAGGGAGCTCGCGGAGTTAAAGAAAGAGGGACTCAACGTGCTCGTTTCCCGGGAATTGAACAATGCGCACGGGAACAATCTGTGCGTGAACGACAAAGGAGGGATGATAAACCCGCGCGTGGATTCAGCTGAAAAGAAAAAGATGGAGGATACGCTTGGAGTGGAGCTCGTTCCTCTTTCGCTCGCGAAATACACTACTGTGGGAAGTGCGTGCATTGCGAACAGCAGGGGCTTCCTGGTGCACTATGCTGCAGGCCCTGATGAAATGAAATTGGCTGAAGAGGCGCTCCGTGTACCAGGGGACAGAGGAACTGTGAACACAGGAACCGGGTTTGTGGGAATAGGTGCTGTTGGGAACAACAGGGGTTTTGTCGCAGGGGATGATTGTACCGGCTTCGAGATGGGTAAGCTGGAGGCGGCTCTCGGGTATTTATGATATCATAGGTTGAACGGATGGTTTCTTACGAAGAATTTTCCCGATTGGATTTGCGCGTTGCGCGTATTATCGAGGCAGCCAAAGTGGAAAATTCTAACAAATTGCTGCGCCTGCTGGTTGATATTGGCTCGGAGAAAAGGCAGATAATCGCAGGAATTGCGAAGGACTATGAGCCGGATGCGCTCGCGGGAAAAAACATAATAATAATCGCGAACATGGATTACAGGAAATTCGCTGAGTTGGAATCGCAGGGCATGCTTCTTGCTGCCGGCGAATCAGAAACAGGAATAGTGATATTGACTACTGAAAAAGATATGGCTCCAGGAAGTAAAATAGGGTAATGTAATGCACGAGGTGAATGAAATGAAATTTACAGTAAGCGGAACCGTGGACATTCCGAACGGGACGAGGAAATTTTCGAAGGAAGTGGAGGCGAAAAGCGAGAGACACGCGAAAGATGTTGTCTATTCGCTCTTCGGCTCTTCGAACGGAGTAAAGAGGAACAAGGTCAGGATAGAGAGCGTTTCGAAGGTGGGATGAATGACTGAAGATGCACAACGCACCGTTTACGAGGCGCGGCTTTACGGCGAGCAGCTCCGGCTTCTGGAGAACGAGATAGGGCGCATCACCATGACTACCTCTGAGCTCGGCGCCTCGCTCAAGGCAGTGGAATCGCTGAAGGAAGACGCAGTATTCGTGCCCATAGGAGGTGGCTCCATGGTGAACGCGAAAATTTCCTCTACAGAGGTGCTCGTGCCTATTGGAGGCGGCTATCTCATCAATCTCAGGAAGTACGAGGCGATAGAGGAGATAAGGAAACGTATCGCGTCCACTGAGAAGGCAGTGGAGCGGCTTCGCGCCGAGTTCGGCAAGATCGGGGCAAAACTCAAGGAAGTTAACGTGAAGATAGAGGCGATGAACGCGGCCGGAAAAGAAGCTAAACAGGCATAGGCAATGTTCGAATTTCTGAAGAAAAAAGTTGCCGGGTTTGTGGAAAAGATAGTGGGCAAAAAGCACGGGGAAGCAGCGGAGAAAACGGCCGAAGCGGAACTTGGTAAAATGGAGAAAGGGGTTGCTGCCGCGCTCCCTGAAGCAAAGACAATGCCCGGGGAGCACGAAAAGAAAGTTCATGCAAAACCAGTTCATTTTAAAGCCCCAAAAGAAACGCCTGGAAAGAATAAACAGCAGCAGGCAGTTCAAAAAACGCAGCAAATTGCGCATAAGGCAAGAGAAAGCGAAAGGTCTGAAGTAAAAAAGCGGATAGAGAAAAGCAAGGAGAAAACGACGAAAGAAGAGGGCAAGGAAAAGAAAGTGAAGCTGTCTTTCCTCACACAGCTAAAATCGATTTTCTCGGACGAGGTAGAACTGGGAGAAAACGACATTTCGGATGCGCTTGACGATTTTGAGATGGGGCTGCTTGAGGGCGATGTTGCTCTCGAGGTTGCGGAGCAGATAAAGGGTGAGCTGAGAAAGGAGCTCGTTGGGAAAAAGATGAAGAAAGACGAGCTCCAGGCCCGCGTTTCAGGGATATTTTTCGATTCGATAAAATGCCTGATGGCTGAAAACACCGGCGTTTCGATAGTGGAGCAGGCGAAGGGAATAAGCGCAAGGCCTGTGAAAATAATGTTCACAGGCCCGAATGGAAGCGGCAAGACCACCACGATCGCGAAGGTGGCCAATCTTCTCAAACAAAATGGATTTGGGGTTGTTATTGCTGCGGCAGACACGTTCAGAGCTGCTGCAATAGAGCAGATGGAAATACACGGTATGCGGCTTGGGGTGAAGGTTATAAAGGGCAAATACGGCGCAGACCCGACCTCAGTTGCGTTTGATGCAGTGAACCATGCGAAGGCACACAACGCGGATGTTGTGCTCATAGACACTGCTGGAAGGCAGGAAACCAACCAGAACCTGCTTAACGAGCTTAAAAAGATGGCCCGCGTGATAGGTCCTGAGTTGAAAATCTACGTGGGCGAAAGCATAGCTGGAAACGCGGTTATAGAGCAGGTGGATTCGTTCAACAAGGAACTGAAACTTGATGGGATAATTCTCACAAAACTGGATTGCGACGCGAAAGGCGGAACTTTGATTTCGATTTCCAAAGTCACTAAAGTGCCGGTGCTCTATGTTACTACTGGTCAGAGATACGGGGATATAGAGCCCTTTAATGCGGAGCGGATTGCGAAAAACATCGTGGGTTAGAGTTTTGAAATGATTGAAGTGGTCTTATGAAAATGGTCATATTGGATACAAATTTCCTGCTCATCCCCCACCAGTTCAGAATAAACATAATCGCTGAGCTGGAAAAATTGATTGAAAGCGCGCATGAATTGGTTGTTGGAGAGCCGGTGCGCACGGAGCTCGAAGGGCTTGCGAAGGGAAGAACGAAAGAAGGTGTGGCTGCAAAGGTCGCGCTCGAGGCGCTAAGGAGGGGCAAGCTCAAGGAGATAAGCAGCGGAGAGAAGGACGCGGATAGGTGGATTCTGGATTACTGCACAAGGAATCCTGGAACAATTGTCTGTACAAATGATATTGAACTGAGGAAGAAATTGAAGGGAACTGGCACGCGCATAATAACCATGCGCACGAGGACGCGGATTTTCTGGGCTTAGGAATATTTTAATTCGGTTTTCGGGTAATTCTGTTTATGGGAATATTGGAAAAAATAAAAGAGCTGGAAGACGAGATAAAGAGGACGCAGAAGAACAAGGCGACCGAGTATCATATCGGACTGCTCAAGGCGAAGATAGCGAAGCTCAGGCGGGGTCTGATAGGGGACGGGAAAGGAGGGGGCTCAGGAGGGCCTTCGTTCGATGTAAAGAAAAGTGGGGATGCAACTGTCGCGATAATCGGCTTCCCGAGCGTGGGGAAATCCACGCTCCTGAACAAAATAACCAATGCGGAAAGCAAGTCAGCTGCGTACGAGTTCACCACGCTCACGTGCATTCCGGGAATGCTCCATTACAACGGCGCGAAAATACAGGTACTGGACCTTCCGGGGATAATAGAGGGTGCGAAGGACGGAAGAGGCAGGGGAAAGGAAGTCATAGCAGTTGCGCGCAGCGCAGACCTCATACTCATCCTTCTCGATGCGAGGTACCCGGAGCATTACGAGGTCATCCTCCGCGAGCTCTACGGAATGGGGATACGGCTCAACCAGAAAGCGCCGGACATCGTGATAAAGAAAATGGCAGCAGGAGGGCTTTCCATAAATACCACAGTGAAGCTTACGAAGATGGATTTGCGCACGGTGGCTGCTGTGCTGAACGAATACGGGTTGCACAGCGGAGACATGGTGATAAGAGAGAATGTGGACGTGGAGCAGCTCATAGACGTACTCGAGGGAAACAGGGTCTATCTGCCTGCGATAATAGTTATGAACAAGATAGACCTGTGCAATGAGAAAGAAGTGAGGAAAAGATTCCCCCATCCCTTCATTCCTGTTTCAGCTGAAAGGAGGAAGAATCTCAAGGCAGCGGTGGACGCGATGTATCGCTCGCTTAGGTTCATGCAGGTCTACACAAAAAGGAAGGGCGAGCATGCGGACCTCGACGAACCGCTAATAGTGAAGGAAGGGACGAGTGTGGAGGAGGTGTGCAACTCTCTTCACAGGGATCTCGTAAAGGAATTCAGGTACGCGCTCGTATGGGGTAGGAGCGCGAAGCATCCCGGGCAGAGAGTGGGGCTCGGGCACGTGCTTCAAGGGGGAGACGTAATCAGCATCGTGAAGAAATAAAACAATAAAAAATTTGCCATTCAATTCCACCCATGCCTGAAAAGGAGGAAATGGAAACTATAGTGGAATGGTGCGAGCAGAGGAAGAAGGAGCGCAAATCGGTTTACGTAATCGAGCGAAACCCTTTCTCCGCGCAGATCGGATGGACGAGGAACATTATAAACATAGAGATAGACAGGCCTCTTGCGCTTGCTGCGAAAACCAGCTTGGTCTATGATTCGGTGGCGAAGCAGCTCTATAGATATGTAAACAGCACGTGGATGCCGCTCAATGCCAACTTAACTGCCCAACAAAAAGAAAAGAGTACAAAAGAAAGATAGGATTAAAAATTTCCATAACTGCAATATTGCTGTGTTATAATGGCATTTGAACGCGAAAAAAAAGAGCATGCAAAAAAGCCCGGGCTGGACTTGGGGGAGACGCTTGCAAATATAGCGCGAAGAATAGATGAACGAACAGCAGCGCTGAAGGAAGCTGGAAAGGGAACTTCTGGTGCGCCCACGCCGGCAAAGATAAGCGAAGAAGTTCTTTCCAAGTGCATGGGAATCGCGAACCGGGAGTTTGGACAGACGGCGATGAAGAAACTGGAAAAGGAAATAGCAAACGCGTAGTGTGGTCTCATGGGCACGGTTTTCGACGATTTTGATTTGGAGACGAAAAAGAAGCTTGTAGTAATATGGAAGGCGATGGGCGAGCAGGACAAGGACCACTTCATAAACCAGGTAGCGCTCGCGCTGAGCGTGTGGGGAAGTGACGAGAAGGGAAAGAAGATTGCAGTTGAAATAATCGGCAACATGCTCGAGGACGGCTCCAGGAACCTCGCGGATTTCGGCCTTTATCTCGAATTCCTGGACGTGGAAAGCACCTCTGGAATGGAAGGAAAATTCAAAAAGGCCATAGCGGTTCTTGAGAACTACAGGTTCAAGCACGGTCTTCCGAGCGAGCCGACTAGGGAATTCATTCTGAACAATCCATAATCTTTCTTGCAGGCATTCAGATTGTGAAATAAAGAATCGCGATATCGTCCGCAGCGCTCCTGCTGTCCGCCTCCTTCATGGAATTCCTCACATTCACGTCAAGGCGCTCCACTGCATTTAGGGGGAAGCGAAATTAGGTTTATGAAACATCACTCATTTTTCGTTTCCAGCTGAGCCTGCCCGCTGGTTTGCAGTGTCCTGAAATACTGCCTGAACTTATCTGTCAGGAAAAGCCGCTTGCTCCTCCTTGCCTTCACCTGTTTCACGAATCCGCTCTGCACGAGTTCGCGCACGTCTTTGTATATCTGCCCGCCTATTTTATGCGCGACCTCGCTCTTGAGCACACCGTCGTGTTTCGCAACATATGCGAGTGTGCGGAGAGCGCTTTTGCCCACTTCCGCCTGCTGGGCAAAGCCCTTCACCTTTTCCGCATACGCGTCCTTCACGCGCATGAGCCATTTGCCTTCCACTTCAATTATCTCAACTGCACTATCCCTTCCTTCGTACTCGTTCTTCAGCTCCTCCAAAATTGCCTTGACGAATCCGGGCGCTGCGAGCCCTGCAAGCCGCATAAGCTCATCAAGAGCCATGCTTCTTGCGGAAATGAAAAGGGCGCTTTCGATCAGCCGTTTCCTGTCCTGTTCAGCCATGCTACCGCAATCGCAGATATTTCTTTAATTCCTTCTGGTAGCTTATCGGCTTGATTTTTGTTTTTTCCCCGGAAAGCGATTTCCGCATTATTTCAGCCGTCTGCTCCGCATTTTTACCTGCTGTTTCGATTTCTACAATTTTGCTTTTTGGATAGTTTGCTTCTGCGTTCTGCGTGCAGTAGTCCAGCATTTCTGTAACGAGATTTTCTTCAATTTTTTGCGCAGGATATCCTCTTTCCTTCAGCCGCTTCCTCAGC
>JBGFRX010000039.1:0-30294 GCA_041694885.1 Microcaldota archaeon | reverse complement strand
TTCTCATTCCAGCTGACCGTACATATGTCTTACCAAAAATTATGAAAACCGGTACAAGCAGCGATAGCGTATACAAATACGTTCGCCAGTAGTCCGGTATGCAGAAAAGCATATGGTTCACCATATACACTATGTCGTGGTTGAAATTTTTGCGCGCGAATGCGAGCAGTGGATGAGAAACTGCTTTATCCACTACTGCTGGCTTAGTGAATTTTCTCAGGCGCAGGAAATATTCCGTATCATCTCCGCCTATATGAAGCGGAGCAAAATGGAAGCCCGCCTTTTTCAACAGGACAGTTGAAACGAGGCCATAACAGTGCACACTCCCTGGTTTCGTTTCGTGAACGACCTTGTTGCCGTGGCAGTATTTGATGTAACTCAATACATAATCTGCCCCGTTTACATATTTTGCCCATAGGGTTTCTATTATATCGTCATCCACCGGGATCGCATCCACATCGGCCAGTATTACGGCACGGTAACCGTTTTCAAGCGCGTATTTTTCGCCTGTATAAAAGCCGCCTGCGGAACCAGTGTCACACTTGCGCCCCAGCAACGCTATCCCAAAAGAATATTTTCCTTCTTCAATCCGCTTCAATGCGCTTTCATGATCACTTGCACTGGAGAGAACGACAAAAACATCGAAATCCCGAAACGTCTGTTTTTTCAATTCATCCAGATGCCTGATAAGAACGTCAGTTTCAGTATGACAGGGGATCAAAACAGCCAGTTTTCCATGCAGGGGATTTATTTTTTTAACTTCTGCTGTAAAATCCTGATAATCATTTTCCATTGTGCGTCCCTCACTAAAACAATTCTGCGTTTTTTAGGGCCGGCCATTTTTTATCTTTTTCGGACAAAATCAGATTTGTTGTTTTCGGCCATTTTATACTAAGTTGAGCATCATTGTACATTATTCCTCGCTCGTGTTCCGGCGAGTATACATTGTCAGCTCTGTAATGCACATATGCAACATCACTCATGACCATGAATCCGTGGGCAAAACCCCGAGGAACATACACAGTAATATTGTTTTTATCAGACAGTGTGACTGCAATCCATCGGCCGAAAGCCGGGGATTTTTTTCTTATATCTACCATTACATCATATATTTCGCCCCGCGTGCAATTTATCAGTTTTGCCTGCGTACAAGGCGATGCCTGGTAATGCAAGCCACGCACCACTCCTGAATGGGAAATGGAAAAGAATTCCTCGTTGAAATACGGCCTCACTCCTTTTTCCATAAGTAGCTGTTCGGTGAATAATTTGTAGAATGCCCCTCTTTCGTCGTGCTGTTCAAATGGCTTTATGTAAAATGCCCCTTCAAGAGGTAAGTCCACGATCTCCATTTTTTTCGTGCTCATTTTTACCACACGGTGTTACCACGCACTTATGCCTTATTGCAAAATGCTAATTCTGCCGCATCGTTCGAACCGCATCGCATATCACAGAAACCGCATGCTCGAGATTCTCTTTTTCAAGAGCTGGATAAACGCCTATCCAAAAGGACTTTTCCATTACCCTATCGGTATTTTTGAGCTCTCCACATGTCCGATAAATTATGTCATTATCCATGAAGTACGGCTGTTTGGTGATATTGCCTGCAAAAATCAGGCGTGTTGCAACGCCTTTTGCATTGAGTGCCTCCATGAGTTTTGTCCTGTCAAGCTTATCTTTTATGGTTAATGGAAATCCGAACCATGAGGGTTTTGAATTCTTGGTGGCAACAGGAAGCACGAATTGTTCATCCAACTTTTCCTCAGCGAACCTTTTTTTGAGATAGTCAAAATTTTCCCTTCTTTTCTTCACAAAAAGTTCGATTTTTGCCATCTGCGCAATGCCGATTGCTGCCTGTATATCAGTCATTTTCAGGTTGAAACCGGCTTCTGAATATACATATTTGTGATCATAGCCAAAAGGTAACTTTCCAAGCTTCCAGGAAAATCTTTTTTTGCAGCTATTGTCTACTCCCGTAGGGCACCAACAGTCCCTTCCCCAATCCCGCATCGAACGAGCTATCTTATGCAAAAAGGGATCATCGGTGAGTATTGCTCCTCCTTCGCCAGTGGTTATCTGATGTGCTGGATAAAAACTTAGAGTAGAAAGGTGCCCAAAAGTGCCAGTTCTCTTAGCATGGTATGTGCTTCCAAGCGCATCGCAGTTGTCCTCTATCAGCCAAAGGCCATGCATATCAGCGGTTTTCCTGATTTTTTCAACGTCAAATGGGTTTCCAAGAGTGTGCGCAAGGAATATTGCCTTTGTTTTTTCACTTATTGCATTTTCCACTGCGTCGGCATTGATATTGTATGTCCCAAGTTCCACATCAACGAATACCGGTATTGCGCCATAGGATATTATCGGGTTTATGGTGGTAGGGAAAGCAGCAGCAACCGTTATCACTTCGTCGTCTTTTTTTATCCGTTTTTCTCCCAATTTCTTTGAAGTCAAAGAGTAAAATGCAGCAAGGTTTGCCGATGAGCCGGAGTTGGTGGTCAGCGCAAAGCTGCTGCCGACATATTTTTTAAGGCCCTCTTCGAATTTTTTGGTGTATTTGCCTTCAGTCCACCATCCTTCAAGCACAGCTTCAACGCCGTTTGCCAGTTCCTCAGCGTCGAAGACCTTTCCACTAACCGGAACTTTATCCTTCGCCATCTTAGTTTTTGTCGTTTCAAAATATTTCTTCACCAACTCTGCGATTTGACTTCGTAATTCGCTACTCATGGAAATTACCCGGTAAATTCTTTCTGCAGCGGAAATCACTCTGAATTTTTTCCGCATAACGGTATTTTAGTTACTGGGTGTTGCCCCTAAAGCAACCACCAGTAATGTCATAATCGTAAAATCATGTAAAGTTGAGCTATTATACTTCGAATTTAATTTAAAATAGTTGTGCTTAAATAAAAGTAATCAAAAATCCCTAAATCGGCGTATTCTCATGAAACTCGGCCTAGAAATCCACCAGCGACTGAATACGCATAAATTATTCTGCGAGTGCCCTTCGGAAGAAGGCAAGGGCGAGCCCAGAAGAATAGTGCGGCTTCTTCACCCTGTTTACAGCGAGATGGGCGAAGTGGACCGGGCAGCAGCGGAAGCAGCGGAGCGCGAGCAGACGTTCGAATATCTGGTTTATGATAATTGCAATTGCCTTGTGGAGTTGGACGAGGAGCCGCCGCATCCCATGAATGAAGATGCGCTCATGACAGGGCTTGGGATTGCGCAGCACCTCGAATCCAAGCCGGTAAGCGAAGTCCACACGATGCGAAAAATAGTAATAGATGGAAGCAACACTTCGGGTTTTCAGCGCACCGCAGTGATTTCCTCAGGTGGGAAGGTCGAAAGCGGGAAGGGCGACGTGCGCATAAGCACAATCGCGATAGAAGAAGAGAGCGCAGGAATAGTGGAGCGAAAAGACGGCCGTGCGGTTTACAGTTTGGATAGGTTGGGAATCCCGCTAATCGAAATAGGGACAGAACCCGACATAAAGGATCCGGAGCATCTCAGGGAAATTGCGGAAAAATTAGGTCTGATTCTGCGCGCGAGCGGGAAAGTGATGCGCGGCCTCGGAACGATAAGGCAGGATGTGAACGTGAGCATAGAGGGCGGGGCAAGGGTGGAGATAAAGGGCGCGCAGGATCTGAAGGTCCTTCCCCTGCTTGCGGAAAACGAGGTGAAAAGGCAGCGAAATCTGCTTGCGATAATCGCGGAATTGAAAGAAAAGTCCGATGGAAAAATTTTGCTCGAAGGGAAAATAGCCGATTTGAGTGCTGCTTTTGCAGGGACCGAAGCGAAGCTCATAAGGACTGGGCTTGGGGAGGGCCAGCGTGTTCTGGGCATGAAGCTGGAAATGCACAGCGCTATTTTGGGCAGGGAAATAAACCCGGGCAGGAGGTATGGAACAGAACTTTCCGATTACGCGAAAACAGCTGGAGTGAAGGGCATAATCCACAGCGACGAGGACATGAAGAAATACGGCATATCCGGAAGCGAAGCTGGAGAGGTAAAAAAGCTCCTGCGCATGAAAAACGGAGATGCGTTTGTCCTGGTTGTTGCGAAGGAAGGAGTTGCGAAAAAAGCGCTGGAAAAAGTTCTCGGGCGCGCTAAAATGAATTTTATCCCAAAAGAGACGAGGAAAGCCAATGAAGACGGCACTTCTTCCTATATGCGCCCTCTTCCCGGAAAGGCGCGCCTTTATCCTGAGACGGACATTCCGCCGGTGAAAATAACCGGAGAATTGCTAAAAAGAGCAGCTGAAGGTGCTGCTGAAGGGCTCGAGGAAAAAAGGGAAAAACTGCTCAAAATTCTGAACAAGGACATGGCTGAGCGCATTTTGCGCTCCAAAAATCTAAAGTTATTCGAAAAACTGATAAAGGAGGGAGTAGAGCCCATGCTCGCCGCGACGACCCTGGAAGATACGCTCGTCATGCTGAAGAGGGAAGGCATTGAAACAGGCGAAAAACAGCTAATGGAGCTGTTCTCAGTATACATAAACGGCGAATTCGTGAAGGCCGCGATCCCCGATATTCTCAGGGAAATGGCGAAGGGCAAAACAGCAGAAAACGTGCTGGACGAAAAACAACTCAGGAAAATAAGCGGAAGGGAACTGAAAAAAATCGTGGATGAGAACAGCGGAAATCTCGCTGTGATAATGGCTAAATACCGGCTAAGAGTGGATGCAAAAGAAGCCCGTGAAGCTTCGGAGCTCGCAGCCAAAAAATGAATTATTTTCTTTTCGAACTACGCTGACTGTTTCAGCGCCCTTTCAACTATTTTTTCCGCCTCTCCTATATAAGTCGTATAATCAAACAGGGCCTCGATTTCCTTTTTCCCGAATTTCTTTCCCAATTCGCTCGCTGCAAAAACCTCTCCTAAGTTTTTCCTTTCCCGGAACGCCTTCTGGCTCATTTCCCTTACGGATTCGTGCGCTTCCTGCCTTCCCATGAACCCCTTTTCCACGATTTCAATCATGAGGCGCTCGGCCATTATGAGCCCGCGCGTGAGCTCTAAGTTTGCATTTATCCTCTCCGGGAAGAACTCCAGCGCTTTCAATATGGCCGTCATCTCCTTCATCATGTAGTCCAGCACTATGAAGCTTTCGGAAAAAATGAACCGCTCGTTCGCGGAATTCGTCAAGTCCCGCTCGTGCTCGAGCGCAACGTTCTCCAGCGCAACCTGCGTATTCGCCCTCACTACCCTTGCCAGGCTGCACACTCTTTCGCTCTTGTGCGGATTCCTTTTGTGGGGCATTGTGGATGAGCCAACTTGCTTTGATGCAAACGCTTCCGCAACCTCGCCGATCTCGCTCCTTTGCAGGTTCCTTATCTCCTTCGCAATCTTCTCGGTTCCAGCCGCAGTGAGTGCCAGCACCTGCATTATTTCCGCATGCCTGTCTCTTTGCACGACCTGGGTCGCAACAGGCGCAGGGGAAAGCCCCAATTCTTCCATGACCATTTTCTCTATTTTCTCGCCCTGGCCTTTGAAAGTGGCCATCGTGCCTACTGCGCCGCTCATCTTCCCCACGAGAATGCGCTTCTTCGCTTCAGCGAGGCGCTCCAGGTTGCGTCCTGCTTCCTGGTAATAAAGCGCGAATTTCATCCCGTAAGTCGTGGGCGTCGCGTGCTGGCCGTGCGTCCTTCCAATGCAAATCGTTTTTTTGTGTTTTTGCGCCAAATCCCTGAGAATGGTTCGCAGTTCGCCCAACCGCTTCTCGATTTGCTCTATTGCGGTCCTGAAAATCAGCGCAGTTGCGGTATCCTCAATATCATAACTCGTGGCTCCGAGATGGACGTAAGCTCCTGCTTCCCCCGCCTGCTCGCTCATCGCCTTCACCATTGCCATTAAATCGTGGTGAATTTCATTTTCGATTTCCTGCACTCTTTCCAGCTTCACCTTTTCCTTCGCGGCCTCGATTTTCTTCACCGCCTCCTTCGGAATATTCCCCAATTTCGCGTGCGCCTTCGCAAGCGCTATCTCAACGTCCATCCACCTGTCCAATTTCGCCTTTTCTGTGAAAATAGCGCTCATCTCGCTCCTGTAACGGCCATCGAGAGGGGAAACAACATCAGTCATGAGAACACCAATTCCACTATCGGAGACCGGGTTTTAAAGTTTAATCGTCCAACATATGCATATGTATTCCCAGAAGGCATCTTCGCTGCTGAAAAAAGCAGGCGTGGAAACAGGCGACAGGATAAAGCTCGAGAAGGGCGGCGAAAAATTTGAAGGCATACTCATGCCCCGCGCAGGCGAAAGCGACGACCTTGTAATCAAATTGGATTCCGGCTACAACATAGGGATAAGCCCAGAAGGCGCGAAAATTTCATTGGTTGAGAAAGCCGGAAAAAAGCCCGAAGAAAAGGAAGAAGCCCGGAAAAAAGGCGAAATAGCAATACTAGGCTGTGGGGGAACAATCCTTTCCAAGGTTGAATACAAAACCGGTGCGGCATTCCCTGTTTTCGGACCGAATGAAATACTCAATGCATTTCCAAAAATAAAGAGCATGGCATCCATCCATGCGAAGATGCTTTTCCGCCTGCTCTCGGAGGACTTCAGCATTTACCATTGGAAAACCATCGCCGACGAGGTCTCCAAGGAGATAAATGCGGGGGTGAAAGGCGTGGTACTGATGCACGGCACGGATACCATGCATTACACTTCCGCTGCTCTTAGCTTCGCGTTGCAGAACCTGCCTGTGCCCGTGGTCCTCGTTGGCGCACAGCGCTCTTCTGACCGCCCGAGTTCGGACAACGAAACCAACCTTTACAACGCGCTGTTGCTTGCGAAGTCCGACATTGCACAGGTTGGCATATGCATGCATGCGAGTTCGAGTGACGATTATGCCTATTTTCACCGGGGCACGAAGGTAAGGAAGATGCACACCTCAAGAAGAGACACGTTTCAGTCCATAAATTCCCCTCCATTTGCAAAAGTGGACCATAGAACCGTAAAAATAGAGCCGTTCACCCTGGATTATAACAAACGCGACGAAAAAAGGAAACTGGATTTGCACAACCACTTCTCGGAAAATGTCGGCATTCTCTACAGCCACCCGGGCATAAAGCCGACCATGGTCGACAAGTTCGCTGATTATGACGGAATGGTAATCGCAGCCACTGGTCTGGGCCATGTTCCTACGAATGCATTCGGAGACAAGCATGCCAACGATATAATCCCGAACATAAAGGCACTGGTTGATTCCGGTGTATCCGTGGTCATCGCGCCCCAGACGATATACGGACGCATCAATATGAACGTTTATTCTGCTGGACGGCTGCTCAAGGAAACCGGCGTAATCGG
Source organism: Microcaldota archaeon (assembly GCA_041694885.1). GTDB lineage: Archaea > Micrarchaeota > Micrarchaeia > Anstonellales > Bilamarchaeaceae > JAHJBR01. Next base: position 23,001 of record JBGFRX010000039.1, on the reverse strand, counting down.
CGACGGCATGGATTGGACCCCTGAAACAGCTTACGTGAAATTATGCTGGGTGCTCGGGAAGGAAAAAGACCAGAAAAAAGTAAAGGAGCTGATGATGAAAAATATTGCAGGGGAGGTTTCCGAGCGCACCCTCTACGAAGAAAAATTTATTGATTTTTGATTACCTGAACGGTCTCGAATTCCGCCTGAGCGGTAAAATTCCCAGCCCAGTGTGCATCGCAAGCGATTTCTGCGCCCTTTCCAATTCCAGCGGATCGAGCGCAGCCCTCAAATCCGCCTCGATCAAAATGGCCGGATAAGCATATGTCCGGTTTATTTTGGAAAGGGAGTACACGAGCGACGCAATGCCAATGAAATCCGAACCTATGAGCTCCACGCGCAAAGGCCTGTCGCCCTCGACCGGTTTCAGGTACATCGCACTTATTTTTTCCGCATCTGCTCCGAAATCCCTTGTAATCGGATGCCTTTTCACGTCAGAAGCATATTTGAATGCAAACGTCCGCTCCCCTTCCTTCAAAAGATGATTCAAAAACACCGAATCGGAAGAATGAAGCCCGATTGCGGTTTTCGCAATATCCACGAATCTTTTTGACCGCGAATCCTTTATCACTCCCAAAAGAGTGCAATTCTTCGTTTTTGCGCTCTCATAAAGTTTCTTGTACAAGCGCACAACATTCTGGTAATCATAGGCGATGTCGCTATCGTCTGGCGGCTTGTCCGCAGTCAGGGGCAGAAGCGAACCGTCAATCATGAGATATTCCGGATTTTTCTTCTCCAGAACTTCTATTGCGCATTCCACTTCCTTCCTGAGCCGGAAAAGCGACCTGAATGCCATCGCTTCGCGTTCGTCCAGCCCTATTTTTATCTCGTAATCCGCTTCGGGAAATGCGTTCGGAAGGTATTCGTGCGAAACCAACCCGGAATCAGAATATTCGAAAACCGCGGCAACGGCCCTTGCAATCACCAGATCGGTTCCGTGCATCTCCTGCGCAAGAAGCCCTCCGTCCACAGCGGCAACCGTTCCATTCACTTTGATTTCGGAAATAGGAAGCGCAAGCCCATTTTCCAGCGCATCCTGGAAGGCGTGACCCGAAGCCCTTAACTGACTCGCCTTCTCCTCCAGCGCGCTTTCCATCGCGCGTATGTGCTCTGCTGCTGCCTTGATTTTTTCAAGCATAAGTTTAAATTGCAAACAGGAATTATTAACCCTTATGGGCATTTTGGACGTCTTCAAAATAAAATATTCCGGCCTTAAGCAGGGGATAGTAGTAAGGGCTGATTTGGAAATGGGGAAGGGAAAAACAGCAACCCAGGTTGCGCATGCTTCGCTTTCCGCTTATCTCGCAAGCAGAGAATTCAACGAGGATGCGACTGAAAAGTGGATAAGCGAAGGGATGAAAAAAATAGTTCTCAAAGTTGCGAACGAAAGAGAACTTTTCCATTATTTCCAGAAAGCGAAAGATGCCGGGCTTCCTGTTGCGATGATCCGCGACGCTGGGCTTACCCAGATCGAAAGCGGAAGCCCGACCTGCTTTGCAATAGGGCCTACGGACGCAAAGGAGATTGACGGGATAGTGGGGAGATTGAAACTCCTTTGACCGTGTTCTGATGTACAAAACATAATCGAAACAATTTTTGATTGATTTCTAAATTTTGTTCCGAATTTCTAATTCTTTATTCGAACAAATACATAAAAATATAAAAATTGTGGTGTAGAATAATATATTATGTTGCATTTTGGCAAGAGTATTGTAAGCGAAAAATGCGAACAGTATATTGACAGAACGTTTCGGAACACAATAACCAAGCCAGAAGGAATAATAAAATTGTTCCGCACATGCGAAGCGCGTTCGCTCGAATTCGTTTCCGCATTCTTTGGTTCGCAGCTTCCTGAACCAGAAATAAGATACATCACTAAAGATGAAGTCGAACCTGAGCGCAGGGACAAATACGGGTTCATAAGCAGTAAAACCAAAATCATTACTCTTCTTGTTGACAACATATTCAAAAAAATAGTTCACCATCCACTTGAGCTCGAATTATCGTTTTCGACATATATTATACACGAAATAGAACACTGGCGGGACGCCCAGACCAATCTTTTCAATATAAAGGAAGCGCTTTATGCCAAACGCGATTCGTTGCTATCAGAAACGCATAACAGGACTTTTTGCCGACTTTTCAAAAAGAAAAATCCTGATCTGGAAGCAGTACGAAAACAAATAATCGCATTAGAGGCAATGCTTGAAGGCAGGGCAAGCCGGCTCGAATGGTTAGCTATGGAAAAAAGAATTGGGAAAAGTATTTTTCCAAACTTGGACGTATCGAGTTATTTGTGGCAAATGAATGGTTGGGATATTGAATGTGCATGGTTTATAAAATTCCTGGAAATGCGACTTGGAACTGAGCGCGCCTGGAGGATTACTGAGGAAATTATTCCTGATAGCATAATAGAGATAGAAAAGCCGGAACTTTATCTATCCAAGGTTCTTGCAAAAGATATTAGAAATTCTAATTAATTATTAGACAGACAATAATTTATGTGCTGTTTTACCATTCTTCGTCGTTAAATTCACGAGTTGCCAACTTTTGATTTGTACAGGGTAGCTTTAGGCATTATAAATTGTGTGGGAATTTTTAGACAAAACCCAGAATAAAAACGCAGTAAAATTACAAAATTATCGCTATGGTAAACAAAACCATATTACAATTACTAATTAAGTAAACCAAAAACCAAACTGCGAACTAAAACTCGTGTTTATGGTTTACTAAAACGATGTTGTACAGCAAAACCGGAAATAAAGAGCTTGCTTACGCGAGCTAAACTGACTAAACTAGTGGTTTTGTTATGTTTTAGAATACTTTAATGATGTTTTGCTATAAGGTGGTTTATTTATATAATATCTTATGACTGCTCGGACCATATTACAAGTTCCCGTGTTTTGAGAAATTTCTCAGGCACAGTGATTGATATTTCACCTCGCCATTGTTTGCCATTAAAATTTACTGGTATCTCGATTGCTTCCGAATATTCACCGTTTATATCTCTATAACTTAGTTGAGCGAGTGGGAAATCCAGCCTTATTTTTCCTCTCGACACGGCTTCAGCCCTTGGTAATTCACGATGCACCTAGTCTAAGTGCCACTGCGCAGTCCAAAATGCCTAAGTCCGGGGAAGGTGGAATATCTTTCGGTATGCGGAATGTAGCAGTTGCGTTCCATGCTCCTCCTTCATTATCGCGGCTTAATGGAATTATTTTTTTGACTATTATATTATTGACTGGTTTATTGGTTTTTTCATCGATTTTACGCTCCGTGATGGTGAACTCGACTTCCAAATCCTCGCTTTTTCTGGCCAGGTTTTTATGCGCCACTGTTATTTGTATCTCTGCATTATTCTCATCTTTGGATTCGATTCTGATAAATGCACGTGTCTTGGTGTCATGGGATGTAATCCACCTGGGAAGGTGGCTAAGGCATTTGACAAATTTTTGTACTGGCGTCTCTGTTTTTTGGCACCCATCCATGAATGGAAATAGTTCGCCGACTGCCTTATGCAACGGTTTGCCTGATGGAATGGATTTGTCGGCTTTCCTGAATAAGGGCAGAATGGCAAATCCCACTTGTCTATTTGGGAGAAAAAAATATTTAAATTTTCGCGTGAAGTCGCGAATAGCGAAGATTGCTCCTTCAGCTGAAATAAAGCTTCCCCACCTCTCTCTTTCCGTCTGAAGTGAAATGTATCCCAAGCTTCCTGAGCGCACCTGCATCTTCTCTAGAAAGCACGTGCGTGGCGTGGAGTTCGGATGAATGAAGGTTCCCCAGCTGGGCGAAAAGCTTCGCAGTATCTTTGTTCCTGGAAGCGCTTATGGAAAGCACGATGAGAATTTCAGGCACGCTGAGGTTTTCGGATTCGTCGCTGTAAGCTTCCCTCCTGAGCTTCCTTACCTGCTCTATGGCCTCGGGCCAGAGCACATTCTCCTCTTTTCCGACTCCTGCGAGGATTTTCAGCCCTTTTATGAGAACTGCGGATTCTGCGTGCATAAGAGGGCTGTTTCCGCCTGCGACCGTTTTTCCGTTTGGCAGCATGAGTGCTGCGCCTGCCTTTATTCCGCGGTGACCCTTCCCCGCATCCGCAACTGTACGCGCAACTTTCGCCACTTCTCTCTCGCCCAAGGAAATTTTCATTTTTTTCATGAGCTTTTCCACCCTGAAAACCGCTTCAGTGCTTCCCATTCCTGCAATCAGGTCAGAGCGATAATTGAAAAAGCGTCTTATTATCTCCTGCTTCGCGGCTTTTTCGCACAAATTCAAGTCCACAATGCCTTCGCTCATTTTGTTTATGCCCATGTCCGTAGGCGAGTGGTAATTGTGCATGTAATTCGAACCGGAAATTATTTTCTTGAGCATCTTCTGTATTATCACGAACCCTTCCACGTCGCGGTTGTAATTCACCGTCTTTGCGCCGTATGCCTTCAGGTGATAAGGATCTATTAAATTGTAATCCCCTATGTCTGCAGTAGCTGCTTCGTATGCTGCATTTATCGGGCTGGAAAGAGGAAGGTTCCAGACAGGGAAGCTCTCGAATTTTGCATATCCGGAGTCGTTTCTCCTAAGATAGTCCTGATAAATCATCGCAAGGCAGGTGGCCATTTTGCCTGAATTCGGGCCAGCACCGGTTACGATAACTATGGGCTTTTTTGTTTTGATGAAGGGTTTTTTCCCGTATCCACGCGGAGAGGCAATTACTGAAATGTTGTCTGGATAGTTCTTTATCAGCCCGCGGTAATGTACTTCGTAGCCATTTTTCCTGAGGAAAAAGCCGAATTTCTTCGCAACCGGCTCTCCTGAAAACAGGTTGATTGCGATGGCCGGAACCCTGAACCCATGATCTTCTATCGAATCGATCATCTTCAGGGAGAAATCGCGGTAGGTTATACCCAAAGCACCCATCTTTTTTCCGCGTTGAAGATCGCGCGCATTCACGCAAAAAAGAAATTCGAGCTGTCTTTTTTCAGCTAATCTTTTTATCACCTCCATTTTGGCTCCGAAGTGGTAGCCGGGAAGCACGCGCGCAGCATGGTAGTCATACAGGAGTTTTCCGCCGAACTCCAGATAGAGTTTGTCGAATTTCGAAGCGCGTACAATTATGGCTTCTGACTGGGCATCGATATATCTTTCGTTGTCGAACCCGGTTTTGCCGATAAATGGAAAATAATTTTTAGGCATGGAAATGGATAGGCAATATGAAATAAATAGTTAACTGTAGCGTAGCCGGACCTTTGTCCTGATTTGTTAACAGTCATTTCGTATTTTTCTTTGGATTGCCGGAAAGCTGCTCAAAACCGCGTTTGCATAAAGTTTTATTTCGCGAACTGCGAAAGAGCAGCATGGAGCGCATCATTATCCATCTTGATTTGGACTATTTCTTTGCGCAGGTCGAGGAGAACGAGCGCCCGGAATACAGGAAAAGACCAGTAGTGGTGTGCGTCTATTCCGGAAGGACGAGCGAGAGCGGAGTGGTGAGCACTGCCAATTACGAAGCAAGAGAATATGGGGTAAAATCCGGGATTCCGATAAAGGAGGCGATTGCGCGACTGAAAGGTGCAGATGCGGTTTTCCTTCCTGTGAACCACGCACTCTATTCGAAAATTTCCCTCGGAGTGATGGAAGTACTTGCGAAATACGGGGAAAAATTCGAATATGCGAGCATAGACGAAGGGATATTGGAAATCAGTGCGGCGAGCCGCGGGAATTATGAAAACGCGAAAGCAATCGCGGAAACGATAAAGAGGGAAATATTCGAAAAATTCCATCTTAGTTGCTCTTTAGGCGTAGGGCCGAATAAATTAGTCGCGAAAATCGCGAGCGATTTCAGGAAGCCGGACGGACTCACGGTTATAAGGCCAGGTGAAGTGGCGCAATTTCTGAATGCGATGGAAGTGAGAAAAATCCCGGGCGTGGGGAAAAAAACAGGCGAATTCCTCGGGCAAATGGGAATAAGGACGATAGGGCAGTTGCGGAAGGCAGAGGCCGGAATGATTGTGGAGACGTTTGGGAAAAAGACATGCGGATGGCTCATGAATGCTGCAAGAGGAATTGACAAAAGCGAAGTCGGCGGTGCAGAAGAGCAAAGGCAGATAAGCAGGATTGCGACCTTGAAGCGGAATACGCGAAACGTGGACGAAATAATGGGTGCCATGAGAGGATTGATAAAAGACATTTCAGATACATTGAGGGAAAACGATCTCGCCTTCTCGGTTATAGGAGTGAACGCGATTGATGAGAATCTGAAGATCTATGCAAGGGCTAAGACGCTTCCGCATCCCAATGAAGGGGCAAACGAAATAAGAAAAATTGCAAGAGAACTTTTTTCACGGTTGATGGAGGAAACGAAGGCGAATTTCAGGAGAGCTGGAGTGCGGGTAGAAAAGCTGGAAAGCAAAAAAGGTCAGAAAACGCTCGGGCAATTCGGCTGAACCCAATAAACTCCTTTCACTTCGTTGTCTTGCACTATCCGCCTACGGCAGCAGTTATGTCTTTCGCGAGTGAGGAAGCAATCACAGAGTAAAGCTGGTAGCTCTTCCATTCGTCTTTATGAAACGCGTACAAATCATAATCGCTCACTACCATTACGATGTTGCCGGGTGTTTTTCCGCAAGCGTAACCTGGGACGCACATGATGAAATCGCTTCCTATTTTTCCAGTATACCGGCCATTCTGCGGTTCAAACGTCTCTGCGCCGTTCAGCAGTCCCAGCGAATCCGGAGAGGTGATGTTTTTTTCCGAAAGCGCGACAATGCAATGGCCTTCCAATACGCTGCCGTTGAAGCCGGTAATATAGCAAATCATGTATGAATTAAAATCCTGAAGATAGCCGAATTGATGGGCAACCGCATTCGGATAGTATTTGTAGCCGTACTGCGTCTCGTATATCCTGAATTCCCCTGTGCCGCTGCTCCAACCTGTCAGCATGTAGTTGTTGCCGGTTTTTTTGAAGCTGTTGAGCAATGCCTTGAGGAGAAGCGAGTAGTCCTCACAGTCCCCGCCGCCACGGAGGATCATTTCGCTTATCGAATAAAGGCGGTCCTGCGATTCGAACTTGTAATCAAAGCCCCGTTTCGTTCTCAAAAAATACGGAATACACCCTAAGTTTATGGCGTCTTCTCTTACACAATTAACGGTTGCTGAAGGCAAAATATTATCAAATTCTGGTGGAAGCAGGGAATTGTCCCTGAACCATTGTATCGACGAATTCACGGATTCCTCCAATGCAACTATGTCTGCCTTTAGCTGAAGGAACTCGCCTTTTGTTTCGTTCAGCACCTGTGTTGTCTTGTTCAGGAGCCATGACGTCTCATCCAACTTTTTTTTCGTTTCGACAAGCTCTTGATTTCTGGTTGCCAGCTCGTTCTTAGTGGTATTTAGCTCTGAGAGCGCATTATCCAGTGTTTGCCTTGTTTGCCTGATTTCAGCGTTTTTCACTTCAATTTCCCGACTCTGCCTGGAAATATCCGCGCGGCTTTCGTTTAATCTGAAAGCAGTTGTATTCAGCTCATTCCAAATTTCTTCAAGCGCATCGTTGAGCGCGGCATTTTGCCAGAGCAGATAAAGTGAAAATGCAGATAAGAGAAACAAAAGTGCGCCCAACATATGCCTGCTGTCCATACGCCTACCCAATGCTGGCTATCTGGATTTAAGTTTAAAAATTCATCTTCGCATGAAGCGCGGTCTTCGCGGCGTGTTGCCATGCGAGCGGCGCTGCGCGTACGGTCCGTACGAACCGTGCTGGCTGCCCCCCCTTTCCCTTGGCCTTCTTCCGTAGTTCCTGTGCAAGGCACGTTCTCCTTCTTCACGCGGCCTTTCATGCGGCCTTCCGTAGTTGCCCTCATATTCCCGTCTTCTCCCCCCATGATAATTGCCTCTTCGTGGTCTGCGCGGACCTCCACCGAAGCGCAGGTGATGCGGCGGCCTTTTTTCCGAACTGGCATAGGGATTGTAAGGCCCGACTTTTGGCACGAAACCAGAGCGCACGGGTCTGCCGAAAAACGGATTGGATTCAACGAAAGTTATCGCCTTTCCCTTTTCGCCCATCCTTCCTGTCCTTCCTATCCTGTGAAGATGTGTGAAGCTATCCATCGCCTCGTCGTAATTTATCACGAGCGCCACGCCTTCAACGTGGAGGCCTCTTGCAGCAACATCAGTTGCTACCAAAATGTCCGAAGCACCTTCCTTGAATCCGTGCATTATCTTCTCCCTCCTGTGCTGCCGTACGTCCCCATGGATGTAGGATGCGTCTATGCCTTCTGAATAAAGGCGTTTTCCTACGTATTCCGTTGCGCGCTGGGTCGCTACGAAAATGAGAATTTTCCCAGCAGGGTTCGCATGCTTCTGCTTCTTTATTATTTCAACCAATTTGCCGAATTTCTGCGGTCTTTCGATGTTTATGCGCTCTTCGTCTATTTCAGGCGGCTTCTCCAGCTCGCCCACCTCTATTGTCTCGCAGTCCTTCATGTACTTCGAGGCGATGCGCAAAACTTCATCAGTTAGCGTTGCGGAGAACAGCTGCACTTTCCTCGCATAGGATGTGTTGGAAAGTATTTTGTCCACATCCTCCACGAAGCCCATCTCGAACATCTTGTCCGCCTCGTCCAGAACTACGAAGTCGTACTCGTTCAGATCGATAACTCCCCGTTCGAAAAGGTCGATAAGGCGTCCGGGCGTGGCAACGAGCACGTCCACTCCGCCATAGAGAAGCTTTATCTGGGTGTCTATGTGCTGCCCGCCGTAAACGCATATTATGCGGTAGCGGTGGAATTTCCCGAGCGAGCGCAATTCGTTCATTATCTGGAGCGCAAGCTCGCGCACCGGCGCGATTATGAGTGCCTTCCTCGCCTTTCCAGCTGCAAGGAGCTCGCATGCGCCTACTCCGAACGCGGTGGTTTTTCCACTCCCGGTCTTGCTTCGCGCAACAACTTCCTTTCCCGCGATTATGCGTGGGATCACTTTTTCCTGGATTTCGGTTGGGTTCGTGAAACCCATCACTGCTATCCCTTCCAAGGTCTTCTGGGAAAGACCCAACTTCTTGAACTCTCCTATAGTAACACCTTTTTCCGTTCTACGGTTTTCAAATCGCCGGCTTAACAAGAAAATGGGTTTATCCTAAGTCGGCTCCACAATCATTTATCTGGGTCGAGCAAAACACAAATTCTGCATTCTAATCGAAATCAAATATGTTTCCTGCGCAAACTAAGTTTATAAATATGCTTATTTTTGGATTTTTGCCGAATTTTGTTTGTTCCTGTCGCCTCCTTTCAATGCCGCATAAGAATAATGTATCCAATCTTTCAAAGTGCGCGGCCGGAATCCTTCGTGAAAAAGAAGGTTGAAACTATCCTTTATCAAATAAGGAACTCCGGATATCCCATACACCTTTATTTCGCTCCATATTTTACCCGCAATCTGCCCTATTCCCTGTTTTGCCCGTTCTTCAGCAATCTGAAGTATTCCTTTCTTCTCGTTTTTCTCGATATAAATCTGCGCGTCTATTTCCGCGACTCCGTTTTCCTTTGCATCGTGGAGCGCGGAAACGAAGCCGGCAGGGCTTCTTTCTATGCCCCTTCCCTTCGCCCTCAACACCGTTCTGTGGCACAAAGTATTTGGGCAGTACTTCATCCCAAAATCAATCGCATCGAAGTAATGAGTGTCGCCCTCTGCCATCATGCTTATCCCACGTTTCCTGTAGAAGTTGGCTACTGCTAAATTCCCAGCATTCAATGTCCATTTCAACTTTCCGTATTTCGCCTCGAGCTCTGCTTTTTCCGTCTCGAATATTCCCTGAAGAAGCGGCGCCTCTTCATCATCTGAAATAGTACTGTTCCATGCAGCGCACACCTGAATGTGGTTCATAGTCAGTTTTTCCATTTCCCGGTGCGTAATATCCAGTCCTGCTACGCGGTCGTACGAACCAATCTTTGGCAAACTTGATCCGCAAAATGGATGTGCGTTTCCGAATCCGAACGCACCCCAGTAACGCTCTCCACCAACTACGTTGAGAAAATCCCTCATCTCGATTTTGTGCGCGAACGGTGGATAATCGAGCGTCTTGTTTGAAAGATATTTTTTCACGACTTCCCTCATTGCATCCATAGAGCCGGCATACATCGTTATGTGTGGTCCGTTCGGCTCAGGAACAGGGAAAGGGATGGGAAATGCGGCGTGCCCGGGAAGTGCGTTGAAAGCCCTTACAACCACTTCGTTTTTTTCTATCAGCCGCGTAACTGCACTCGCCGAATATGTGCCGTCGAATTTAGGGGGCAGCACCAGTTGTTCCGGAAGTTGCTCCGGGTCGCTGGCCCCGGTTTCAGCAAGCTCGCCCTCGAGTTCGAATATCCTTATTTTCACGGTTTTTATCTGCTTCTTGATTTCCTTTCTTTGTCTGCTTTTTGCCGCGGTTTCCTCCTTTTTCTTCCTTATTTGCTCTTTTACATTTTCATTGGAAACAGGTGTGTTTTCACCTAAGTTCTCCTCGAACGCAAAAATCCTTGACTTCAGCGCTGTTATGCCCCTCTTTGCCGCATCCCGTAATTCGGTTTTCCTTTCAACTTCGGCTTTCATCTGCTTCATCTGGTATTTGAAATTCCTTATCTCTATGCTGGGAAGCCCTTTTTGATCGAGTTGCGCCTTTAGTTTGATTATTGCGCGTTCATCTTCATATATTTCCTTTTCAAGCATATCAACTCTTGCAGCGTGTTCAATGCGCTTCTTTTCCAGCGAGCCGAGCTCTGCGGTTATTTCCATATAAGTCGTTGCTTTTCCTTTGGACATTGTTTCGCTGTTCTTCCTGTCGCTGCCTTTTAGCCGGCTCAGTTCCCGTTCAATACAGTGAATTTCGCTTTCAAGACGATCGACATTCATTGCAAATGCAGCTCTTTGTGCTTCCAATGATTCCGTTTCCATTCTGATTTCGCCGCGCCTTTTGCGTATTCCATCTGCCAGCGCGTTCAGCTTATCTCTGTGCTTATTGACGCGCCCTACAAACGTTTCGACCGTGTAATCATCGTAAAGACGCACCGGCATGGTGACTTCCATTCCCGGCACTGCCACGATTCCAACTGCAGCTGCCAAAGCATTCATATCGTTGAAATAGGGCTCATAAATGCTGTTATGCGAAGTGAGTGGCATAAAGTCCGAATGGCGAAAAATCTCGTTTGCAACTATTCGCGCTTCCGAAGACCTTCCATCATCGAGCCGCTCGTCCATCATGGATCTTCCGCGCGTTTTTCCTCCATGCTTGTGCGGATCAGCAAAAAGACATTCGTAGGGCTTGTATGCAGAGATATGGCTGATGAACTCTGCTGCATTGCTACACCATTGCTCAATGTTCAGTCGTCCGCGTAGCTTGCAGGAGAGATTCAGCATTATTTCTCTGCGCGTCAGCTGGGTGCCGGTCCTGCCGACATCGCCATAGCCAAACTCTTTGAAGTCGATTTTGCCAATATCCTCTGGCCCCAATGGGTTTGAAAACATCACTTCAATGCCGCCGAATACAGTGTGCCTCGCTATCACGAAAAAATTCGATTTTTCTCCTTTATGATTGCGGTTGAACACGTGCCAGTTGGCTGGAAATTTGAGGCCTGCGAGTTCATCCTTTGCAAAAAAACTTTTCATCCGTCTCCAGAGCCGCACCCTGAATGGAACGTTCTCCATCGTGCCATCGTCCTTGCCTGAATATTCGCTATGGCTGGGCAATTTTATGTTGCGAATATCTTTCTCGTAAAAGCCGGCTTCGAGCATTTTTGCGGAAAATATTCTCATCGCTTTTGACGGGCAGGGCAATTTATCTTTAAGAACCATTTTATCATCCTAAGTGAATAAAATGTTCTTGAAAGTGTTTAAAAACGGTGTGTTTTGTTGTGGGGCAACTCGACTACTGCTTTTTTGGTAATTACTTATAAATATGTAAAGCACACTTAGATGTGCATGGGAGAAATGGAAGGGGCGATGGAGCAGTTGAAGAAAGGCGGATTCATAGCCGTTTACGACGGCGATTCGCGCGAAGGAGAAGCAGACCTGATGATCCATCCGAAATTCGTCACTCCAAAGGCAATTGAAAAACTAAGAAAGGAGGCAGGGGGGCTGATTTGCTTTGCAATAGGGAAAAAAAGCGCGGACAAATTGGGCTTACCATTCTATACGGAAATGATTGCTAAGGCAGGTCTTGGCAATTTGTCGTGCAAAAAAACCGCGTATGGAGACGAGCCGGCATTCTCCCTTCCCTTCAACCATAAGGGCGTCTATACGGGAATTACGGACAACGACCGGGCGCTCACGATAAGGGAAATGGAAAAAGCAATAAACACAGCAAATGCAAGGGAGATTTTCGAAGAAAACTTTTACGTTCCAGGCCATGTTTTTCTTTTGATTGGAAGGGGGCTGGGAAAAAGAAAAGGGCACACCGAGCTTGGCCTGGAACTTGCCGAAAGAGCCGGGCTAAGCGAGTGCATCGTAATGTGCGAAATGCTTGGGGAGGGAAAGGCGCTGAACGGAAAAGAAGCGGGAAAACGCGCGAAAAAAAATAAGATCCCGTTTGTTGAAGGGGCTGAGATTTATGGCGAAAAGAAAGGGAAATGATGGAATAAAAATCGGGATAGTCGACACCATGTTTGCCCGCGTGAATATGGGTGAAATTGCGGTCGACGAGATAAGGAAGAATTACCCTAATATTGAGATTTTGCGAACGACCGTCCCGGGGATAAAGGACCTTGCGCCAGAATGCCTTGGCCATCTCCAAAAGGAAAACTGCGATGGATGCATGGCTTTGGGAATGGTGGGCGGAGCGCCCATAGACACGCAGTGCGCGCACGAGGCCTCGCTCGGGATAATGCAGGCGAAGCTCGTTTCCGGCAAGCACATAATGGAGGTGTTCGTGCACGAAAACGAAGCGTGGAGCGAAAAGGAGTTCCGTTCGATATGCGAAAACCGTACGCGGAAGCATGCGCACAATGTTGTTTTGCTGGTAACGAAGCCCGATGAACTGGTGAAAAATGCCGGGAAGGGGATAAGGCAGGGGAAAGAAAACGAAGGAGAAATACGAATCGAAGACGAACGGCCGATCGGATTGGGAATGGTTGTTTCCGAGTTCAACAAAAAATTTGCTGACGAGATGCTGGAATTTGCGCTTGAGGAGGCGAAGAAAAAGGGCGCGGAGGTACGCGGGATAATGCGCGTTCCAGGCGCCTTCGAAATACCGCTTGCGGTGAAGAAGATGAGCTGGGACAGGAAAATAGATGCAATCGCTGCCTTGGGCTACGTGAAAAAGGGCGAAACGAAGCACGACAATCTCGTTTCGGAGAACGCGGTACGCGAAATGATGAAAATTTCGCTCGAAAGCAAAAAGCCGGTTACACTGGGAATCATCACGCTCGCGGATTTGAAGCAAGCGAAAGAAAGGAAGGATGACTATGCGCGAAGGGCGGTTTCCGCAGCAGTAAAAATGGTCAATGAGCTGAGAAAATGAGCAGTGCGTTTTTTCCTACGAAATTTTACGGTAAGTTGAGGATTCATGCGTGCGATGGTTATGGAGTCGAAAATGTTGCGCTGATTCTTGGGGAACCGAAGGACCCTGCTCTTGTCCGCATCCATTCCCGCTGCACGACCGGAGACGTTTTCCATTCCCTAAGATGCGACTGCGGGGAGCAGCTCGAGAAATCGATTGAAATGATGGGAAAAGAAGGGGCCGGAATAATAATTTATTTGGATCAGGAGGGTCGTGGAATCGGATTGGTGAACAAGATAAAGGCATACGAACTGCAGGACAAGGGACTGGACACTGTTGAAGCGAACCACCAGCTCGGCTTTGAAAGCGATGGCAGAACGTATGATGCGGCCTCCAAAATACTGAAAGGACTTGGAATAGGGAAAATACGGCTCATTACGAACAATCCGAAAAAAATGGATGGTGTGAAAATGAATGGGGTGGAAATAGCAGAGCGCGTTCCTCTTGTGATAAAACCGAACAGCTACAACGAATGCTATTTGAGGACGAAGAAGGAGAAGATGGGGCACATTCTTTGAACGAAATTATCGCATTTCTAACAGTTCGAAGTTCGGATTATGCAACAGCGTATCCCGCCCGCAACTCATTTAAAAGGTTAAATACCATATGGAATCATGGAATTTGAGCTTCTCATAAATAAACGGCGCTCGGTTCGCAGTTATTTGGATTCTGTGCCAGAAAAGGAAAAAATAGATAAAGTGATTTCGGCTGCGCTGAGGGCGCCAAGCGCAGGAAACCTTCAATCGTACAAAATAGCTATTGTCGGGGACAAGATGCTGAAACAGCAGCTGTATTCAGTTTGCCATAATCAACGTTGGGTTCTTAAGTCGCAAATATTGTTGGTATTTATTGCCGATCCATCTCATGCAGCACAAAAATACGGGCAGCGGGGGGTCGAATTATATGCTATTCAAGATGCGACCATAGCTGCTGCATATGCCCAATTGGAGGCGGCAAATCTTGGACTCGGATCGGTTTGGGTCGGTTCGTTTGAAAGCGAGAAAGTTTCTGGAATTCTAAATCTTGCAAAGGACGAGATTCCTATTGCGATCCTTCCAATTGGCCATGCCGCAGAGGAACCACCTCTCAAAGAAAGAAGGTCAAGGGCGGATATTGTTCTCAATAGATAATTTCAGAGTCGACGTTTCCAAATCATAGTAATCGCAGGAGAACTTTTAAGGCAAAGAACAACCTCTTGCCTCTATTTTGACGTGGAAAAATGGGCAAAATACAAAACGCAGAACACGAAACATATATGCAGCTCGCATTGAAGCTCGCAGCAAAAGGCAATCCTTCCCCCAACCCGTACGTTGGTGCAGTGCTGGTTAAAAACGGAAAAATAATAGGGAAGGGATTCCACAAACGAGCCGGACTTGCGCACGCGGAAGTGGAAGCGATAAATGACGCTGGCAAGAATGCGAAAGGAGCGACGCTTTACGTAACTTTTGAACCGTGCAACCATTATGGAAGGACACCACCGTGCACGCAGGCGATAACTCGCGCAGGAATAAAGAGGGTTGTTTTTGCGATGAAGGATCCGAACCCTAATGTGAAAGGACGCGGCGAAAGCGAATTGAGGAATCATGGAATAGGAGTTATAAAGGGAATCTGCGGAAGCGAAGCGCGAAAATTGAACGAAATTTTCATAAAATATTCCAAAACGAAAATGCCTTTTGTGGTCTTGAAGATAGCTATGTCCCTGGATGGGAAAATCGCGACGCACACAGGTGACTCGAAATGGATAACCGGGAAAAAGGCGCGGGATTATGCGCATAAATTGAGGGGAAAATGCGATGCCGTGTTAGTTGGAATAAACACCGTGCTGAAGGATGACCCGCATCTGGATGGAAGTGGAAAAGATACGAAAATAATTCTGGACAGCGGACTGCGCGTTCCGCTTACGGGAAACATCTGGAAGAAAGGCAGAATAATCATTGCGGCAAGCGAAAAGTCCGAAAAGACGAAGAGAGAGAAACTGGAGAAGATGGGCGCAAATGTCCTGATTTGCGGAAAGGAAAGGGTTGATTTGAAAGTCCTGCTGAAAAAATTGGGCGAAACTGGGATAACGTCTCTTTTCGTAGAAGGCGGAGGAGAAGTGCACGGGGCTTTTCTCGACCTGAAATTAGCACATAAGATAATTCTCATTTATGCGCCGAAAATAATAGGAGGGAAGGATGCAAAGATTGCAGTAGGTGGAAAGGGAATTGCGAAAATGTCCTCTGCAATAAAACCGCGGTATTTGGAAATGAAAAAAATAGGAAAAGATTTTGTTTTTGAAGGGTATACGGATACGGACTAATTCGCTTATTGCCGAAAAGGGCCGCGGCAAATTTATAAATCCCATTTCTCAAAGGACTGCTATGATAACCCTAACTGAAAGAATATCGGGCATAGAAATGGGTTTCGCAAAATTTCTTTCAGCCCGCAGTAACAGGATGGTGGACCTGAGCGTGGGCGAGCCGGGCCTCGACACGCCTGCGCACATAAAGGAGGCTGCTTACAGGGCTATGACGAGAAACAACATAAGGTATGCGCCTCCGCTCGGGGACGACGGATTGCGCGAAGCGATTTCAGCGAAATACAAGGAGGAATACGGAGTGGATTCGGCAAAGGACAACGTGATGATAAGTCATGGCGCGAAGGGCATAATCTACGCACTCATGCAATGCACTGTGCAAAAGGGCGACGAGGTTATAGTGCAGGATCCAGGCTGGATATCATATAATGAGATAATAAAGCTGGCTGAAGGGACTCCTGTTCCTGCTGATGCGAACACCGCGCAGACATTTCTGCAGGATGTGGAGGAAAAAATAACGCCCCGCACGAAGATGGTCATTTTTTCCAATCCTTCCAATCCAACCGGAGAGGTGTACGGCGAGGGGATTGTGAAGCGGCTCGCGGAAATAGCAAAGGAAAAAAACGTGCTCCTTGTAAGCGACGAGCCCTACCATAAAATGATATTCGACGGAAGCAGACATGTTTCCGCAGGAAGATTCGGGCTTGAAAACGTCGCGGTGGTGAACAGCTTCTCAAAGACGTACGCAATGAGCGGCTGGAGAATTGGCTACATAATAGCGGAGAACTATCTGGTCGAAGGGATGAAGAAGCTCCAGCTCCACCAGAGCACTTCTGTAGCGCCGTTCACTCAGGCAGCGGCAAAGCACGCGCTCGAGAACGATGCGGATGGGATTGAGGAGAGAAAGCGGATCTACCTCAAGAGAAGGGATTTTTTCGTGAATGCGCTTTCCAGAAAACTCGCGGGAAAGATGCCGCAGGCAACTTTCTACTACTTCGCCCGCACAGATGCGCTCAGGCTGGATGGAAAAGCTCTTGTGGAAAAACTTATAGCAAACGGGGTGCTTGCGGTTCCCGGCTATCTGTTCGGGAAATACGCGCCCAATGCAGTAAGATTCTCATTCGCAAAGCCTGAGGCAGAGTTGGAGGAAGGCGCGAAAAAGATAAACGAAGTTGTCGATGCTCTGTGAATGATATGTTGCGGCTAAGCGGACGAGTGCCTGATGAGAACGATGCGCTCTCCAAAATTTTTGCAATGCGGAAGCCGGGCATGATTGATTTGAGCATAGGCGATTTGGCTGAGACGCCGGAGCGCATAAAGGATGCGATGCACCGCGCAATGAAGGGCAAATCCGTGCCTTATGCGCCTACTTTGGGAAACGAAGATCTGCGCGAACTGATTTCAGAGAAGTACCGGCAGGAATGCGATGTGAATTCTACGAAGGATAATGTGATTGTGAGTTTTGGGGCAAAGGGCACGATATACGCGCTCATGCAGTGCATGATTGAAAAGGGCGATGAAGTGATCGTGCAGGATCCCGGATGGTTTTCTTATACGCAGATAGTCAAGCTTGCTGGAGGAACTCCTGTTCCTGCTGATGCGAACACCGCGCAAACATTTCTGCAGGATGTGGAGGAAAAAATAACGCCCCGCACGAAGATGGTCATTTTTTCCAATCCTTCCAATCCAACCGGAGAGGTGTACGGCGAGGGGATTGTGAAGCGGCTCGCGGAAATCGCAGTGGAACAGAACATTCTCGTAGTGAGCGATGAGCCATATTACAAGATAATCTTTGATGCAAACAAACACGTTTCCGCAGGCAGGTTTGGGCTTGAGAACATCGTGGTGGTGAACAGCTTCTCAAAGACGTACGCAATGAGCGGCTGGAGGATCGGATATGCAATAGCGGAAAAATACATAGTCGAAGCTATGAGAAAGGTACAGCTCCACCAGAGCACCGCAGTTCCCCTTTTTGTGCAGCAGGCGGCGAAATATGCGCTCGAGAACGACGACAAAGGGGTGGAACAAAGGAGGAAAACATTGGAAAAAAGGAGAAATACGTTCGTAAATGCGCTTTCGAAACGGCTCAGGGGAAATTTTCCTGCTGCAACGTACTATTATTTTGCAAAGACCGGGGCGCTCGGTATCAATGGAGATCAGTTCGCTGAAAAACTGGCCAGAAAAAATGTACTCTCTGTGCCGGGCGGAGTTTTCGGGAAATGCGCGCCCAATGCAGTAAGATTCTCATTCGCGAAAAAGCAAAGTGTTCTGAAATCAGGTGCGGAAAGGATAAATAAGGTCGTGGAAGGGCTTTGATTATTCCTTCTTCGCCTTTTTCTGCGCGAAGAATTCCTGCAATGCGCTGTACGCGATAGTGGCATCCTCGCTTTTTACAACGACTATGAGCTCGCTCAGAGTTGACACCATCTCCACTATGTTTATCCCGTACCACGCGAAATGCCTCGTAATCGTATATATGAAGCCGGGCTCGTAAAGGTAGTCCTTCGGGAACCTTATCGCGATTTCGGAAAGGTTGCACAATTCCATCTTTATCTTCTCGTTCCGTAGCACCTTCTTGAACGCGTCGAGGTGGCGTTCGGTGAAGATTATGGAAACCTCGCTTCCCCCTATGTTTATGTTAAGCACGTCGCCGCCGGAAAGATCCACGATTTTGTAGAGCTTTGCAAGGTCCTCGAAACATGAGGATGATTTCTGCACGGTTATTTCTGCGATGCCAGAACGCACGGAAAGTTCTGCATGACTGAACGTTTTCTGGCTCACCCTGCCCTCGTAGTCCTGCCTTATCTTCTCTGCGCTGCGCGCTATCGCCATCACTATTGCTGAGGGCTTCACGCTTCTTCCTAGTTCCTTCTCCACCTTTTTGTGAAAATACACCGCGAGCTTGGAATAGTTGAAGAGATCCTTGGCTAGCGCATCCTCTATTATCGGTTCGTCCCTTATCAGTTTTGCAATTATGTGCGCTACAGTCACCATATCAACACCTACAAAATAATTTGTTATATTCATAACACAAATTATAAATATAAACATTCGCGTAATCTGGGCTAAAGCAAAGAAATGAGGTGACCTAAATGAATGCAGTGCATGTCTCCGAGATAGATATTTTGGAATGGATAGGAAAACTCGGCACTGCAGGCACTGGACAGGATTATGCGAAGGAGAAGCTCCTGGAATCAGGAACTGATGCGTTACCATGGCTGGTGCGCGCCTTTAACGGCGAAAAGGAAAGAAACGAAGAGATTGCCGAACTCGTACGCAAGATAGCCAGCGCAAACGGCATACCTCGCAAAGGCGGCAAAGCGATAAGGAAAATAATATCCTTGCAGGCATAGGCATTTAATTAACTTTTTCTAATTTTATACTGTGAAGCACCACGGGCTTTAGCCCGGGGTGCTTCAGTGAAATCAGTGGTTCAGATGGTGGACTTTTACAAAACAGGGCTTGAAGCGCGGAATGGATGCCTTTTCATAGGCACGGCGAGCGTAAGCGAGTTAGCCCAAAAGTTCGGGACTCCGCTTTACGCAATAAACGAGCGGAGGATAAGGGAAAATTATCGCCGGCTGAGCGCAGCGCTTTCCGGGAAATACCCGAAGGTGCGCATACACTACGCGATAAAGGCGAATTCCAACCTCAACATCCTTGAAATTCTGAATTCCGAGGGCGCGTACATAGATGCGGTCTCGGTAAACGAAACGCTTGCTGCAATTGAAGCCGGTTTTGCCGGGGAAAAAATCCTGTTCACCGGCACGAACGTAAGCGACGAGGAGCTTGAGGCGCTGACTGCGAACGGGATACGCGTGAATGTGGATTCGCATTCCGCCTTCGAGCGATTGGCAAAAATCAAAGTGCCGGATTTCATATCCTTCCGGATAAATCCGGAAGTGGGCGCAGGCCACCATTCCCACGTCATAACCGGCGGAAAGGATTCAAAGTTCGGGATATGGGAGACGGATGGAGTGGAGGCGTACAGAAAGGCGAAGAAGGCGGACGTAAAGAGGTTTGGGATACACATGCACATCGGCTCCAATATCCTCCACGTGAAGGACTTCACAGTGGCGCTTGCGCACTTCATGGATATCGCCGGGAAAATTTCAAAGGAAGTGGAGGTGGAATTCGAGTTCATAAACATAGGTGGAGGGCTCGGCGTGCCTTATAAACCGGAAGCTGGCGAGCTGGACCTTGAACAGTACTGCAACGAAGTGCTCGGGCTCTTCTGGCAGAAAATAAAGGAGCATGGATTGGGCGAACCGTACTTCTGCATAGAGCCGGGAAGGTACTTGGTTGCAGATGCAGCAGTTCTGCTTACCCGGGTAAATACACTGAAAAGGACGCCGCACAAGAACTTTGCTGGAGTGGATGCGGGCTTCAACATCCTCGTAAGGCCTGCAATGTACGATTCCTACCATCATATTCTTGTGGATGGAAAATCAGGCGAAAGGGAGAATGAGACGTATGATGTTGTAGGGCCTGTTTGCGAAAGTGGGGACTTTCTGGCTAAGGGAAGAATGCTTCCGAAATTAGAGGAAGGAGATTTACTCGCAGTGCTAACAGCAGGCGCATACGGGTACAGTATGAGCTCGAACTACAATCTTAGACCAAGGGCAGCGGAAGTGCTCGTCAACAACGGAAAGTACGAGCTGGTGCGCGAGCGCGACACGTTTGAGAAGATGCTTTCAGGGCAAAAAAAGGCAAGTTGGTTAAAATGACTAAAATAAAATTCCACAAATACGAAGGTACTGGGAATGACTTCATCCTTATCGAGGATTTCGAAGGAAAGATGCCGAAGAGCCGGGAATTTGTAGTAAAAATGTGCGACAGACATTTTGGCATAGGTGCAGATGGAGTATTATATTTGGAAAGGGGCAAAAAGAAGGAGTATTTCATGCGGCTGCTCAATTCCGACGGAAGTGAAGCGGAGATGTGCGGCAACGGAATAAGGTGCGTTGCGAAGCACCTCTATGATTTCGGCTACGTGAAGGAGAAGAAATTCGGAATCGAAACCGCTACTGGAGTGAAAAACGTAGAAATCAAAATCCTGAACTCGAAACAAAAAACCGGAAGCGATGAGGTGCTCAGTGTTGTTGTGAATATGGGAACGCCAGAATTTTTGGGAACTGCTGAAATTCATGGAGAGCATCTTCATCTCGTCTCGATGGGAAATCCGCATGCGGTGATGTTCAAGGAAAGAATAAACATTGCCGAGGCTGGAGAAAAAGGTCCGAAAATCGAGAAACACGAACGCTTCCCCAACCGGACGAACGTTGAATTTGCGCACGTGAAAAGCGATAGCGAAATCGAACTGATTGTTTACGAGCGCGGCGCAGGACTTACCCATGCATGCGGAACAGGCGCTTGCGCAACAGTTGCCGCCGCTGCGAAGGAGAATCTTGTCAAAACGAGCAAACCCGTGAGCATAAAACTTCCCGGAGGGGTGCTGAAAATAACCCTTTCCGACGACTTTTCCAAAGTGATGATGGACGGGCCGGCAAGACGCGTTTTCAGTGGAGAAATCGAGTACGCGGGATAAACATGCCTCTTTACACCGCGCATTGCAGCGAGATCGCACTCAAAGGAAGGAATCGCTATCTTTTCGAGGACAAGCTTATTGCGAATATCAAAAATGCGCTGGGCGGTGAGGCGGGGAAAGCAGAAAAACTGGAGAAGCGGATTTTTTTCGAAAGCGATGCGGATGAAGGCAGGGTGAAGGAAGCACTTGTGCGCGTTTTCGGAATTGAATGGTTTGCGCGCGTTTACGGGGTTGGAAAGAGCAGTGAAGCGATTAAAAAATTCATTTTGGACCATTTATCCGAAAAGCCCCCTGAAATCAAAAACAAAAAAATAAAGGTGGAAACGAAGCGTGGGGACAAGAAACTTCCCTTTACTTCCATGGAACTAAGCAGGGATTTGGGCGCTGCAATAGTGGAAAAGTTCGGCTGCAAAGTGCAGTTGGAACGGCCCGACCTTACCATATATGTGGAAATAATGCAAAGGGACAGGGCATTCGTGCATTTTGAAAAAATCAGGGGCCAGGGCGGGCTTCCTTCTGGAATTTCAGGAAAGGCCGTTGCGTTGCTCTCAGGCGGAATTGACTCTCCGGTTGCTGCATGGACGATGATGAGAAGGGGAGCGGAGGTTATTTTCCTCCACTTGCACCCTTTTGCAGATTCCGGAGAAGCGGAAAAGTCGAAAATAACGGAACTGGTCGGGGTTCTGGCGAAGTGGCAGGGCGGAGGGCGGCTTTATTTTGCGGACTATTTGGAGTTCTACAAGAAGACGCTTTCCATTCCGCCCAAATACGAGTTAGTGATGTTCAGGAAATTCATCTACCTTCTTGCGCAGAAAATCGCGGAAAAGGAAGGGGCGCTTGCGATAGTGAGCGGCGACTCGCTGGGCCAGGTGGCTTCTCAGACAATGGAGAACATTTCTGCCATAAACAAGGAACTGGAAATCCCTGTTTTCAGACCGCTTATAGGGATGAACAAGAACGAAATAATCCGGATGGCTGAGGAAATCGGCACTTACGGAATTTCGATAAAACCCTACAAGGACTGCTGCTCCCTCGTTGCAATTGAGAATCCGGAAACTAGGGCACGAATTGAAATAGTGGAGGGGCTGGCGGAAAGAATGAGAATAAAAGAGATAGTGGAAAGGACAGCTGAAAAAGTGCGCATTTTGGAGATAAAATAAAGAGAAAAAGAAAAAATCAGTCCTTTGCAAGCATCCAAATCTGCTTGAAGGCGACTACAGATGCAGCAGGGCCGACGAAAGCCACTATGTAGCCTAAAAACGCCGGTATTGCCTGGGTGAGGCCCGGAAGCTGTCCGAAGACCGTGCCCAGATTGATGAAGCCGCCTATGGAAATCATGAACGTCAGCGACGCGAGCAGGAAGCCGCTCACCTCCTTGTCGGCTATGTTGAGCACGCCTACCAGCACGCCCAACGATGCCACTACGATCATGACCGTAATGTTCGTAGGCCACAGGAAACCAGCAAGCGCAGAAAGTAGGATGCCTGCCAAGAATGCCGGAGGTCCAATTTGTTTCACCATTTTTTCACCTCTTATTTTAAGGAACTGGTCCTAAGTCCTATTCAATTTTTATAAATCTTTCGGTCAAACTGGCTTCAT
>JBGFRX010000011.1:0-8222 GCA_041694885.1 Microcaldota archaeon | reverse complement strand
CGGTGCTCTTATGCTCGATATAAAACTAATACGTAATGAACCCGAAACACTGAGGACCGCGCTGAAGAACAGGAATCAGGACTTGAAAGTAGTGGACAAACTCCTCGGGTTGGACGCGAAATGGCGCGAGGACAAGAAGGAGGAGGAGAAACTTCGCGCGGAACGCAACAAACTGGGTTTGGCGATTTCTGACGCGAAGAAAAAGGAGAAAAATGCAGAGAGCTTCGTAAAGAAAAGTGGAAATGTTAGTGCAAGGATAAAGGAATTGAACGAGGAAGTGGAAAAACTGGAGAAGGAGATACGCGACCTCATGCTAACCATTCCAAATATTCCTGATGCGAGCGTTCCCGTAGGGAAGGACGAAACGCACAATCTGGAAATCAGGAAGTGGGGGAAGCCAACGAAGTCGGCGAAGGATGCGCTTCCGCACGACGAATTGGGGGAAAAACTGGGGCTGATTGACTTCGAACGGGGCACTAAATTAGGGGGCCACAGGTTTACTGTGATGTACGGCGCAGTAGCCAAACTTGAGAGAGCGATAGCGAATTTTATGCTCAACGTGCACACCTCGAGGGGCTATAGGGAAGTGTGGGTACCTGAACTCGTGAAGAGCGAAATCATGAGGGGCACAGGGCAGCTGCCAAAATTCGCTGATGATTTGTACAGCACACAGGACGACTTGTGGCTCATTCCCACTGCGGAAGTGCCGCTCACCAATCTTCATGCAGGGGAGATTCTCGAATTGAAGGAACTGCCGAAGAAATACACTGCGCTTAGCTCGTGCTTCAGGAAAGAAGCTGGGGCTTACGGTAAGGATATAAAGGGCATGATAAGGCAGCACCAGTTCGACAAAGTCGAACTGGTTAAGTTTTCCTCGCAGGAGAAAGGTCTCGAAGAATTGGAGGGGATGGTGCTGGATGCTGAATACATATTGCAGCTTTTGGAGCTTCCCCACCGCGTAATCGCTCTATGCACAGGGGACATGGGCTTTGCGAGCGCGAAAACATATGACGTTGAAGTGTGGATCCCGAGCCAGAGCAGCTACAGGGAAATTTCATCGTGCTCGAACTGCACCGATTTCCAGGCAAGAAGAGCAAACGTGAAATACAGGGACAAGGACGGAGAACTCAAATTCGCGCATACTCTCAATGGAAGCGGGCTTGCAGTGGGAAGGACGCTTATCGCGATATTGGAAAATTATCAGGATGAAAAAGGGGTTGCGATTCCTAAAGCGCTCCAGGATTTCATGGGAATGGAGCGGATAGATTTTGTATGGCAGTAAGAACGGAAACATAATTTTTTAAACTATTTACCACACATTCTAATTGTTGATTTCTATGGTTTACGCAAATGGACGGATATTTACCAGGAGGGACGAAAGAGCAGGCATAGCGCGAAAACTTCCTCTTGTGGGGCTATCCGCGGAATTCGAAAGGGAAAATAGCCGGAAAATAATGGCCGAAACGGATAAATGCGTTTTGAGATGCAGGTTCAGGAACATCGAGCGCCCGGGCTGGAAAACAGATGCAGTGAAGCGGCTCGGAGAGATTTGCTTCAAGGAAGGGAAAGGCGCTGATTACCTCGATTACTCCATCTTCGAGTCCGCGCTCAACGACAAGAGCGTAATGGTGAGAGAAGCAGCTGCTGAAGTCCTGGAAATGGCTAAATGTGTTGAGGCGATGGGAGTGCTGCTGAGGGCAACTGCAAACGATAATGAAAATATAAGGTATGAGGCAAGGAAGGTTATCGAGCGCCTCATAAATGCGGATGAAAAACAGATTTTCAAAGGGCAAAAAGACACGAACGAAATGCTGAAAATGAAGGAAAAGGCCTTCTCAGCCCTCGATAAGGGAACGCAGATGAAGATAACTGGGTACACGGAAAGAGACGAAGTGAAAAATGCTCCGCCAGAAAAAGAGGAAACGGAAACCGAGGAAAGTATATAAACCAGTTCTTCTATTTTCCTTTTGGTGGTAACATGCTTATTGTGAACAGCGCGAATTTCAGGAAGGAGGTATTGGAAAGCAAAATCCCGGTGCTTGTCGACTTTTATGCGGAGTGGTGCCCGCCGTGCAAGGTGTACGCGCCTGCGTTTGAGATGGTGGGCGGAAAATTCTCGGGCAAGGCCAAATTCGTCAAGACAAATGTGGACGAAGCAATAAACATCGCGAGGGAATACGAAGTAATGAGCATTCCAACCACCATACTCTTCAAAAGCGGGAAGCACGCGGGAAGTTTCGTGGGCGCGATGTCTGCTGCTGACCTGGAAAACTGGTTAAAGGAACGGGTATGATTATTTCCAATACTCCGATTCTTCGTATTTGTATTTCGAGAATTCGTCGGTCTTCGGATTGTCATGGTAAATATTGCTGATGTGGATTTTGACCTTCCTGTTCAATTTTGGCCTTTCCTCCACGCCGAAAACGAAGGCAAAGCCGCTCGCGAACGTGAGTATCACGAGTCCTGCGAAAACGACTATTGCTGATTTGGTAGCCAAGTCGAGCCGCTTCTGCTCGGCTAATACTGCTCCGGCAATGCCGTTCTCCTGCTCCCTTACGTAGCCGAACCTGGCAGGAGGCGTGCTTTTGTTCGAAGCGTTCTCTAATATCATTACCTTGTTCGTTGGCTGGAGAATGGACTGCCCGGAAGGAGTTGCAATAATGACAGATGGCGCGTCTGCCTCAAGCCCCTTGCCTATTATGGAAAACGCCATTTTCGCCGAGGCAGGAAGGGAAACGTTCCATGTCAGCGCAGTGGAATTAACTTCAGCAACAGGTTCAGTTTTCATTATCGTACCTGCATAATCCATGGAAAGGGAAAAGTCGCGCGTATGATTCCCGTTGTTCTGCACGGTCATGGTTATTTTTTCCACCGCATAAGGAGACGGAACGAGCACTTCTCCGGTGTCCTGAAAAACATCGTTCTGGAATATTCCGTACGACTTTTCTGTTTCTATCGCAAGGTCGTCAGCGTATATCATCTGTAATGAAAATGCGGCTATGGAAAGTGCTGAGAGCACTGCGACTGCCAGAAACAGGAAACGCATCGCGTTCAGCTGCTCCTGTTTTTCGTTCTTCATGTATTTTTATGCTCCATCCCTGTTTAAAAACATTATCTGGCAGTTTGTGCGCATGATTGGGTTCGAGGAAATAAAAAAGGCACTCACGAAAGGCGCTGCTGAAAAAAGGAAGTTCGGGGGTCTCGAATACATCCGGTTCAGGAGTGAATATGGGGGAATGGAAAGAGGCAGCGTGATAACAAAAAACGGATTTTTCCCCGGCTTTCCCCATATAAAGCGTATTTTTACGCTGGAAAAGGGGTTGGAAAAGAACATCTCTTCGGAATACGTCTTCGCTGAAGAAAAGATAGACGGATACAATTTAAGGGCTGCAAAAATAAACGGAGAAATTTGCGGGCTGAGCAGGGGCGGGATAATAGATGCCTTCTCCACGGAAAAACTCAGGAATATCCTGCCTGAAAAAATTTTTGAAAAAAACGTGATGCTTTGCGGAGAGATGATAGGCAATACTCCATATACTGCGCCTTCTGAAAAATTTGACGTCAAATATTTCGTGTTCGATATTTACGATTTGGAAAGCGGAAAATATTTTGCTCCTGATAAGAGATACGCGTTCCTGAAAAAATACGGGCTCGAGCCGGCACCTTATCTTGGAAAATTCCGCAGGCAGGAAGACGGGAAAAAACTCAGGGAACTTGCGCTCAACCTCAACAAGGCGGGAAAAGAAGGAATTGTATTCAAGTCCGAGGACAGGAAGCAGCTCGTGAAATATGTGAATCCTAATGCGGACATAGAAGACATGGGAAATACAATAAAGATGCTTTTCGACATGCCGACAGGGCATTTCAACCAACGACTACTGCGCTCGGCGATTTTCGTTGAAGAATACGGACTTGGAAAGGACGATTATGGAAGGAAATTGGGGAATGCGGTGTATAGGAAATTTGCAGAAGGACTAAAGATGCTTGCAAAGGATGGAAAAATATATGATGAATTTGAAATGTTAGTAGAAGACAGGAAGGTCTGGGACGAGCTCAAGTCGCACATGGGCAAGGAAGTCAGACTTGAAGTGGTTTTCGAAAGTAAGGAAGGGGAAAAAACACGGATAAGGTTCAGGAAGGTTTATTCCAAAAGCACGAAGAAGCTGCGCGAATTCCTGAACGGGAAAGGCATAACCGATTAGCCGAACAAAGAGACATCTGCTCTTATTTCGGACTATAGCAAACCCGCAAAGTCTTTCATAAAGTTGCGAACGCCTCGGGATGCGACCTGATTTTTAACTCAAGCGGCGGCAGTTCGCCTCTTTTTGCATACTCTTCTGCGATCTTTTCTTTCGGAACTTTTTCAAGCAGGTTTACAGTGATGGTAATTTCGCCGTTTTTTACATTATCCACATTATATGTGTCGCTGTACACGTACTTATTCATGCTTGGAGGTAAAAACAATTTGATTGGTTTTTGCGCGATAAGATATCCGAATTTTTCAAACTCGGTTTTCAGCTCATTGGTGATCCATGACGATGCGAGTACTGATTTTGTCGCAATCGCTTTTCTGAGGCCATGCAATGCGATGAGTGCGGAATATTCTTTGTTTGAGGCATCTGAATATACACGCTCAAGCAAAAGAACGTTGTTGGCTTTTCCATCAATAATCCCTCTGTACAATTTGGCAATCGACCTCGCCCGAATAGTGCCCTTTTCATCAGTTATTACAATTCCTTTTTTATTTGCATCAAAAACATATGCAAGGAGGCACACGTTTTTTGAACCGTTAATATACGACTGACAGGAATGCCTTGGCACCTCACCTATTTTGAGCAATGTAACAGCGTCATCGGTATCCTTTGCACTGAGTCCGCCAACTTTGAATTCCTGGCTCCGCTTTCTAAGTGTCCGGACAAAATGGATCATGGAGTCCTTGGGTTCATCCTGCCCAAGCGCTTTAAGTGCCTTATTCACTGAATCTGCTATTTTTACGACTCCCTTTATCTCTTCTTCACTAAAGTCCTTGTAATAATCATTTGTCTGCAAAGCAAGCAAACCGGCAATGACTGCTTCACAGCTTCTTGCATAAGTAAGATCGTCCTCAAGCTCAACTCTCTTGTCGCTCTTCCTGTCAAGAGCATTAACAACGGGCTCTATTGCAGCAATCTCCTGCCTTGTCGACCTTAATGCATCTTCGCTTATTTCAATATCTTTGATATAATTTACAGTTTCTCTCAGTGCAGCAGTGACGGCATCGCCCTTGAATTTTCTTAAGCCTTCCTCGCCGGTTACGACTTTTCGCACAGTAGGAGAAAATTCTTCTATCCACCGGGCCCGTTCCCTTTCATCAAGCATCTCGAGCTGTTTTTTTCCTGTCTCGTTCTCATAACGCCACGCTCTCAAATCATCATTGAGCGCATGAAGCGTAGCTTCGGTCAAAAGCGAAATCCCGGAAGTATGGTTATTCTTATAGGTCTTCAACAGCGCTGTCACAACTTCAAAATATTCACTTGCAGCAAATTTTTCAATTTTTTCACTGCTTATTTTCAGTTCGTGCAGTTTCGTCTCGCTTATGCCCAACCGTTCATATCCGAGACGTATATTCTCATTTTTAAGATAATCATGCATGCTTTGGTAATCTTTGAACTCTTTGGCTTCAATTTTTTTCATGAAGTTCTCGCGTGCTTTATTGTCATGGAAGTTTTCAAAAATAATTAGCGAACGAAACAGAGGAATGAGCTCCTTTGCCTGCTTGCCAGGAACTGTGGCTGCGAATTCAGAAACTATTGACAAAACTGCCTTGTCATTAGGCAGCCGCGATATGGCATTTATACACTGCGCCAAAAGCAACATTGACTGCCTATCGCGTTTCACATCCTTTTTATTTACGTACGCCCTTAAGTTTTCAAGCGTCTTTTTGTCTTCAGTCAGGCAAATTGCCAATACCAAAACCAAAGCAGGGGCATTCGGTCTTGGATATTTTTCATTTATTTTTTCAGCAAGAAGGGCAAAATCCACTTCCGCGCCTTTTTTTCTCGCTTCTCCTTGCATCTGCTTGTAAACACTGGTGAGAAATGCGGTTCTCTCCGTAGTCCAGACAAACCCCCTTTTCCTCTGGCTGCCTCTTTCCAGAACTTCAAGTTCTGCGAGTTTTTTCTTCACTTCTGCACCATCGCATTGGGCTTTTGAGAAGCAAAACAAATCAAGCAATTCAGCCGTATTTTTTCTGTTTGGCAGTATTGTCCAAAGCTTGGGTATTACAGTTTTTTCGTAAAAAGTATGTATTGTTGGCTCACGGACATGTTCGAGCTCCTTTTTCAACAAAGCTGAGTATTCAGCTGCTTCTACAATGTTGGAAGGGCAGTTCATTACAGCTTCCTCCAAGATGCGATCTTGCCGCTGTTTTTCACCAACCATTTCGGCAATTCGTTCTCTTCCTTCTGAAAGCGCACCGGCCAATGCCCAGCAGTCCAGGAGTGACAGTGAATCTCCTTTCTTTTGTTTTAGCATCCTCACAAAACCGTTGTGTCCGGACAAATCAATTGCTGATGCAAGTTGCTCAACGATTTCCGGCAATTTGGAAACATCTTGTCTGATTACCTGCTCAAATAGGTCTAAGGCGCTTAAAACCAAATCCGTCCTTTTATAAGATTGCTTTATTTTTGCAAGTTGCACTGCCCATTCGTCAAGTTTTTCCAATGGAGGATTTTTGAGGTATTCAGCAAAATGAAAAAAATTATCCTGATTAAAGCCGCTGAGTTCAATATTTTTTGCCATCCTGTCGCATATTGGCACCAGCATTACAGGATCTTCGCGGACTGCATTGAGCAATTTTTCATTTGATTTCAAATATCTGAAAATATATGCAAAAAATCTATATTCGTCAGCCTTCTCTCTGTGCCCCAAAGCCTTTTTGCTGGCTTCATTCGCCAGCGCTTTTTCGTGCACACTGAGAATCATATCCGATAGTTTTGCAAAATGGCCGCGTCTGCTTATAAGGAACCAACCAAATGGCATGGTTTCATTCAGCAACCGATATTTATTTTCGTCTTTATGAAAACCAACTATTTCTCCCAATTCCAGCAAAACTTCTCTGATAACAGGCGTTTCAATGAGTCTTGAGAAACTTTGGTGCGCCTCTGAATAGTAACGTTTATCCGTTTTCCTGACTTGTTCACATAGGGAACAAAGAATAAAAAGGGTTGGCGCAGCCTTCGCTCCAAGCTGCCCGCCAGCCATAATCATGTTTTCAAAAGTCCCTAATTCTATTTTTAGGCCGAAATAATCGTAGTAACCAAAAAACTCATTGAGTTTTTCATTCGGATACAATCTTGTCATCGTCTCTATATGGCCAAGAGCGCTCCTTAGAGCCACTATACGTTCATCGAGCCCCTTTCCCTGGACAATTTCTTTCCCCCATTCCCATCCAATGTCATTCCCTTTGTAATCCAGCATATCTCCTTTCACAGTGCTGAATTCCAGAAAAAGATTAAGCGTTTTCCTGACTGTTTCAGCAGTTGGCTTGTCAGTTACCAGGGAAAGGAGATAATCAAATTGACGCATATTTTTACTTTCATATCTGAAAAAGCCGTAAGGTCTTTCCTGCGTCTTCCCTGCAGCCAACACTTCTCCGAGAGCGTCGAATAATCCGGTGTCGAGTGCCAGCCATGGGCGGCGTGAATAATCGAAACTGCGTGAAATGGCATTCAAACGGCGTGTTGTTTCGTCAATTCGTTCAAATGCCTCCGGATCAGTTTTTCCTTCGCGCTTGAGCATGAGATAAAGAGGGAGGTAAATCATTGCGTTAAGGAATTGTATATTTTGGACATTGGAATCCAAAATATAATGAGAGAACAGCGGCTCTGCTTTTTTCAGTGCATCAAACAGTTCTTCTATATTTCTGAACTTTTTAACCTCATCCATTGCGCCAAGAATTTCTGATACCTGATCTATATTATATCTATTAATTTCGTCTCTTTGCATCATTTTCAGGATAATTGTCTCTGTCTTATTGAGCGCTTTAGCATATTCCAGTATTTTTTCCGTGCTATCAGCCATTCCAAGTGCGCCAGCCAACTTAACGAAAAAACGAAATTCGAAGCCATGTTTTTTGTACGCTTTGATTATTTTTTCCGCTGCGTTTTCCAATTCATCAGGAGCATTTATTGTCCTGATGCTCAGAAGATATCGTATAAAGCTCTCTTTCTCATAGGAAGACA
>JBGFRX010000041.1:0-36533 GCA_041694885.1 Microcaldota archaeon | reverse complement strand
TTGTTCAGATCATCATAAACGTTCACTTCTCCATTAGCCCCTATCTCAACCCGTGCGTATTCGCTTGTAGCCGGCGAACTACTCATTGTGCCGTTTGAGTTAAGGTAATAATTACCTGGCGTATTCGGTAGGGTGCCTTTTTTTATCAGGTTGTTCACTAAGTCTCTGAATTCCGTCAGGACCTGCTCAGGAGTCTGCGGTGAACTTGTGGTCCAACCCTGCACCACCAGCGATAGGTTGTACCAGTTAATCTGCGCCCCTACTTCTGCCTGGAACGTATATGTGGTTGTAAGCTCTGTAGTCCTGAACAGTTCGCTCACTGCCACGATAGGCGGCGAAATGAGCGGAACCTGCGCAGGCGCGCGGAATGTCCTCATTGCAAGCGGCCTGTCCGGTCCCTGATAATGCGCCTTCTTCGTGATCTCAACAGGCGCTGGCGGCGCAGCTTTCTCCACTTCCTTCACTACTTCCTTCACCACCGAAGAGACGTTTATTGGATATTTGTTGTATTTTGCGTTCAGGTTGAACATGGTGAGTTCCACGTGCTCGCTGCCATTAACCCATAGCGCGTTCTTATTGGAAAGTTTCTGGCGCTGCCTGTAGTACAGCGCTGAATTGAAAGCCTCGAGTTTCATCCCGCCGCTCTTGTCAATAGTGTATATAACTACATAATCGCCTGCCTTGAGGTTGATCGACTCTGTGGCGAGGTTCACTTCTTTCCCGCTCACTGTTCCTATCTTTTCTGTGAGCATGCCGTCCCTCACTATTCCCAAGTGGAATTCCTTGCCCGTCCTGTATCCCGCACCGTGGATCTTATTCATCGGTGTCTCCATAACAGTTTTCCTTAGGCTTTCTTTGGTGAATTTGAGGTCGAAGCCCTGGGAAACGAACGCTACGTTCTCCGGATTTAGGAAGTTTATTCCGTGCTCCACGAAGAGTTTTCCCGCACCGCCCACGAAATATTCCGCAATGACTTTATGGAGCTGCGCCTCATCTTTTGTCACGGTGCGACCTGCTTTCTGCCTAGCTATATCCAGCAGCGTGGTGTATATACTGTCGTGCTCCTTCTCCATTGCAAGCACTTCCTCGTATCCCATCTTCATATGCTCCTTGTAATATTTGTCCGCTAGCGCCTTCGCCTTCACATTTCCGCTATGCTCGCGCAGATCGTATTGCGCTGCAGGAATCCCGTTTATCACGGCTTTTACTTTTCCTTCCTTTGTCATCTTTCTAGCAGCCTTCATCGTATGCTCGAAATGCTTCATCTCGCCGTCCGTAGCGCCTGCCCCGCTCCATAGCGCATCCGTGAGCATGGTGATATTCAGCGCTTCCCACATCCCGGTTTTTTTGCTTAGTTCTATGGTGTAAAGCAAAGTCTTGACAGGGACTGTCTTCGCCTTCTCAGGTGCTGCTCTCTCCTCAGGTGCTGCTATCTCCACTTTTCCGCTCTTGATCGTTTCGTTCATAGATTCCGCGAACCTTGCAGCAAGAGCGGTGCTCACCACATCCACCATCGCCTCCCTGCTTTTCACAACATCTTCCCTGAGCGCAGTTTTCATCTCTTCTATGTCATCCTTGGTGATCGGCTTCATCCTCGCAAGAGAGCTCTCCATTATGAGGTCGCCTTGGTTATACCTGAAATAAACATCTGTTATCTGCGGCATCAGCTTCACCGCGGCATCGATTACCACATCATCGTCCAAGCCCCACGATTTCAGCGTCTTGTAGAAGGCGCTGTTCGTGAATCCGTCGTGCGCAACTATGCTTTTCGTTGCGGTCCCGTAATCTTCAGAGCTAAGGGGCTCCTGACCTGCTTTTATCTTCTCGCTTATGGCTTTCATGGGCTCCAAATTCCATATCTCAAGGCCCAGCCCGAGGAATTCGCCGGCTTTCTCCACAGCCTGGTTTTTGTCCGCTATGTAATACTTGTTGAGCCCGTACGCTATTCCATTCATTATGGCGTTAGTCATGAATTCCCGTTCGTACTCACTCCTCTTGGGTCCAGCTGCTGCATCGTATTCTTTGGAGACCTCGGACCTCTTCCTGAGCCCGCCTATTGCTTCGCTCACTTTTTTCCTGAGCTCTTCCTTGTCCTCCACGAACCTCGCGAGGTCAGCAACAGTAGGTATTACATCTATGAGCGACCAGAGTATCTCGTTCTCCTTGTAGCCCTTATCCTTTGAAAGCGCATTGTAGAACGGACTCTTCTCTATCTGTGCCTTGACCTCCAGCATCTTCTTCGGATCATGGAGAAGGAGCAGATTCCCGAACTTTATTCCGAATACTTCCCCTGCGCGATCGAGCGCATCCCTGAGCTTGCCTCTCCATTCCTTTTCCCCATATTGCTCCTGCGCCTCCTGGAGCTGCTTCGGCATGAAGAAATATGCGAACAGCGCGTCGCCCTCCTTGTCCAGCGTTATTCCAGCATTCTTCTTCAGCGCATTCACGTATGCGTCCAGAACTTTCTCCTGCCATTTCCCCAGTGCCTCCACTTTCTTCTCACTAGGCGTCTTGGGAGTAAGTATGGTCTTGAGCAGCTCCATCTCAAGATCGTGGTTCGTCTTGGCGTCAGCAGTTGCGAGGTAGCTTAGGTGGGGCTGGAGCGGCGCAGTGGCGAACCCGACCATCCTGAGGTGCTGGTTTATGCTGCTCGGATATTTGTATCTTGCAAAATATACCGCGTTCTCGGTTAGGTAGCGCATGAGCATGTCGTCCATGACGCCCTCGAAATTCTCCCTGGTCAGATTGGCTGGATAATCCATGATGCGCTGGCCCACATAATGTATAAGGTATCTCTTGAAATCCTCCCTCTCGCTCGCCTTGAAGAAATAGAGGTTTTTGTCGTCGAACTTGCTCTCCACCATACTTATGAAGCTCTTATCCCCGGTCTTCTTCGCGAACTCGACGATCTTTTGGGGCGCCTTATTTATATATTCCCTCACCACGCTGTTGAGCTCGCCGATGCCTCCTTCGTACTTCCCTCCTGCTGCAACTTCTCTGGCTTTCACGAACGTGGAAAGGAAAAACCCCTCTATCTCGGCTTTCTTGCCGAAGATGCCTTCCTTTATGGATTTCGCCACTTCTTCCGCGCTTCCGGAAGTCCTGACGGGTTTGAAATACTCTGCCAGCACTTTCGCATAATCTGCATGAAGCTTCTTCACTTCCCCGGGATCGCCCTTTGCGTCGGTTACTGCATTGTGCAAGCCCAGCTCGAGCGAGCCCAGCAGGAACACGAATGGCATGTTGATCTGCTGCGTCTGCCCTGCGGCGTAAACCTCTATCTGGCTTTTTGTGAGGTTCTTGAACATCAGCGTGTTTATTATCTTGTCTCTATTCTTGCTTGCTATCCCGGTCTGCTTCAGGTTGTCCTCCAAGGCGATCGCAGCCCTCATCGCGCCGCTTATGCTCGCGCGCAGCATCTGCCCCTCCTCTTCGTTGAATTTCTTATTCTCTATGTTGCTGAATATCTTATCCACATCGCCGCGTTCGGTCCTCAATATGCTTCTCCACAAGTAGCCCATTCCGTAATCTGCCATCTTCTGCCTGAGTTCATCCGTGTTCCTTACCCCTGTCCTGGCTATGAATTCCTCGATAAGGGATTTGGACACGCCGAGGTCCACCAGTGGCTTTGCCATCTCTGCAAACGTCTCCTTTTTCACAGGCACTATTTCTTCAGCTTTTTTTCCCGCTTCCAATATAGCTGCCACCTCGCCCATCTTTCCACCATTTTCCTATTTCTTATAACTCCCCGCCTTTAAAAAGCTTCGCAGGAGCAGACCAAGAACGAGCAATCCAGCCACTGCAACTATTATCGCATAATCAGAGGACTGTTGTTCCTCTCTTTTCTCAGCTTCCTTGATCGCATCCGGAATAGTGATATTCACAATTGCGTTCGCATATTCGTTCTTCTGACTCACTGCGCGCAGTTCATAAACACCACTCTCGTTGTAGGGCATGAAGTAGTAATGCGGCAGAATCACATTGTTCTTCTGGAGTCCGCGCACTTGCACCCCGTTCTTGAACAAAAAGAGGGTAAGGTTCATCTTCTCATAGTGCGTCCCGTCTATTATGAATACAATCTCATTCTCTTTCACTGAATAGGTTACATTGAATGCAAAATTGAGAATTGCAAGAATGAGCAGGAGCGCAAGTATTTTCCGCATGTTTTTTATTCACTCGCCCATTTTATAAATTATATCGTGTACTCGCCCCCTAATTCAGGCAGCATAACTTCGTAGTCCTTTTCAAGGTCTTCGCGCAGTTCGTCCCCCTTTTCCCCATGCACCAGAAACACCTTCTTCAGACCTTTCGTGCCTTTTATGAACTGCAGGAGTTCGTTGTGGTCCGCGTGGCCGGAAATCTTTATGTTCTCGATTTTCATCCGGAGCTCGATTTCCTGTTCGCCTATCTTCACTTTCTTCTCTCCGGAAAGCAGCCTCCTTCCAAGAGTCCCTTCTGCCTGGTAGCCAATTATTATCAGTTTATTCTTGGGATCCGGATGCATCTTCTCCAAATATATGAGCGCAGGGCCTCCTAAAAGCATCCCGCTTGTAGTGATGATTATGGCCGGCTCCTTAAACACGTCTTCCCTCCCCTTTGTCCTGGACATGTGGAAGAACCTGCTCCTGAAAGGGTCGTCGTCGCTCGTAAGTATCCTCATTTTTATGGATTCGCTCGCGTAAATCACGTTCTGCCTGTAAATCCTCATTGCCTTTGAAATCATTCCGTCTATGTAGATCGGCGCCCTGACCAAAGCGCCGGAGCGCATGTGGTCCTCGAGCGCAAGCAGGATCTCCTGCGCCCTTCCCACTGCAAAGCTCGGAACAAGCACAAAGCCGCCTGCTGTGAGCGTTTCGTTTATAGAATCCACGAACTTCTTCATGCTTTCTTTTGCGCCCGGAATTATGTCCTCCTTCCCTCCATAGGTGCTTTCCACTATCAGAGTGTCTGCATGTATTCCGCGGTGTGCGCCCTCCATTATCCGCGTGTTCCTCATGCTTATGTCCCCAGTATAAAGGACTTTCCTTCCACTGTTCTCCACGAGCGCCATCGCGCTCCCGAGGATGTGCCCTGCATTGTAAAGCATCACGTCGAAATCCGCATTGAACGTTTTCCCGAACTCTTCTATTTTTGCGTGCCTCATTACCTCGTCCACTTCTCCTTCTCCAAAATAGAGCTTCTGCTCGCGCAATTTCTGTATCTTGAGATAATCAGCAAGCAGCACACCCATCAGATCGCGCGTGGGCTTGGTCACGAAGACCCTGGGAGGAGTAAATTCCTTCGCGTATATGTGCGGCAGGAATCCGGAATGGTCCAAATGCGCGTGGCTCACGAACACATTCCTTATTTTCCCGAACTTTTCCTCAGGAATTATAGGAAGCTCGATCTTTTCTCCTAATTTTATCCCTGCGTCCAAAAGCAGGTTTTTCTCATTGTCCTCCAAGAGGGCGCAGGACCTGCCCACTTCGCCCACTCCTCCATAGAATGTGATTTTCATTTTTCACTTTAACCCCTGTACTTCGCATCTTTCCTTTACATTTCTGTATTGGTTCTATTCACCGGTTTCCAGTTTAGCGTTTCGGGTTTCGCAACACAGGACTGGAGACCGAAAACTTCAGATATCCAAGCCCCCAGCCAAAGCTGAGTGTTCGGATAGTACAATTTTTCTGAATCTATTTTGGATGGAAAAATTTAAGAATACAGTCGTTCTATTTAAAATCGTATGGAAAATGAGGCGAACAACGAGATACGGTTGAAAGTCTACGAACTCATAATTTCGCGCTATAAGGAAAAGATAGAGGAAGGCGAGCACAAGAGCATCTCCGAACTAAGGGAGCGCATTTCTCCTTACAACGAATTCGTGAAGCAATTGGGCGAGCGCCTTTCGCCTGAACCCAAACCCTATGAATACGAGAAACATTTTCCTGCAGCGCTCCAGAATTCAATCGAATACATAAAGGGCATAACGAACCTCGAGCTTCCAGTGAGCTTCTGGATCGACTTCCATATCATGGATGAATTCAAGGCAGGCGATTTGATAGACCAGGCACTCCTCCTCACTTCACTTTTGCGCTCGTTCGGTTCGCCAACTGCGAAGATGTACATCACGAAAAGCAGAAAAGTGTACGTGGGCTACGAATGGAAAGGCGAGCAGCACATTATAAACCCCGAGAGCGGCTCAGTGCTTTCAGGGGATGACGTGCAAAAGACATTTGCAGAAGACCCTATTGTTTACGCATTCTCGGATTTGTATTTCGAGACGTACGGTGAAGAATGAAGCACCACGGGCCAATCCTGCGGACTTCGTCCACAATCCCTTCAGCAAAGCTGAAGGAGCCCGTGGCTTCCGATATTGATGGTCCTGGATAGGTCGCCTAAATCCGAAACTCCTCCAGGTTCTCCTCTTCGGCAAAGTGCAACTTCCCGGGAATAATGAAACAGAACGGTGCCTTCCCCAAATCCTTTTTCAATAATTCCGGAATTTTCCCATAATTTATCTTCTCATCTTTCCAGCCCACGCGCGAGAGCACAACCAATTTATCCATTATCTTTCGCTCCAATTTCTCCTCCATTTTTTCAATCAGCTTAAATGCACCCCATGTGTCCATCGGCCCAAAATTTTTGTCTAAATCCAAAAGAAGAAGGGTATGCAAGCCATTTTTCAGGTTTTCCTCCACGATCTCGAGCGCGCTCACTGGTTCGTAGTTCTTTCTCCAAAAAGCCAGTGTTGCCGTCTTTCCGAACTTGTAGTGCTGGAGCCCGCATTTCCCAGGTGCTGCTATGAAAATGGAGGAATTGTGCACCATCCTGACCTTGATTCCAGCCTTTTTTGCATCCTGCAAATGCATATAATGCGTGGTCGCAGCAAGCGGATCCCCTGGAACAAGAAGGGCGATTTTTTTCTTCCCAGAGCTCTTCACGATAAAGTCGCTTTCCACTATTTCGCGTTCGAGTATGCTTATTTTCTTTCCAATCAGTTTTTCCGTTTTTTTATGCCAGTCGGGCAGGAGGATTCCAGTGTGCACCTCGGAATAAACCTCATCGGCGTTTTTCGCCTCCTTCAGCCCCTGCAAAGTGAGGTCTCCGCAAATTCCCAGCCCAATCAGAGCGAGCATCAGCCCTCCCCTGCAGTTCTGGCGATTTTTTCAAGCACGCCGAATCCACGCTCCACGAGCCCTTTCCATTCATCCGTGTATTCCGCTTCCTGTGCCTCGCTTTCCCTATCTGAGAATATTCCGTGGAACAGCCCTTCTTTGGAGATCTCGCCGCTTATGTCAAGATTGACGGCGTTTTTTTTGCCCATGAACAAACCCATTTTAGGACTTATACATATCCCGCCTGTGCTTACCGATATTGCATAGCCGTCCTTATTCAGGCGCACCGCATCCACATCGCTTTCAAGTATGTTTTTTATCTTCGCCGCAAAGTATTCCGTTGCTTCCGTTTTCGGGTAGATTTCGGTCCGGATTTTGGGAGACGCAGGGCGCACCACAAAGAATTTTCCAGGCTCGAAGCCGGTTTCTGCAGAAAAGCTGTTGTGCACGATGCCCTTCTCCTCTGAAACGGAAACCCTGAATTCGTAATTCATTTTCAGGCCGCTCCTTTCGTATTTTAGCGTATGTCCTTCAAGGGTGTAGCCCAAATCCGAAGCAATTTTCGCAAGCATGGCGTCAACCCGCTCTTCCGGGCTCTTTCGCGGCTTCCTTTTCATAAGAAGCCATGCGCCCAAAAGTGCAGCAACCATGAGTCCAGCGCCCCAAACCAGAGCATCCAGAATTTCCATCTAAGCACCTACGACCATTCTGAGCAGGCCCCTCAACCCGGGCGCGAGCCCGATTATTATGAGGAGGAGGGCAATAAAATGCTTTTCCCCTTCATTTGCGTCCTTTTCATTTGCAATGAAATGCGCTGCCCCGAACGCGATCCCTATTTTAAGAAGATAAAAGGGGAAAAAGGTGCCGAACGCCTCGCCTATGAAAGAAGGGATGACGTGCTGCTCGAAATAACTTTTTCCAGTAAGCATTCCGAAAAAGTCGATTATGAAGAACGTGGCAGCTCCGTCCAGTGCGTGCGCTCCCACAATCCCCGCGAGGATGTCATTTTTGAAATGCCTGAGAGCCAAGTAGAATGGAATTGCCGCTAAAATTAGCACTGGAATCGCGTATTCGGTATATTTGAGCATGAAAAGAAGGACGAGGAAATGCGGAACCCAGAGCGCAGTTCCCAGGTATCCGAGCGCTTCCGGCTTTTTGAGTTTGTGCACGGCAAACAGGGAAATGAAAAACAAAAATGCGGTGACTATGTAAATTCCCGGGCTGCTCGTGAAAAACCCGTAATCGTAAATATGCGAATCAAGGATGAGTGAATGCAGTGGAGTTATCGGCTTCATCACTCCGCTATCTATACTGTCGGTTATCACGCGC
Source organism: Microcaldota archaeon (assembly GCA_041694885.1). GTDB lineage: Archaea > Micrarchaeota > Micrarchaeia > Anstonellales > Bilamarchaeaceae > JAHJBR01. The sequence goes on along the minus strand of JBGFRX010000041.1, from coordinate 28,110 downwards.
ACAGTCGAGCCGAAAAGCACGAAAGGAATGGTGTTGATTACGAATCTCCGGTTTACGGTTATTTTGCTTCTTTTGAATATCGAATATGCGAAATAAACCGCCAAAATCGCGATGACTGCATAGGTAAGCGTATTGACTATGTTATACCCTTCATGCCTGATTATGGGCTGGATGTAATATTGGTCCACGAATTCCGCAATATCCAGATTCTCACCAAAGCAAATTCCGCACCTCTTATTAAAACATTTACTCCTGAAAACCGGAATATGCGCCCGAAAGAAAAAGGAATAGTAAAGAAAATTTCCGAAGAAAGGATAAATATATTGCTGGGCGAAGCGGAAAAGATATTCGCGCAAAATCCGGAAAGGGCGAAAAGGTACGTACAACTCGCTTTCGCCATAGTGAGGAAAAACAGGGTGCGGCTCACGAAGGAGCAAAAGCTCCTGTTCTGCAGGAAATGCTTCTTTTTCTGGAGGCCTGGAAAAAGCCTGTCGGTGTTTTTCGACAAGAAGAACAAGAGAATAATATACGAATGCAAAAAATGCAGCTACGAACGGAAAATAAGGTATAAATAACTTTGGTGCAATTTCCTGCTATGGATTTTAAAAAATCAGTCAAGGACGACATAGAGGAAGTGGAGCGTGAGATAAAAAAAATAATCCCCGGTGTTCCCAAAGCAGTTTACTCGATGCTGCCGGAATACGTGTTCAGGGGGGGGAAGAGGATCAGGCCTGCGCTGCTCATGCTCTCCTTCCACGCGTTTGGAGGAAAGGACAGGAAAAGCGCGCTTAGGGCAGCCGCGCTGCTCGAGCTTTTCCACAACTTCTGCTTGAGCGGCGATACGCTGGTGGCGACAAACCCGGCTTCGAAACCCATAAGTGAAGTGAAGGCAGGCGATTACGTTTACTCATTTGACGTGGATAAGCGGGCTCTGAAGCGCAACAGGGTTTTGGCAATTGCCAAAAATGGCGAGGCGGAGGTATTCGAGCTCAAAACAAGGAACAGGCGTATCACTGCGACAGCGAACCACCCATTTTTGGTTGCTAGGCGTGCCCACCCCATCCACATGAGATTGTCATCCGAAGGACGCGAAAAAATCCGTGCTGCGGCAAAAGCAAACAGTATCTCCTTGGGCAGCATAAGTTCGTGCCTTGCCCTTCCGCCAGGGTCGAGGAATTGGTGGAGCAGCGAAAAACATCTGATTCCAATTAAACACCGGAAATCCCTGGAGATGTTTTTAGGAATAAAACTGGTGGAAGCGAAACATTTTGGCCTTTGCCTTGCTGAAACCGCGTCAGTTCCTTCTATCGAATGGAAGCCGCTTCATGCTCTTCGAAAAGGCGATCTGCTGGTTGTGCTGAAAAACCTTCCGGACGACGGCAAACCATTTGCTCTTCCGTCCATAGATGCACGCCCAAACCAGAAAAATTCTGCAAAAATTCCGGATTTTACGGATGATGATTTCTGCCAGCTTGTCGGTTTCTTTCTCGGAGACGGATGCGTGACCATGAGTCCAAACGGCTCAAGGATATTTTTTTGCATTCCACCTGGCGAAGTGCGCGATGCATACGGCAATCTTTTCAAGCGGGTTTTTAGGAAAGGCATGTCTTCGGACAGGCATAACTTGGTTGCTTCCTCAAATGCCATCTCCCAACTTTTCGCAGCGTTGGACCTGAACAAGCCCGCGAAACAAAAAAGGATTCCTTCGTGGGTTTTTTCCCTTCCGCGCTCGCAAAAGCTGCGTCTCTTGCGCGGACTTCTGGATTCGGATGGTACAGTTAACAAAAAAGGCCATGCGGTTTTCTCCTCGGCCAGCAAAATGCTTGTGGAGGATGTAAAACACCTTATAGATTCTCTAGGTTTCGTGTCTACGCACATAAGATCCAAGCGTGTTGCCAATCGTTTTAAGAATGCCCGCACGCTGTTTTCGACTATATACGAAGTCGAGTTCGGAGATCCGCTTAAGGTTTTGCGTGAAATAGGTTCCGAATGCACAGAGCACAGACGCCGCCTGGACAGACAACAGCGGAAGTATGCCATGGAGCACAAAAGAGATTTTCATCTAGGTGCGATGGACTTTGACCATTTTGCATTGAATCCCGTGCTGTCAATTATCCCAAAAGGCACGGCTGAAGTTTTTGATTTGCAAATAGAGGACTCGCACAATTTTGTCGCCAACAATATCGTTGTCCATAACTCTTTGATTCACGACGATATAGAGGACGATTCGCAATTCAGGAGGGGAAAACCAACACTGCACATCTCGTACGGGATACCCATAGCGCTCAACAGCGGCGACGCCCTTTACACAGTGGTGTGGAACTGGCTGCTCGGGCTCGAAATGCCTGCGGAGAAAAAAATCCAGCTGGCTTCGATTCTCGGATGCGCGTTCCAGCGCGTGGTTGAGGGACAGGGCATAGAGCTCGGCTGGCACAAGAACTGCAAAACGGACGTTGCAGAAGAGGATTATTTCACAATGGTCTCCGGAAAAACCGGGGCGCTCATGGGTGCTGCCTGCGAGGCAGGCGCATACCTGGCAGGTGCAGAGCCGCAATTGCGCGAAAAATTCCGGACGTTCGGGGAATCATTAGGCGTCGCGTTCCAGATACAGGACGATATACTGAACGTAATAGGGGATTTCAGCAAGTACAAAAAGAAAATAGGCGGGGACATAACCGAAGGCAAACGCACGCTTATGGCGATACACGCGATGGCGCACGCGGATACCGGAGAAAAAAAGAAGCTGCAGGACATTCTCCTTTCACACACCCGCGACAGTAAAAAAATACAGTACGTGATTTCGCTTTTCCTGAAATACGATTCAGTGAATTACGCGCGAGTGAAGGCACGGGGATTCGTGGAGGATGCAAGCACATTCCTGGAAGAGCTTCCGCATTCCAAAGAGTGCGAGGCGCTCAAGAGGCTTGCCGACTCGATGATAAACCGCGAGTTTTAGCCCGAAGAGACGAAAAACGCGAAAACTTTTGTAAGAGTTTATAATTCCCCCGTCTTAAACCGCGAAATCGCTGAAATGGGAAAAACCTGAACTCTTACACGAATGTTTATAATGTTTTTTAATCAAAGGAAATTACACTACGCTTAGAGGCGATTATGTGGATGAAGCGAAACCCGAAAGTGGGGCGAAAGCTGAAACAGCTCTTTATATTGAAGTTGCAAAAGAGGACATTGCTGCAGTTGAAAAAATTGCCGAGCAGGTAGCTCCTGCTGCGAAGAGCGATGACGAGGCACTGCTCGAATTCGTGGAACAGAGCAAGCCGCGGGTGTTCGTGATAGGCACTGGAGGAAGCGGAACGAACACGCTCGATCGGCTGTTCGAGCTCAATGTGAAGGACATCAATTTAGTGGCGATGAATACAGACGTAAAGCACCTGCTTAGGATGCGGGCGCACAGGAAACTCCTGCTCGGAAAGAATATTACGAAAGGGCACGGCGCAGGAAGCAACCCGCAATTGGGCGAAGCGGCTGCGAAGGAAAGCGCAGAGGAGATAAAAAAGATGCTCGAAGGCGTTAGCATGGCGTTCATAACCTGCGGGCTCGGAGGAGGGACAGGGACCGGCTCTGCTGCAATCATCGCGGAGCAGGCGAAAGCAGGGGGCGCGCTCGTCGTAAGTATCGTCACGCTTCCGTTCAGCTCGGAAGGAAAAGTGCGGCTGGAAAACGCGCTTCTTGGACTGGAGCGGCTCAAGAGGCACTCGGACACCGTAATAGTCATCAAGAATGACAAATTGCTCACCCTTGCGCCGAACCTTCCGCTCAACACCGCGTTCAGGGTGTGCGACGAGGTGCTCGCTGGCTCTGTGAAGGGGATCGCGGAATTGGTCACGAAGGCAGGGTTGGTGAACGTGGATTTCGCGGACTTGAAAACAATACTCACGCAGGGTGGTTTCGCAGTAATAGGGATAGGCGAATCGAGCATGGACGCGAAAGTCGAAGACAGGGCAACAATAGCGGTGGAGACGGCGCTCAATTCGCCACTCCTGGATGCTGACCTCACCGGAGCGAACAGGGCACTCATCAACGTGATTGGGGGCGAGGACATGACGCTCAGGGAGGCGGAGCTCATAGTCGCAGAAACTGCCAAGAAGATTCACCCTAACGCGCACATAATATGGGGCGCGCGCATCGACCCTGACAGCTCGAAGTCCGGAATAAGAACGATGATTGTGCTAACAGGAGTGAAGTTCGCGCGGGAAGAGGCGGAAGGCGGATTCGAGAATCTTGATTTGGACTTGATAGGGTGAATGTGTGGATTTCGAAATTGTGAAAAAGGCGCTCAGAATAATTGCCGTTGCACGCAAGCCGGACAAGGAGGAATTCTCCAAAATCGCGAGGATAACAGGGGCAGGCATGGCAGGAATAGGCATAATAGGGTTTCTGATCGCCTTCATATTCAGATATTTGTGAATTGCTTGGATTCGCGCCTGGACTATTTGATGCTTGAACTTTAAAGGTGAAATGAATGATATATGTTCTCAGGGTAACGACCGGACAGGAAAAGATTGTTGCCGAGATGCTCGGCAGGAAGACGAAGGCGGAAAAGCTCGCAGTATACAGCGTCGTGGCCGTGGAAAGCATAAAGGGCTACATTTTCGTGGAGGCGAATGACGAGAACGAGATTACGAAGCTCGTGCAGAAGATGAAGAACGTGAAGGGCTTCCTGAAGAAGCCGGTGCAGCTGAACGAAATTGAGAACCTCGTGAAGGCAGCTGGCCAGCAAGCAGCTGCGATAAAGATAGGGGATATTGTCGAGATGACCTCAGGACCGTTCAAAGGTGAGCGTGCGCGCGTGATAAAGGCTGACGAGGCAAGGGACGAGCTCACTGTGGAATTGATGGAAGTCGCGGTGCCCATACCTGTGACGATAAAAACCAAGACCGCGCGGCTTTCCCAGAAGGCTGAAGACGTGGAATAATGTCACTCATGAGCGATGTCGAAGTGCTCGAGGCAATGGACGCGGGCAGCATAAAGATAGAGCCGTTCGACAGAGGCCTTTTGGGGCCCGACAGCCTGGATATACGGCTTGGGAACGAAGTACTTGTTTCTAGGACAGTCGGGAAGACGATAGACCCAAACAAGCCCGATGATTTCTTCGAGAGCAGGAAAATAGATGGTCCGTTCACTCTTGAGCCAGGGCAGTTCGTGCTCGGAACCACATTGGAGAGGATTTCCCTTTCCGAAAGCATCGCTGCGCAGATAGAGGGAAGGTCGAGCCTGGGCCGGCTGGGGATAATGGTGCACATGACCGCAGGGATAATACATGCGGGCTTTGGAGCAAAGGAGCCGAGCACGCTCACCCTTGAGATTTATTCAGTTAATCCGAACAGCGTATATCTCCATGCCAGAATGAAGATTGCACAGCTCTCGTTCTTCAAGCTGAACAAGAAGGTGAGCAAGGGCTATGATTTTATTTCAACAAGCAAATACATTAGCCAAAACAGACCGCTCGCGCCGAAGGCGGAGAAATGAATCAATTAGCTTCAAATTCGATTCTTCCGCCTTCGTTCCTTATTCCTATTTCCGAATTCGCGAGCGCAGAAGCCGAACCATAGGAGCACGTGGTCTTTTTGGAAATGGAGATGTTGAGTTCCTGATTTGAAAATACAGTTTCATCCGAATTCTGCGAAATGGAGATATTCTCCCTTATTTTTATTTTCATCGAATTACCCGAGCCCATCGCGCAGAGCTCCTCGCCTGCATTGTGGATGTCGAGCACAGATGATCTGAAAAGTTCGAGGTGAAAGGCGCGCTCACCTGCTTCCCTTATCTTGAGCAGCGCGGCGAGCGAAATTGCAATAAGGGCAAAGGAGACAAGCGCAAGGAAAAGATATTCTATGGTGAGCTGGCCTTTCATCGCAACTACCTATTGCAAATTTCTCCTTATTTTGCTGCGAGTGAAACGGCTGGTTCATGAGAAGGAATAGTTGCGCTGAAGTTGCTGACTATTTCTTCCGTTTTTCCTACGATGCTCTGGCTCTGGTTTTCAACTGCTTCAGCTGTGTTGCCCGCGGTCTTGGTCATGCTTATCGCAACTATCGCGACCACTGCAAGGACCACTGCAACCAGGATTATCATTTCTGCAGACAACTGACCTTTCATCGAACCACCTTTTTTCATTCCGCGCCAATCATCTTATGTATGAGACATCCTTTTTCTCCGTCTCGTAGGGAACTACTGTCTGCTTCTGCATCTCCTCCTCTATCTTTTTAATTATTTTTTCCCCTTCCTTCGCCTGCTTCTCCAGGTCGGAAAGGTCCACCGTGAAGCCCATCAATTTTTCGAGGACGTTTATCACGTTGCGCGCGGAAACCGCATCCACGTAGTTTCCATGGGTCTCGCCCATAAGGCACATGCCCTTCATGCCTCTTATCCTGGAAAGCGCAGGAAGAAGGCCTGCTGCGCCCACTATCGCGCCCTTTGCTTCCCCGAAAACCACGCCCACTTTTTTCAGCTCGCCTATCATGCCTTTGTGCGTAACCACTCCGAAAACCCTTCGTTTCTCGTTGAGCTTGCCTGTGCTGTAGCCGCCGATGGATACTACGTCCTTAACTCCGAATTTCTGCGCATAATCGAGTATCTTCCCCGCGACCTCATACTGGCCTTCGGAGGTTATCGCCTGCACGTCTCCCACCAATATGAGCATATCATGCTTTCCTGCCTTAACTGAATAGAACATGTTCTTTATCGACCTTATCGCACCCTTCCTGGTCATGAGGACTTGGTGCGGGAAATGCGGGGAAAAAACGTCTGCTATCTTCTTTCCATTCATCTTGCTTATCAGGTACTTGCACACAACCTGGCCCACGAGCCCTATTCCTGGCAGGCCAGTAAGCAGTATCGGGCTTTTCATCCTGGTTTTGGTTTTTTCCACAACAAGCGTTTCGTTCATCGTATCATCATCCTGTCATCGCCACACATCGGGCCGGATCATGCAATGCCCCTTGCTTTTCTCTTCTGCACCATGTACCTGTCGTTCGGATTGAAGCGCGCCGGATGCGCTGAGGCGGTTAATGAATTGCAGTGCAATTCTTTTAAAGTGTAGATGCCGCACGAGCGGCATTTGCGCATCTTTTTCATCCTGCTCTTCACTCTTCCATCTTGTACTCGAATGCGCAGTCCTTCCCCAAACCCAGGCGCATTTTCCCGAGTATTTTTTCCGCCTTTTTGTTCGCGTCCTTGTAGTCAGTGGAGAACACCTCCAGCTTGTAGCGGGGCGCGCCCAAGTAATGTATCGCCACGTCCGGCTCGTTCAGTGCAAGGACTTTCTTTATGTGCTCTATTCCCTCTGGCCCAAAGCACCTCAAGGTGATATCGGCGACTACGGAGACCTTTGCCTTCTTTATGCTCTTGCGCACGATTTCGATTATTTTCTTTTTCAGCGCATCTGGAATTGGGACTTCCGCAAGCGCGTCGTCCTTTTCGAGTGCCTCCTCGAGCGCAGCATACGCCTCTCCGTATATCTCCTCCAATTTCAGCGTGAGCTCTGGAAGCTTCATCGGACTTTTGGATTTCGAAAGCGCGAGCTGGAGCAGTTTGTCCGAGCGGGAGGAGCGCTTCACGGCTTCTAATTTGTTCCTTTTCTCCTGCTCGCTAACCCTTCTCAGCGAGACGTCTATCTGCCCTTTTTCACGGTCCACGCGCAGTATCTTCACTACTAATTTTTCGTTCTCGGAAAGGAACTCATGTATGTTCTTTATCCAGCGCGAGGCGACCTCGGAAACGTGGAGAAACGCCTCCAGATTGCCGTATTCGGTCAGCACGCAGAATGCACCATAAGGCATTATCTTCTTCACCGTGGCAAGAACGAATTCGTTTTCCTCTGGAAGCCTTATTTCCGCCACTTTTTCACTCCCTTTTGCCTACTCGACGTCTTTAACGCGCTTTCCTGAAAATGCGCCCTTTCCCCCTGTTGGTGTAGCGAGGGTCTCGCCGCACACCCCGCATTTCACTGGCAGCGATGGGGTGCTGAAGACCTTCTGCTCGTTTCCGCACTTGCATTTCACTAGGATGAATTTTGCCATATAAACATACCTCGGTTTTCAGCTTTCTTCAATTGCGGTTTACGCCTTTATCTCGAGCTTTTTCTTGGTCCTCGTGCCTATTATGCGCTCCTGCTTCTTCCTGCACTCCTGGCATTCAAGGATGATTTTCTGGCGCTTGCCCTGTTTCTTCACGGTCTTCTCGCCTGCGCGCTTTCCTCCGTGCCCGAGTAAGGAGCGCTCATGCTTCCTCGTGCCTATTGCAAGGGATCTTGCGCGGCCTTTGCCCGCGAGCCGCGCCTTGTGCACCTGGTGCGAGTCGCAGTAGGGACAATATGTTCTGACTTCTTTTGGATATTTCATTCTGAACACCTGAGAAATATTCCTTAATTAGTATATATGCTCGGCCATCTTGCTTTTCAGGAGCCACTCGGCCTCCTCCGAGGGAAGAAGAATCTCTTCCCCTTCTCTGAACGGTCCGTAAATATTATTATCGAAACCTTTATAAGCTTCTATCGTCCTGACGATTTTCAGTTTCGTTTTGCTCATCTTCTCCTCCTTTGGCTCCTCGAAAACAGAGTCCATCGAACCGAACGAATCCACTGCGATTTTCCTCACTTCCGAGAGGAAGGAGCGCTCCTCTGCTGCAAGCCCTTCTATGTCCTGCCCGGATATCGTGGAAAGCATCAGCAGCTTCTCTTTTCTTTTCGCGATTATGCTCTTCGCAACCTTCTTTACGTTCTCGAGCTCGCGCATTTCTGCGAAGGACTGGCTTTTCAGCGCCGATGACTTTTTCGTCTCGATAAACTGCTTCAGCTGCGCGTAGAAATCCGTCTCCAGTTTCACGGGCTCGAGCGACTCCGACTCCTTCTTCTGTATTTCGCGCAGGCGGGAATAAGTGAGCATAGGCAGGAATTGGGTATGAAAAATTAATAATTGTTTTTATAGTCAGAAAGTTCAGGTTTTTCCCATTTCAGCAATTTCGAGGTTTAAGACGGGGGAATTATAAACTCTTACTTTTCCGTGAATTTTTAGTTTCGCGCATCAAACCGACACCCATGAAGCAGGAAGATGAACTATTTCCACTTCTCCGCGTCCGCGCTCCTGACTTTCATTGGCAGAATGTACTTCACGCCGTCGAAAAGGCGCACTATGCATTCCCTCGGGTTCAGTTTTATGAACATCTCCCTTTTGGATTCCTCCAGTTCGCTGGGCGAAACGCGCTTCTTGAAAAATTCCTCCACTTTTATTTCCATCATGGACTGGAGGAGCCGCGCATCCTCCTTCGTAACCCTGAATGCGACGATGTTGCGCACGTTGCTTATGAGCGCGTCGAGCACGATTTTCGAAATCTGGCCCAAATACTGCCCGGAAATCCACACGAAAAGGTTGAATTTGCGCGTCTCTGAGAGTATGTCCTTCACCACCCTGCTTTCCACTACTGGGAATTCGTCCACCACCAAAACAGTGGGCCTTTTGAGCCGCTCGCTTATCGCGAGCATGTACATCTGGTTTATTATCGAACCTGCGAAGAACCTGATTATTTTCCTTCCGAAGAAGTGCGGGTTGAACGAAACCACGGTTATCTGGTTGCTGTTTATGAGGGCCTCAAGGTTCTCGAGTTTCCTGTCCTTGCCTAAATAAAGAAGATATTCGCCTATGAAGTTTATCACCGGAAGAATCGCGTCGTTGAAGTGGTGCATGTATATGTCCTGGAACTCCTCGTCAAAGAAGCGCCTTACCTCGTCGTTCTCGCAGCGCGAGCTGAACCCGGTTCTTTTCGCTGAATCGGTAAGGAGAAGGTTCATGTTCTGGAGTGTGAGTTCTCCTATGGAAGCGAGAAGGTGTACGGAATAGAAGACGATCCTTTCAGCGTACTTGTTCTCCTGCGCAAGCGTGGAGGTAATGAGCTGGGCAATGAGCTGGGTGATGAGCGGACTCCTTTCCTTCCCCACGTCCAGCGGTTCGACGTAGTTGTGTATGAAGTCCACCACCTTTTCATGACCGAGCGATTTTGAGAACTCGGCGTGCGGGTCTATAACCATCAGGCGAACCTCGTCTCCGTATTTCCTTTTCACCGCCTTTATCAGGATCTCGAGGAGCTTGGTTTTTCCGCTTCCTGAGGTTCCGGTAAGTATGGTGTGTTGGAGGGCGCTGAAGTTGTCCAGCCCTATCTTTATGCTGTCGTACTCGAAAACGGGGTCCTTTGAGCTTATGTTTATCGCCTTCGGTATGGGATCCAGAAGCTCTATGTAGAAAGCGGGATTCTTCTCGAGATCTATTTCGAAGAACTTCGTGGGATTGGAAATGAATATCATACTCCTTTTCCTGTTTTTGTCTATGGTGTTCCCTATCCCGTGGAACTTCCCCAGAATCTTCATCACCTTTACCCTTATCTCCTCCACGTTCTCCTTTATGAGGAAGTCGAAAAGATTGTGGCTGCTGCCCATGAAATACATTCCGAGTGAGAAACGGCTCTGCATCAGTTCGAACTCGCTCGGCTCACTCATCCTGAAAGGGAAGAAAAGCGGCGACTGACCGTAAAGGTTGTCCTTGTCCTCCATGAGAATTTTTATTGTGTTGTTGTACCTCTTTATCACGAGGTTGAGGCCGCTCACGGACAATATGTCCGAGAGGTCTATGAGCCCAAGAAACGGTATTCTCCTCTTTATCAGGTTGTTGAAGAATTTCTCGTAATCATCTTTGACTATTTTCTCCGCGTATATCGCGAGTTCGAGGTATTTCTTCGGCGGTTTTTTCCTTATTATCATGGCATAACCTTCGCTGCGTCTCTCACTATTTAATTGCTCCATTCGCGGTTTTTAATTGTTTGTATTTTGTTGTAAATTAAGGAACTACAGCCGCAGTTGCGCTGTTTTTTTTGGGATTGATACAAACTTGTTCTTTTTCGCGAAAAAGAAAAGAAACATGTGTCAGAGTCAAGTTGTTCTCGTCATTCCCAGAAGGGTCGGTTCTCCAAGTACTCATCACATTTTTATTTTCCCACTGAAAGCATATAAAACGTATGATAAGCGCGAAAGTCATCGTTTTGGGCAGGGTGCAGGGAGTGGGATACAGAGCATTCGTTTCCACGCTTGCGCGCGACCTCAGGATAAATGGAAAAGTGAAAAACCTGCCTGACGGCGAAAGCGTGGAGATTGTCTGCGAGTGCGGAAGCGAGGCGGAATTCGAACAGTTCAGGAAGATGCTTCTGCGCAAAGACGGCCTTATCAACGCGGAGAAGGTCGAGATCGTGGAGAAGAAAAAGACGGCAAAGCCGGAGTTCAGATGGTTTTACGTTGATTACGGGTGAGAAAATGATGAAGGCGATAATCCTGGATATAGATGGGGTTGTTCTGCTCGGGAAAACCCAGGTGAAAGGCGCGGCTGAGGCGATAGAAAAGCTGCGCGTTTCCGGTTTCAGGATATTCTTCCTTACCAACAACGGGGGAAGAAGCAGGAGGTCGCTTTTGCAAAAACTCCTCAATGCGGGGATAAGCGCAGTTGAGGAAGAATGCTACCCGGCATCGTACGGAGTTGCTGACTATATTTCCAAAAAATATCCAAATGCAGGGGTTTACGCGATAAGCAGCGGAGGGCTGGAGGAGGAACTGCGATTGAAAGGGCTTAACGCAGTGGATGACGAAAACGCGGACGTGGTCGCAGTTGCTTTCGACAGCGGGATAAATTACGAAAAGCTCACGAAAGCGTGCAGGGCGCTGCTCAAGGGCGCGGTGTTCATCGCCTCGAACGAAGACAGGACATTCCCCGTGGAAGACGGGTTGAAGCCGGGCGCAGGGGCAATTGTTGCAGGCCTGCGCTTTTCCACCGGAAAACGGCCTTCAATTGTGATAGGAAAGCCAAACGCGTACCTGATAAAGACGATAATGCGCGAGCACCATCTGAAAAAGGAGGAAATCGTGATAGTAGGCGACACTCTGGAAACGGACATAATGATGGCGAAAAATGCAAGGGTGAAATCAGTACTCGTGCTGAGCGGCAACACCGGGCGCGATGAGTTGGAAAAGGACGGAAAAATCAGGCCCGAACTGGTTCTGAAGGACATTACCGAACTCCCTTCCATGATTAAGAAAATTCAATGAGATATATCATTAAAAATGTAATACACAAAACTGATTGCATGGCGATTACGAAAACGATGCTTTTGCTCGTGCTGCTCGCGCCTTTGCTTTACGCGATCCCTATGCTCGAGCCGTTCCAGAAGGACGTCTCGAATGGCGACGAAATCTATTTAGGCGAGATAGGGCCGGGCCAGACGATTTCCATTGCCTTGGACGGCAGGCCGAAAACAGGAGGGATATTCGGGCTCGGAGGTACTTATGACCTTGCTTTTGTTTCAGAGCTTCCTGCTGGCTGGAGCATGAAGGAAAGCGACTGGGCAGGAATTCCACTCCAGGTGAAGATAACTGCGAACAAGCACGCTGCAGAAGGAGAATACTCTGCAATCGTGAATGTGGTTGACGAAGGCGACAAGGAGAAATTGGGCAACATAACATTTTCCGTGCGGTTGAAAATCACGCACGACGTGCTGGATGCATCGCTGGACAGCGACAAAAAGGAGTTGCTTTCCGGCCAGCCGGCGAGATTTTACATAACACTCGAGAACAAGGCAAGCACGGGCGACGTGTTCAGCGTGAGCTCGTCCAACGTTCCGAAATGGGCTTTCAAGAAATACGTATATATGCCTGCAAAGAGTTCCAAGACGATATTCTATGAAGTGGTGAGCGCCGAAGAGGGCAGTTTTTCCCCTGCGATTTCCGTTGTCTCTGAATCGTCTGCGATGATAAACAAGACGCTGAATGCGAGCGTGAGCGTGCATCCCTCGCTTGCTGCGGATTACAAGGCAACGAACAATGGAATGCTTTTTTTCCCGGCTATGAGCGGTATAATATATTCACTCGCAGGGCTCATTTCCAACTTTCTCTGATTTTGCGGCGTTCCGTTGGTTTATGGCAGGCTGAGCACAATGGATGAAACCGGGAAAATGGCTGCGGCAATTGCCTATATTGTGGAGCGCATTTTGAAAGGTGAGAGAAAGCTGGAGGCGATAAAGCGCGAAGCGTGCATCCGGCTTGGCCTGAAGGGGCAGATAAGGAACAGTGCAATAGCGGAAAAATTCCCGAAGGCAAAACACACTGAAGAAATAGCGGCGCTCCTGAAAAGGAAGCCCATGCGCACCCTCTCGGGCGTTGCTCCAATTGCCGTGATGGTGCGGCCCAGGGGCTCATGTAGGTGGGGCTGCATATACTGCCCGTACACTGGAAAGGCACCGAAAAGCTACACTGGAGGCGAACCTGCAGCTCTGCGCGCAAAGGACAATTCGTTCGACCCGTTCAAGCAGGTGAAAGCGCGGCTCATGCAGTTCGAAATAAACGGACATAAGACGGAAAAATGCGATGCCATAATAATGGGCGGCACTTTTCTCTCCATGCCTGCCGAATACAGGAAAAATTTTGTGAAACGAATTTACGACGCGCTCAACGGAAAGCGATCCAAGGATGTCGAAAGTGCCAAAGCAATGAACGCTACTGCCAGGCACCGCATGGTTGGGCTCGCCATTGAGACGCGGCCTGACGTATGCGGAAAAGAAGAAATAGGGGAAATGCTTGGCTACGGGGCGACCAAATGCGAATTGGGGGTCCAGAATCCGTCCGATGTGATTTACAGAAAGATAAACCGCGGGCACACTGTGGGAGACGTAGCGGAGGCGACGCAACTGCTCAAGGACTCCTCATTCAAGGTCGCATACCATCTCATGCCAGGCCTGCCCGGCTCCTCTCCGAAAAAGGATATGGAAATGTTGGGGAAAATTTTTTCCGACGAACGGTTCAGACCCGACATGTTGAAGATATACCCTACGCTCGTGATTCCAGGTACCAGGCTTCATGAAATGACGTTGGAAAAAAAATACGTGCCCTATTCGAGCGAGAAGGCAGCGGAAATCATAGCAAAGGCATACCGGCATATTCCGAAATACGTGCGCGTGATGCGCATCCAGCGCGACATCCCTGCCAATCTTATATCAGAAGGAGTGAAAAAAAGCAACCTCCGTGAAATCGTGGAAAAAAAGGCAGAATCGCTCGGAATAGAGATAAATGAGATAAGGTATAGGGAAGCAGGACTGAATTTCAGCAAAATAGAGGAGCCGCACCTCTGCCGCCTCGAATACAGTGCGAGCGGAGGAACGGAAATTTTCCTTTCAATAGAGGATAGGAGAAGCGGTGCGCTCGCCGGCTTTCTGCGCCTGCGCATTTCAGGAGAAAAGGACGGAGAAAATGCGGAGCGCAACAGGATCAACATGGACGCGGTACGGAAAGAAATAGACGAAAATACAGCACTCATCCGCGAATTGCACGTTTATGGTGAGGAAATGGCTCTTGGCGAAAGGAAAGAAGAGAGCAAAGGGGGAATCCAGCACAGGGGGTTCGGCTCACAGCTCCTCTCAGAAGCGGAAAAAATATCCAAAGAGGAATTGGATAAAAATAAGGTTTTGGCTATAAGTGGTGCAGGGGTGAAGCCATATTATTACAAAAGGGGCTATGTACCTGAAGGACCTTACGTTTCAAAAAAGATTTAGCGCGAAAGGAGTGCGTCTCTTTTCCTTAACAGGCCCAAATATTTTTTCTGCAACTCGCGGAACTGTTTTTCCTCGTCAGCGCTGAATTTCCTCACCTGCCTTTCCGCGTTGGTCACCTGTATCAGATTCCCAGTATTGGCGAGCTCTTCCCCGAATTTTGCTATTTCCGCCTCTTCGTCTGGTTCCGTCCACACGCCGCTTCCGTTCAGGGTAACTCTGGTCTCTGCCCAACTGATTCCTTTTTTGCTTTCCGAAACGAGTTTGTGCGCCTCCACGAAACACGGGATTCCTGCGCGATTGAGGAGCCGGAACAGCTTCATGCGCTCGTTCTCGCTCAGCGTGCTCGCATCCAATATCCCGATTTTCCCCTCCCTGATCCTTTCGCTTATTTCCTCCCTGCTTTTCGAGGGCATGCTATTCACGAATTCCACTAACGCAGCGATTTCCTTCCGCCTCTCGTAATTTTTCTTGAGGAGGCGGCCGCGCTTTTCGAGAAGCGTGTAGAGTTCGCCTTCCTTCCTCTCCATCGCGTTCGCGATTTCTGCGACGCCATATTTTGCCAGATTTGCCTTGAATTCCGCAAGCCGCTTTTCATTAGGGTAGAATATCGCCTCCCGGATGGTTATCCTGCTCTCCAGCTCGTTCACCTGTCTGGAAAGGTGCTCCAGCTCGGTTGCAATAGAGATTACGGTCGCGTCTTCGCGTGTCCTACCCTTGTGAAGAAGGTAGTTCTTCTTGAATTCGAGCTCCGCGACCTTCTTGCTCAACTCAATAAGGGATGAAATTTCTGCAGCGCCCATTTTGGTCACGGATTTATTTGCAAAAGCAAATTTTTATTTCATTGCATTGCACCCCGCACCTTCTTTTTATTCACTTTTGTTTTTTGTTTGGCTAAAAGAAGGAAATAAGTTGCTGCAACTCCAGCGGCCATGAGCGCCAATCCGAAAATATGGATGCAGGGCTCATCGGAAGATTCAGGTTGCGTAGCTCGCCCTCTCCTTATCTCCATTCGCATCTTTTCTTCAGCTATGTCCAGCCCTTTTGCGAACCGGAAAAGATTGTACGCGGTTGCATTCTCCTTTTTCCAGAGCAGGTAGGAGGCATGGCTTGCATAAACATCTCCCCAGAGCGACCTCCTCCTTTCGCCTGCGAGCGACTGGAGCTCTGCCAAAGCGGCTTCCGGTTCCGAATCATAAATCATGCTTGCATTCTCCATCTCTATTGCGAAAACCGAATCAATTATCGCGCCCGCGTACAGACCTTGTGAGTGAAGCTGTTCAGCATTTTCCAGGTGCCAGAGCACATCGTCGTCAGCGCCGCCCGAAACTGCTTTGTCCGCTGCCTCAAGGTACTCCGCGCTAAGGTTCTCCAGCAGCGACTCGTTTGCTGTGCTTCCGCCCTTGGGCGCATTTCTGCCGAGCATTCCGGAAATCCTGCACCATGCATAAGCGTACATCGCCTTGTGATATGCGAGGTATTTTTCATCCATGAGCGCGGTGTTTACACCCTTCACTTCGCCCAATTTTTTCAGGGCCCAGCCATTCCTTACTTCCTGCCCTCCGACCCATGCAAGGTTCGCATCGCTCATCTGCACCGTATCTGTTTCGGAAATGCAGGACTCTATCCGAGAAACCAATTTTCCCACATCCAAATCCTCTACGTTCGCGATTGTCTCGGCATCCAGATAGTTTATGAACGCGTCGTTCGCAGCGGAAAAATAATATCCATTTTCCAGAAGGAAGCGCTCGTTGCTTTCCATCTGCGCAAAATATCCGCCCAATTTTTCCTCCTCGAAAATCCGCGGAGATATTTTTCCCACGCTCGAGTTGAAAAGCGATATCATCTCTTCCGCAAGGTTCCTGAATTCAGGGTGCGCTGCTGAGTAGAGCGGAATGTCGCCGCTTATCTCTTCCACATAAGGCGGCTTTCGCTCCGCGCTCAAATTTTTTCCGTCAATGAGAAACGCCTTCGCTTCGATTATGTTCCTGACCTCGAAAATCTTTACTCCACTTGCACCCTGGAGCATGCGCAGCAATATCCTTTCGTAAAGGGTCTGCGGAGGTGTGAGGAAATATTCCAGTCCGTTTTCCCTTGCGATTTTCGCCTTTTCATAAAGCCCGCTAACCTGGCCTACTTTTCCCCTGTTGTCTACTGTTCCAGTGATCATCGCATCCTGCCGCATCGGCTTTTTTTCGAGCGCGGAAATCGCCATGAGGGCAAGTGCAGCCCCGCCGCTTGGGCCGTCCAGATAGCCGCTCGTTTTATCCGGAAGGTGCGCCTTCACCTTAACATCGCACGCGCTCCTGTTCTCCCCGCTCTCGGAAAATGCGTAGGAAACCGCAGCTCTAACTGACTCCTGCGTGGAAATTCCCATTCTTGGATAGATGCTCACGTAGGCGTCGCCGCTGCCATTCTCCAGCATGAGCGTTACGTTCACGAGCACCCCTTTACCGTTAACAACTGCAGGAAGGTAATGAGACGCGCTTCCACCGCACTGCGCAAATGAAGCGGAAAGCGTGAGCAGGAGCAAAAACAAGTTCTTCATATAATCTTCCCTTTCGCGAGCAGCTACGGCTTCCTGCCTGGATCCACCAGGAAAATTTCATCCCCGCTTTCGTAAGCGCAGTCCTTTTCACATGCTATAAATAAAATTTGCGTCTGCCGGGATTTTCAGTCAGTCCCGACGTTGCCCATGCCACCTTTTGAAGAACTTTGGGCGGTGTCGGCACAGTATGACCTTCCCATTTCAACCCATTCTGCTTAAATAAACAGATGGGTCTGATAGCGTGGGCCCAAGGGGATGCTTTCCCCTTGAACTGACATTTGAACCCGGGTCGCTGGCTTGGGAAGCCAGAATCCTACCACTAGACTACAAACGCGCAGGTAGAATTTATAATGGCGGCTTATTAAGCGTTTTCTTGCGTTTCGGAATTGCTCATATATTACATTAATAATTTATGCGTCCATAAGTGCCCATGCTGCTTTCGCAGAAATACATGCCTAAGAAAATAGACGACATTGCGGGCAACGACGAGGCAAGGGCTAAGATAAAGCAGTGGATACTAAACTGGCTTCGGGGAATAAGGCAACGGCCGCTCCTCATCCACGGGCCCACCGGAACAGGAAAAACAGCTGTTGCTTACGCGCTCAGGGACGAATTCGATCTTGAATTAATAGAGATGAACACGGGCGATTTGCGCAATGCTGATGCAGTAGAAAGAGTGCTCGCTTCAGCTGGAAGCGTGCTCTCGCTATCTGGGAAAAAGAAGCTCCTGCTGATAGATGACGTGGACGCGCTCCAGGCAAAGGACAGGGGAGGCGCTTCCGCGATCGTATCCGTGATAAAGAGCACAGGCGTGCCGCTCATCCTGACTGCTGAAAACATATGGGAAAAGAAGCTGATGGGAATAAGGAACGAGGCACAGCAGCTCGAATTCAGGCGCATCTCCAGGTCCTCAGTGAGCAAAGTGCTGCGGAAAATCGCGGAAAAGGAAGGAATGAAAACACGCGACGAGGAACTTGCTGCGATTGCAGATGGGTGCAAAGGCGATCTGCGCTCGGCGATAAACGACCTGCATACAGGCGTTTCTGAAATGCGCGACAGGGAAAAGGACATTTTCGAGCGTGTGCGGACTGTCTTCAAGTCCACAACTTACAGGGAGTCGCGGAAGGCATGCTTTGGCGACGTGGAGCATGACTACCTGAAATTATGGATAGACGAAAACATACCGCTTGAATACGAAAGCAGGGAAGAGAAAGCAAGCGCATATAATTTCCTTTCCCGCGCAGACGTCTTTGACGGCAGGATAATCTCAAGGCAGTATTGGGGCTTCCTGCGCTATTCCTCGGACTTGATGAGCGCAGGCGTTTCGCTTGCGAAAAAGGAAAGGACTTTCAGGTTCGTGCGCTACTCGTTCCCCAACTATTTGAGGCAGATGGGCACCTCCGCAGCGCATCGGGCAATGCAGAAGGAAGTGGGGAGAAAGATAGGTGCGAGGACGCACTCGGGCTGGAAGGAGGCGCTGGACCATATTCATATATTAAAGCACATCCTGGACAAAAATCCCGAATCGCCCGATTTTTACCGGCTCGAGGATGAGGAGGTGGCATTCATACTCGGAATATCTGCTGCTAAAATAAAGGAAAAATTCAAAACGGGAAAAACGAAAAAAAAGAAGGAAAAGCCGCAGACGAATTCCTCGAAAAAAGGCACGTTTGGCGAATTTTCATGAATTCCACCGAATAGGATATATAAACATTACGACGGCATCGAGAATACATTTATAAATCTAACCTCAATAATATGCTCCGCTCCGAATAGAAAAACGGAGATACACAAATTTTGGGAGGTGTGAACATGGGATCGAAAGTGGGCTCTGAAAAAATAAGCCGCGAAGACGGATATCTCTATTTTGTCGGCAAGGACGGATACGTCTGGGCAGTGCCAATGAAGTACAACAAAGGTGGAAGGAAGAAGAGGATTGGGAGCGAGAAAATCTCGAAGGAGGACGGATACATGTACTATGTCGGCAGGGATGGGTACGTGTACAAGGCAAAGCTCAAGAACTACAGAAAATAGTTGCTTGAACTCTTTTCTTTTCTTTTCCTTTTATATCCCTTTTTAAAAGTTTTTAACCATCATGTTATTCACAAATCATTACACTAATCGAATTCAACTGATAAAAGCGGGTGAAAACATGAAAGCAGTGATTTCCGATCCAAAGACGGGAAAGTCCTACCAGACCGAACTGGACAAGACGAAGGACCCGGTGTTGATGGGGAAGAGGATAGGGGAAGAGATTGACGGCGGAACCATAGGGCTCGCCGGCTACTCGCTCGAAATACGCGGTGGGAGCGACTCGAGCGGCTTCCCAATGAGAAGGGACATAAGCGGAAGCAGGAAAGTTGCGGTGATACTCACGAAAGGGACCGGCTTCCGCACGAAGATGAAGGGCGCGAGGAAAAAGAAAACCGTGCGCGGGAACGCGATCGCAGCGGACACCGTGCAGGTGAACCTCAGGATAATGAAATACGGAACCGCGAAGATGGATGAACTATTCCCGGCAAAAGAGAAGAAAGAAGAAAAGAAATAAACCAGTGGTACGATTGCAGGCTGAGATAAACATAGGGACTCTGGGGCACGTGGACCACGGCAAGACCACACTCACCAAGGCGCTCACGGGCAAATGGACGGACACGCACAGCGAGGAGTTGAAAAGGGGAATATCCATACGGCTCGGATACGCGGACGTTTCCGTTTTTCAGTGCAAAAAATGCGGCGAATATTCCAATTCCGAAAAATGCGGATGTGGAGGAAAAGGCGAATTCAGAAGGCGCATTTCCTTCGTGGATTCCCCTGGCCACGAAACTCTGATGACCACTGCCATTGCAGCATCGAGCATAATTGACGGCGCGCTCTTCCTCATCGCTGCAAACGAGCCCTGTCCGCAGCCGCAGACCGCTGAGCACCTCATGATACTCAATGCGACCGGAATAAGGAACATCATAATCGTGCAGACCAAGATAGATCTCGTGTCAAAGCAGCGCGCCCTCGAAAACCGGAAAGAGATAGAACAGTTCATCAAGAGCTCTGTTGCAGAAGAGGCCCCTATAATCCCGATGATCGCGACCCATGGCGTGAACGTAGCGGCGCTATTCGCAGCAATTGAAGAGCGTCTGCCTACGCCTAAAAGGGAGAGTGCAGCGCAGCCCCGCCTCTACATTTCCCGCTCCTTCGATGTCAACAGACCGGGAACTGAAATAGCGAAGCTGACTGGAGGGGTGTTGGGCGGCTCGCTCACCCAGGGAGTGCTCAAAACAGGGGATGAGGTGGAACTCCGTCCTGGAATACAGAAAAAGGATGGGGCGCCTTACGATCCAATTATATTCAAAATCACTGCGCTGCGCTCGGAAACCGACAAACTGGAGCAGGCAGGTCCCGGAGGCCTTGTTGCTGTTGGCACTCCCTTAGACCCGGCGCTCACAAAGTCGGACATGCTCGTGGGTTCTGTGATAGGGTGCCCCGGAGAGCTTCCGGAAATTTCCGACTCCATAAGCGTGAAGTATTCGCTGCTTGAAAGGAGGGACATGGAAAATCCGCCGTTCAGACAGGCAGAACCGGTGGTTGTAAACGTGCAGACTTCCACTGCAGTAGGAGTTATTGCGAATCTCGCGAAAGGAACCGCAAGCATAAAGCTCAAAAGACCGGTGTGTGTGGACAAGGGAAGCAAGGTCGCGCTCTCGAGAAAGGTGGGGCAGAGGTGGCGGCTGAGCGCATGGGGCACAAGCGTCTGAAAAACAGCACTGGATCGAAATATACCGGGAGTTGCCGGTTTCGCGTTTCGTGCAGTAGGAGTTATTGCGAATCTCGCGAAAGGAACCGCAAGCATAAAGCTCAAAAGACCGGTGTGTGTGGACAAGGGAAGCAAGGTCGCGCTCTCGAGAAAGGTGGGGCAGAGGTGGCGGCTGAGCGCATGGGGCACAAGCGTCTGAAAAACAGCACTGGATCGAAATATACCGGGAGTTGCCGGTTTCGCGTTTCGTGCTGTGTTTATCCTTGAGTTCTGATTTATATGGGCAAAAACAACCGTCTCATAACAATAATAGTACCAGTGCATAGCGAAAGCGGCGCGATAGGCGATACGCTCGGAAAAATTTCCGGAGCGATGGGCAATTTTGGAGAATACGCTTACGAAATAATTGTCGCGGATGACGGCCCCAAACATGTCGTAATCGAAGAGGCGAAAAAATCCCCAACTGCAGCGAACGGCAAAGGCGGGAAGAAAAAGGGCAAAATAAGATTCCTTTCCTTTCGCGAAAAAACCGGAAAGGGAGGGGTTATTTCCGCTGCGATAAACAGGGCGAAGGGCGGAATAGCGCTGTTCATGGACTCTGACCTGGCAACCGATCTTTCGCACATTCCTGAATTTATAAGGGAATGCGAAACGCACGACATCGCCGTGGGCTCGCGGCTGGTGCAGGGCGCAAATGTGCAACGGTTTTTCCACCGGGGGCTGGCGAGCCGGATCTACAATTTTGCGGTGCGCTCCCTTTTCGGCTCTGCGGTGCACGACCACCAGTGCGGGTTCAAGGCATTCAAAACCAGGAAAATCAAACGACTCCTTCCGTTTGTGAAAAACAGGCATTGGCTCTGGGACACGGAACTCCTCATTTTGGCGCAGAGGAGCGGCTACTCCATCTCGGAAGTTCCTGTGGAATGGCAGGAAAAAGAAGGAGGGACATTCAATCTTTTAACCGATGGCCTGAGCATGGGAATCGGGCTCATCAGATACTATTTCGAGTTGCGGTCCGGCAAACCGCAAATGAGTAAAGGGCAGGCGAAGGCGGTAGCTGATGGCACTTAAGCATTTTCTTGCACTATCGCTGCTCTTTCTCGTGCTCTGCATTCCTTATCTTTCACTGCCGCTTGACGATGACGCAGGCGTAGCGCTCATGATGGCAAAGGGAATGTTGGACGGGAAAAAGATATACACGGATTTGTTCGATATAAAGGGGATTTTCTATTACTTAACCCTTATCCCGGCAGTGCTGCTCGCAGGAACCTCGTACGTAAAGCTGCGCCTTATCGCGTTTGCGATTCTGGTTCTTCACGCATTTCTCACCTATCTTGTCGTAAGGGAAACGAAGAACGAAAAATTCGCCCTGCTTTCCACCGCTGTTTTTTATTTTCTTGCGCTCGATGCATTTTTGGAGGCATTCGACCTGAAGCCGGAGCTTTTCTTAGGGCTCGTGCTCACTGCGATTATTTATCTGCTGATAAAATTCAACAGAGTTTTTTCCCCTTTCTTTGTCGGTCTGCTTCTGGCATACGCGGCTTTCATAAAGTTCCCGTTCATCGTATTCGTGCTTCCTGTCCTTTATTACATCCTGAAAAATAAGGGCAAACTTCCTTATTTTGCGCTCGGGTTTTCCATTCCGTTCCTGGCATTCCTTCTCCTCCTTGTGCTTGATTTTTTCTCTTTCCAGGACTATGTGTATCGCGTATTCAGCTACGCTGCTGAATATGGAATCCGGATTTTTGAGCACCGCATCAGCAGCATTCTGGGGGCGTTCACCGAAAACACATTCCTTGCGCAGGTTGCCGCGCTCTTTTTCGTATTTTTCACCTTCAGGGAAGCGAATGAGAATTCAAAAACAATTTACATTTTTTCCGCATGCCTTTTCATCCTGGTTGCCTCAGGGGTTTTCAGCCAATTGGGCATTTACCATGCAATTCTTCTGATTTTCCTTTTTCCCTCCGCATTTTTCATTCCCCTTTTCCTGGAAAGCATTGAGAAGTTCCTCATGTCCGGCTCGCCGGTGCGCTTTGTTTGGGCTGCATTCGTGCTTTTCCTGGTTTTTGAAACCGCGGCGCTCATCCCGTACGGTTATTTCACCATTGCAAAGGACGGTGCTGTGCCCGGATTCAACATAGAGCCGCAGCGCCTGCACAGCTGGGAAGAAACTGCACTGGTTGCATTCATTGAAAAAAATACGAATGCTTCGGAAAGCATAAACGCATTGCCGAGTTTGCCCCAGCTCTATTATCTTTCTTCACGCTATCCCCCTACTCCGGTGTTGAATTTCTTCGCGATGGGCACCCCCTTCTCTTATTACGATGCGGAAAAATACCTGTTTGAAAAAATAAAGGACTCGCATCCGAAATACGTGCTCATAGACAGCGCAGGTCTGAATGAGGAAACGAAAAACAGTACGGTAGAGCGTATAAGGGAATACAGATACAGATATGTAGAGAATATAGGCCGCGTGGAAATTTACCAGTACACTTCCTGATTCATTCGCAAATTTGGTCCGAATATCCCATCGCTCTGCAGCGCTTCAATTTGCGAATTCGTCGCCGCAACGTTCATTTCCTGAAAACAAGCAGCTTGACGATGCAAAGCCCCTCTCCAAAAGGAGGCAGGAACCTCTTTTCCCGCGCTTTTCTCCTGAACATCTTCTCCATATCCGAAACCGTGAACTCGTTTATGTGCTCCTTCAGTTTTGGCGGAAACTTGAGCATGAGGAGCCGCGCGAGCGTCAGCGTCTTTTCACTCGGCACTGAAATTATCATCGCAGCGCCCGGCTTTGCAACTCTCAGGATTTCATTCACCGCTTTCTGCGGATTCCGAAGATGCTCGAACACCTCTTCGCAAACTACCGCGTCAAAATAATCTGAACTGAACGGAAGTTTTTCCGCATTTCCGGATTTCAGCACTGCTTTTTTCCCGAGCGTTTTTTGCGCTTCTGCAATGGACGCATCGCTGATGTCGATTCCATACAACTCGCCGCTTATCCTGCCCAGGAGAAACCCCGCCCCGCATCCCACATCGAGAATGCGCTTCCCTGCGTATTTTTCCATCATTTCCATGGTTTCTTCCGCGCGCCTGCGATGGAACCATCTGACAAGTGGGTTTGTGGAATTGTACATCTCATAATAGGCAGCAAAATTCTGATCGGTCATTGCATCATTTCTATCCGGTCGTTTCGTTCGACAAGCCGGAGCGCACAAAAAGGACCGTTTTTTTCCCTTCACGCAGCAGTTCATAGCCGGCTATGCTTATGTTGTTCCTCCATTCCACGGTCGCGTTCGGATCGACTATTGAAACCATCACGTAGTCAAAATGGGTTATGTTGGATGGCTTCCTGAACAATTCCAATTTCCAGAAAAGTTGGGCAAAATTGTCTTCATTTGGCGAGTATGCAGAAGTATGGTAATCAGTAGCGAAATCCCGCGCAATTTCCATCTGCCTTTCCAGGGTCTCGTTACGGGTAAGAATTACCCATCCAAAGTCATGGTATTTGCCGCTTTGCGCTCTCTCGTTCAGGATTTTGTAGCTAAGCGCGGTTATCGTGGGCTGGTAGTCGCCTATGAACGCTACATTCTGTTTTCCGGCCAAAAATGAGCCGATTTCCCGCTCTGTTTCAAGCAGCCCTTTGCCCCACATGTCATACCAGATGTAAAGGACTGCGAGATTGAGGACAATGATGAGTCCTATCGCAAGCTGGAAAAGCACATCGTATTTTTCCCTGCCCGAAGAAACATCGGATGAAAGCGCCTTTACGGAAAAATAGGCGAGCACCGGGATGAAAGGATAAAAGTACCACATCATGCCGCTGCTTCCAAGCAGCGCGAAAACGATCATTATGAACCATGCGCTCAGGGAAATTTTTTCCTTTCCGAATTTAAGGAAGCCGAGCGCGGCGAACACGAAAAGCGCATGTGCATAGACGAATGCGTTTCCGTAAGAGAGTTGGAGATTTTCACCATAATTCATCCCTTCCCTTGCCAATTTTCCCATCACGTCGTAGGTGAACTGTGCATTGGCAAGATCGGGTGCAAACGCGGAAAGGAACAGGTAATGGAAGGCAATCCCAAGCGGGGCTGCAAGAAGCGAGAGCACGAACAGGGCGCTGAGCTGCCTCTTTTCCCAAAAATGCGCAAGAACCACTATTGGAATTACGAATGCGACTACTGATTTTGTTATTGCTGCAAGGAAGGCGAATAATGCGCCCAGCACGATGTTTTTTGGCTCTGGGTGCCCGAAATAGGAAAGAAGAGAAGCGAGAATGAGCGTTGTGTTCATGGTGTCAAGGAGAACTCTCAGGTCAGCATAGAAGATAAGCGCGCAGAATGCATAAAGGAGCGCTGTGTAGAATGCTTTCCTTTCATCAGTTATTTTTTTGAAAAGAATGAATACGAGCCATATGTTCAGTGCGCCTAAAAGAAGGTTTGGCAACCGGTAAATAATCTCTATATCAGCTGTTATCAGGTGGAGCGCCTTTACAGGCAGCGCGTATGCCCAGAAAAAGAACGGCGGCTTCCAACTCGTGTCAAAGCCCAGGTAAGTGGGCACGAGCGAGGGGCTCTCCAGCTGTTCTTCCACCATTTCGCTGTAAAGGCATTCGTCCAGGTAAAGCGGATGCACTGGCAGAAGCGCCAATTTCAGGAGAAAGGTGAGGACGATAACCAGAAGTAATTTATTGCCAAAGCTGATTCGGGTTGTTTTTTGCATGCTCCAGCCCATATTTTTTTATCCGCAACGGCTTTTTATATCTGCCGTATAAAATTCCGCATGCGCACAGGCAAAAAACGCGGAAGGGAAAATCACAAATGCAGTGCAACGGTAATCCTTCCCACGCTGAATGAAGAGGAAAACATAGACAAAATCGCAGCTGAGCTTTTGGGACGTGGCTATCGTGTAATAGTGAGCGACGACGGCTCCACGGACAGGACGAGGGGGATAGTGGAGCGCCTCGCCACCGTGGATGAAAAAATAATTTTTTTCGACCACTCAAAAATGAAAAGGGGGCTTGCGGGAAGCATTCTGGATGCCGCGAAAATAGTCAGGACGGAAAAGATAATCGTGATGGATGCGGATTTTCAGCACCCGGTTGAGAAGACAGGAGAACTGGTTTCAGCCCTGGATAATGTTGAACTTGCGGTTGCGTGCAGGACCAAAAACGAGAACTGGGGCATTGCGCGGCAGGCGATATCCTTTGGCGCGAATGCCCTTGCGCGCTTCGTTCTTTTTGCGCGCAATTCCGCATCCTGCAGCGACCCTGTTTCCGGTTTTTTCGGGTTCAGGAAAAATTTATTGCGGAATATCGATGAGCGCAGGGTTGTAGGAAATGGGCTCAAAGTGCTTGTGGATATACTTAAGCAGTTAGACCGAAGCGCAAAGGTTGCTGAAGTTCCATACGTATTTGCAGAGAGGAAAAAAGGCAGCTCGAAAATCGGCATTTCTCACATTTTTCTTTTTTTGCGTTCTCTCGTTTCCTAAGTATCTTTATAAATATTTCCATCAAATGTAATGCATAATGTCAATGAAAGGTGATAGAAAATGAGGAAATCCAAAATGCTGCTTGTAATTTTCTCGCTGCTGATTCTGAGTTCTTTTGTTGCTGCTGGTGGAACTGGCTTTGCCAATTTGAGCGCTGCGCTTAGTTCGCTATGCGCAGGAATAAGGAGCATTATTCCTATAATTGCGTTTCTCATGATTGTTGCTGCCGGAGCTATATATGCAGCAGGCCAGCTCCTCGGTGCTGAAACAAGAGCAAGAGCATCAGTTTGGGCGACCGCAATGCTCGTAGGCGCTGTAATCGGGCTTCTTATAGTGGTGGTGACTCCAGGCATCCTGGGTGCGATGTATAGTCCAGCTGTGAGCTGCTGAACGTCCATTTTCCTTTTCTTTTTAATCCTTCTTTTCCAATTCATTTCCATGCGTGGATTCGTCTCCTTTCTCCTCGTGCTTGCCGCCCTCGCGATATTGGTCGTGCTGGCGCACGCGTACAATAATTCCAAAACAGTGAATTTCTCAAATGCGATAGCGCTCGAGCGCATGGAGCAGCTCTCGTTGGAAGCGAAAAGGAACATGCTCACTGCGGCGAAGTACGGGGCGATTGCCGGCTTCCTGGGATATCTTGCCGAAGTTGCCGCTTCGGAAGGAATGAAGGCGTTTGACTTGCTGGAGGCGAAGGAAAGGATAAGGGATGGAGTGATTGCATCGCTCTCTCTCCTTGATTTTTCCGCAGAACGCGATTACGAGATCAAAATGTGGTGCGGGGAAATTTCCTCGGAAGGCGAATTTGGCGAGATTGCGGAGCGCTCGCTTGTGGAGGGGGTGACAGGGACATGCGCGAACTGCAAACCGATTGCCCTTTGCAGGGATTTTGTGGACGCGGAAGTGCTTGCGGACGTTCAGAATGGAAATTTCGCGATTGCGAATGTGAGGCTTGGTTCACTGAATTTGGGGGGAAATCCGAAAATATTCGGAATCACAATATATTCGGAAAAATTCGGTGCCTCGAAGGCATCTTACATTCCCACGAGCGAAAAAATATTCGAAATTCCTTATTCCGTCCAGAAGGGGATGATCGGATGAGAAAGAAAAAGGCGCAGGTTTCAGTGGAATTCCTTCTTGATTTCCTCCTTCTACTCGCACTGGTCTCGGTCCTGCTCGCCGCACTTTCCCACTTCCTCTCGGCCTCGAAAATCCATTCTGAGAAAATACTGGAAAAAGCGAAAATAGAGGGGTTCGCGAGGACGCTGGATGTTGCGGAAGCGATGAGGGGGGAAAAATTCCTGGTTTCCGGCAATTATTCAGCAGGGGATGTGGACAGGGAAGGAGCGATAGCCGTGGAAAAGGACGGCGAGAGGATTTATGGATACACGATATACGGAATTGGTGAAAACGATGGCGAAGCAATATGATGGATTTGTTTCGTTCGATCTGCTTTTCGCGCTCATCCCGATACTGCTGATCGTTTCATCTACACTTGTTTTCGCTTCTTTCATGGAAGCGCGCACAAACGAAAAAATGGAAAGGCAGATTGTTTTCGACAAATTGGTTTCTGCGAGCAACTATGCCGTAAGGGTGGGGCTCGCGAAAATGCGGAATTGGTGAAAACGATGGCGAAGCAATATGATGGATTTGTTTCGTTCGATCTGCTTTTCGCGCTCATCCCGATACTGCTGATCGTTTCATCTACACTTGTTTTCGCTTCTTTCATGGA
>JBGFRX010000027.1:0-37070 GCA_041694885.1 Microcaldota archaeon | reverse complement strand
GTCAAACTGGCTTCATCCAATAATTCGAAACGCTTCGGATTCTGATTTTGAGTCGCGGGAAATTCTCATCAGCCCTTCCCTTCTTTAGCCAGTTTCCTCTTTATCATTTTGAGCGAGACGAAGCTGTCCCTCTCGAGCTCATCCAGTTTGAACGCGATCATCTTCATCTGCTCCTCGAGGTGCGGGATCATTATGAATTCGAGGGAATTCACCCTACGCTTGGTCTTTTCTATTTCTGTGATTAGGCGCTTAATCGCGATTTCCGTTTCAGCGAGCTGCATCGCCATGTCGAGCGCCTGCTCGTACTCCTCCACGCACTGCTCAAGCATCGAAGTAGTGCCGAGTATGGAATAGCCTTTGTTCGGGTATTCGCGCTTTTCCAGCTGCACCGTGAGGTTCGGTATCTTAACGCCCATCACGTTCTTCACTTCAACATCTACATCCATCATCCGCGCGCCTGCGAGTGAAAGCGCCTCGAGCTCGAATGTGGAATGATAGGATTTCGCGGTTGCGAGAGCAGCATATGCACCTTTCATCTTCGCATTGAGCTCACTTCTTATGTCCCTCGATTTTTTCAGGATCCTGAAGAACTCGAGAATAAGGGCGTCGCGCTTCTGCTTGAGAAGCTTGTGTCCTTTTCTCGCAAGGGTTATTCTGTCCTTGAGCTTCAGGAGCTCCATTCTCGTCGGGTTCGGTTGTTCTGCCATTCACAGCACCGCGCAGTAATTTGTCGCCCGGCATATCATTCTTTCTTTTCCTCCTTCTCTTCCTTTTTCTTCATGTACTTCCCGATCTGTTCCTTTTTCACTCTCTTGAGCTCCTCTTCGGGCAGCGCTGAAAGAAGATCCCACCCGAGATCAAGTGTTTGTTCTATGCTCCTGTCCTCATACGCACCCTGGCGGACAAAGCGGTTCTCGAACTCGTCCGCGAACCTCAGGAACTTCCTGTCCGTCTCCGTGAGCGCTTCCTCGCCCACGACTGCACTCAGGGATCTCAGGTCTCTTCCGGTTGCGTATGCAGCGTACATCTGATCTGAGACACCCTTATGGTCCTCCCTCGTCTTCTGCGGCCCAATTCCCAAGGACATGAGTCGCGAAAGCGAAGGCAGCACGTCAACAGGAGGGTAGATGTTTTTCCTGTGGAGGTCGCGCGCGAGCACGATCTGCCCTTCGGTAATGTAGCCGGTGAGGTCAGGAATGGGATGCGTTTTGTCGTCTCCAGGCATCGTGAGTATCGAGAGCTGCGTAACTGTCCCTTTCTTTCCCTTCACTCTTCCTGCGCGCTCGTAAATAGTTGAAAGGTCGGTGTACATGTAACCCGGATAGCCCCTCCTTCCTGGAACTTCCTGCCGTGCAGCTGCGATTTCGCGCAGCGACTCGCAATAGTTTGTCATGTCGGTGATTATCGCGAGCACATGCATGTCGTGCTCGAATGCGAGGTATTCTGCTGCAGTGAGTGCGAGACGTGGAGTTATCAGTCGCTCCACGCTCGGGTCGTCCGCAAGGTTGAGGAAGATCGCGGATTTTTCCAGCGCGCCAGTTCTTTCGAAGTCACGCATGAAGAACGATGCTTCTTCGTGCGTGATTCCAACTGCTGCGAACACGACTGCGAATTCCTCCTGCGTTCCACGCACCTTTGCCTGCCGCGCTATCTGGACAGCGAGTTGGTTGTGCGGAAGCCCGGAAGCGGAGAAAATCGGGAGCTTCTGGCCGCGCACGAGGGTGTTCATCGCGTCTATTGTCGAGACGCCCGTCTGGATGAAATCAGCAGGGCTTTCGCGCGAATAGGGGTTTATGGGAAGGCCGTTTATGTCCACTTTCTCCTCGGGAACTATCCTCGGTCCCTTGTCCTTCGGCTCGCCGAGCCCGGTGAAGACGCGGCCAAGCATGTCGCCGGAGAGCCCTATGCGCATGGTCTCTCCCAAAAATTTTACAGACGTCTGGGAAGTGTTTATTCCTGCTGTGGGCCCGAATATCTGCACCACTGCGATGGATTCGTTAACGTCGAGCACCTGGCCCTTTTTCCTCTCGCCGGAGGGAAGGTTGATCTCGACTATCTCGCCGTAGCTCACGCCACTCACGCCTTCCACGAAAACGAGCGGACCGGCAATCTGGTTTATCGTCTTGTATTCCTTCATCGCAATCACCTGCACCAATGCATCGGTTTCATTCCAAATCATTCCGTATTCATTTCATTTTGTTCACGCCAGTTATTGCATATAGCTTGCACTTATTCGTTTACTGCTTCTTCGGGAAATCGCCAGAAATCGAGACGAAATCGCTGTCCGTTTCCTTCTGGAGCTCACGTAGCTTTTCGAGCTCTCCTTCCCTTATTTCCTTCATCCTCCCGATTTTCGCCTTCACCGGCACGGATTGTATTTTCCTGAGCTGCACTCCCACGTCAACTGCGTGAACTGCCTTTTCGTGGAAGTTCATTATGTTCTTTAGCATCAGGTATTGCTTCGAGAAGCTCGCCTTCGCGTCCACGTCGCTGTATGCGTTCTGCTGCAAAAAGTCCTCCCTTAGCATCTTGGTCACGAGAAGAATCACCTGCTCGCGATCAGGAAGCGCATCAGGCCCCACTAATTGTACTATTTCCTGCAGCTCTGCCTCCTTCTGAAGCAATTCCATCGCCTTGTCCCTCATTGAAGGGAAGTCCTGTGCAACGTTCGCGCGCAACCATTCGTCCAACGATTCTTTGTAGAGCGAGTAGCTCTTGAGCCAATTAATCGCAGGGAAGTGCCTTCTCTGCGCAAGAGATGCGTCCAGAGCGAGGAAGACCTTTGTGACCCTTAGGGTGTTCTGCGAAACCGGCTCGCTTATGTCTCCGCCAGGAGGAGATACGGCGCCTATAATCGAAATCGACCCGTAGCGTTCACTGCTCTTGCCGCCTTCTCCGGCTCCCCCGGTACCGAGAGTCCGCACCCGTCCTGCTCTTTCGTAGAATTCAGCAAGCCGCCTCGCAAGATATGCTGGATAGCCTTCTTCGCCGGGCATTTCCTCCAAACGCCCTCCTATTTCGCGCAGCGCCTCTGCCCACCTGCTTGTGGAGTCGGCCATGAGCGCAACGTTGTATCCCATGTCCCGATAATACTCTGCGAGAGTGATTCCGGTGTATATGCTCGCCTCGCGCGCAGCCACCGGCATGTTGGAAGTGTTCGCAATAAGCACTGTCCTTTCCATGAGCGGCTTCCCCGTCTTATCGTCCTTCAGGTGCGGAAACTCTGTAAGCACTTCTGTCATTTCGTTCCCGCGTTCGCCGCAGCCGATGTATACGCAGATTTCCGTATCGGAATATTTGGCCAGCGACTGCTGCGTAACCGTTTTGCCGGAGCCAAAGGGACCTGGGATGCATGCAGTGCCTCCTTTTGAAATAGGGAAGAACGTATCCACGACGCGCTGCCCGGTAACAAGGGGAATTATTGGCGGGAATTTTTCCGCATAAGGCCTCGGCTTCCTCACGAACCATTTCTGGTAAAGGTAGAGGTCTTTTTTCCTGCCTTCAACGGTTATCTGCCCTATCTCCTCGTCTATCCTGTATTTGCCGCTCTTTATCCTGTCGAGCTTGCCTTCGTAAGGGGAAAGAACTTTATGCACAATGAGCTCGGTCTCCTGCACCTCGCCCAGAATGTCTCCTGCTTTCACGCGCTCCCCTGCCTTCGCCTTTGCGGTAAATTCCCATTTGATGTTGCGTGGAAGTGGAGGGACGTTGATTCCCCTCTTGATGAAGTGTCCGCTCTTCGACTCTATATCCTTGAGCGGCCTCTGTATGCCATCGTAGATATTTTTCAGTATTCCGGGACCGAGCTCCACGCTCAGCGGCTGGCCGGTGTTCTCCACCGACTCGCCTGGCTTCAGCCCGGTAGTGTCCTCGTAAACCTGTACAACGCACGTGTTGCCAACTATCTTGATTATTTCGCCTACCAGCCCTTCCTCTCCAACCCTCACAACGTCGTAGAGCTTCGCGTCCTCGAGGTTCCTGACCTCTACAACTGGTCCTGAAATCCTGCTTAACGTTCCCTTCTTGCCCATCATTATCACCTTGAATAATCGTTTTTTATTTTGTGGCAATATCGAATCCAAGCGCCCTCTTGATGAACGCCTTTATGTTCGCCGCCTCGCTGCCCTCCCCCGTGATGTCCGGCAGTGGAACAATCACCGGATATGCAAGATTTGAAATGCGCTTCTTCAGCCGCCAGTCCATCTGTTCGCTCAACTTCTCGCTTATGAATATCACGGAGAATTCCCCGGAACTTATGAGCTCGATGAGTCGCTGCTCCGCTGCAGCTCCTGAATCTTTCACTGTGAATGTGTCCTGCACTCCTGCGAAAAGGAAGCCCATTGTGAAGTGGTGTTCTCCCAAAACTGCGATTTTTCCTTTTACCATAAAATCATCAAATATTTTTTTTATTTTTTAGGCAATGATTTTTAAGCCGGGAAGACAAGCATCTCGGTTATTTTTTGCTCAGGAAACCCGAACTCCTTCCCAACCGCGATTTTCCTCAGGTTGTTTATCTCCTCCTCCTTGAGGAAAAGGAATCCGAGGATCGTGCCTACGGAAAGCACCGAGCGATAGAATGCGCTCAACTTTGCTCCGGCGAGTCGGTTGCCCAGCATCACCTCCAGCTCCACGGCGCTTGCAGGCACCGTCTTGAGTTCGAACATTTTCGCAGCGCTCTTGAGCATCTCCTCCGCGCTGCGCGCCTCTATGATTGGAGCGAAGGAGCCGAAGCCCCTGTATCCACCCTTTATGAAATATTTTTCCAGCGTTTTGGAATCGCTTATCCCGTGCTGCCTTAGCCGCACGAGGAGAGATGCGTTTTTAGCGTCTATCTCTTTCATGAAGACCTTCATAATCTGCCCGAGCTCCTTCGAAGCAAGCAGTTCGCTCGCGCCGTATAGCGAATAATAGAACGAATCCAGAATCGACTCCAGTTTCACAAGTTCCGCACTGCTCATGGTAAGGAACAGTTTTTCCATTTCAGTACTGGAAACCGCCCGACTTGCGGTAAGCCGCCTTCCAAGGTGGGTTTTTGCAAACTTGAGGAACACATTCTCGCCTCCACCCTCGAGCAGGCCCTTCACCTCCGATTCCGTGAACGAACCGATGGGTATTATGAATGGCGCAACATCTTCGTATTTCTTCCCCACGCGCTTCGCATGCAATATCGTCTTCGCATTCACTATATCCCATTTCGTGAGCATAAGGTTGAACTTCTTTTTTTCGCTCTCCGGAGTTATGCGCGCGAGCTTGTTCGCTATTTCCGCAAAATGCATGGAAGAGGCAATCTGAACGAGGTCAGAGCCGTGATAGTGCATCGAGTTTCTCACGAGGTTCTCCTTGTAATACGTTCTCTCGAGCATTTCCACCACTGCGTCAACGCTTCCCACCCGGCTTATTTCCCTGAGCAGCTCCTTTTTCAGAAGCAGTCCCTTCATCGCGCTCACACGCGCGTTGGAATAGCCGTATTTCGCAGCACGGGATTGCGGCAGTTGGAAGCCCTTCCCCGGGCTTTTCGCAATGTGCGTCTTTTTAACCTGGGAAAATGCGCTCGGTTTTGCCATGCGTGAATCACTCCCTGAACAGACGCGAGTAAATGTCCTTTCTTACCTCGTCCCTGTGGGCATTGAGAAGCGCCTCCAAAGACAGGTCGATCCGCAGCCGCCCATCCTTGCTCTCCACTACAGCGCCGCCAATTATGTCTGCGTCGCCCAGCACAGTCGCACCCGAAACAGAAAGGGACTTTCTTTCAGCCCTTTTCACGTGCACAACGGCATTGCCCCCCATTTCCCTCACAGCAAGGGAAATCATCGCCTTCATCCGCTGAGTGTAGGATCTCGTGCCTGAATAGGCATTCATGCGGCTTATGAGCACATCCATTGCTGCGTTCACCACATCCTCCCTTGCCTCAGCAAGTGTCCTTTTCGCCTCCAATTTCGCCCAGCTCAGCCGCTCGCGTCTTTCGCCTTCAATGAGAGCATGCGCCTCGCGCTCCGCAAGCGCCACTTTTGCCTCGCCTTCTGCCTTCACCCTGGCAAGCTCGGCTTCAACTTCCTCCTCTGCCCTGCGAATGGAGTCCTCTCCTTCCTTGCGTGCGTCCCTGACTATCGTTTTCTTTATTTCGCTCAGCATTCAACAACCTCTTTTTACAGTTGAGTCAGGCTCCTTAGGAGTTCCGTTTCCAATTTCGTTCAAACAGAACACGAAACGAAAAACCCCAAAAAAGCCCATCAGGCAATTTTGCTGATGAGCAGGAACGATATCACGAACCCGAACACCAGTATGGTTTCCGGAATCAGGTAATAGAGCAAAAGCTTGCTCGACTCTTCTGGCTTCTCCGCGATTACTCCCATCGCGCTCGAACCCACGCTGCTCTGCACCATTGCGGTTCCTATCGCACCGCCGAGCATTGCAAGCCCCGCTGCTATTCCAATGAGCCCTTCGGCCGCGATTTCTCCTGCTACTGCATCTGCCATATTTTCACCTGTTTTTCATTCGTTTTTGAATTCTTCTGCTGCGAACGGACTGAACGGCTGCCCGCCGCCGTGGAAGAATTTCGAATAGAATTCCACCAGATTGAGACGGCCGCCCTGCACCATGCTCTCGAACATGGCGAACGCAGCGTTCAGTACGTGGAGCAAAATGAACACCGGAATCATCACTATGCTTCTCTCCGGAGTGGGAAGCATCGTCTCGTTTATCATTTCAGCAAGGATAACGCCTACTACGCCCGCGGCTGCAATTCGCGAATAGGAAAGTGCATTTGCAGCAAGCCCTGGAATCTCGAATAAACCAGGCACGCCTTCGAGCGCGATTACGGCAACTACACTCACCGCAAGCATCGCGACTGCAATGTTTCCCACGTCCTGCGGAAGCATGTTGAACATCAGCGTGGCGACGGATGCTGTACCGCTCAGGAGAAGCGAAAGCCAGAATATCTTCGCTGCCGCATGTTTTTTGTCGTGGTGCCATGCGTTCATCGCACCTAGTATGAAGCCAAGGGAAAGATGTACTATGCCCACGAGCAGCGAAAGCCCTATCACTAGGTTAAGGTTATGGCTTCTGCCTATGCCCTCGTAAAGCTGGTGTTCGATCCCAGTGTTTATTCCCCATTTCTTGAGCCATTCGAGGAACTTTAAGTGGGGGAAACCGAGCCATTCGTCGAAAACCACTCCGAAGAGCATTGCCGCAATGGACGAGAACAGCCATATTTTGGCTATGTTTCCGAGCATTCCGCTCTTGAACTTCCTGAGTATGAGCGAGGAGAGTATAATGGATATAAGGCCGTATCCCACGTCTCCAACTATCATTCCGTACATTATTGGAACTGTGAAGAGGAGCAGGAACGTAGGGTCGAACTCTCTATAGGACGGACGCGAATAGAATTCCACGAGCCACTGAAACTGATGTATTGATTTGGGGTTATCGAGAACCACGGGCGCATCCTCTCCGGTTTCGAGTTCAACGATTTCAGCTTCCTCCGGGAACGATAGCCGGAGCATGTCTTTCAGCGCGTTTTCGTCCTTCTTTTTTATCCAGCCCTTTATCGCGATTATTTTCCTGCTTGAGGCGAATTTAGTGGATATTGCAGCGCGCGCGGAAAGCACCGAGAGTTCTTTTTCGAGCCGCACGAGCGAAGGCATATTCGCGTCGTGCATTTCCGCTATCTTTTTCTCGGTCTCTGCGATGATTTTTTTGGTTGCTGCTGTTTCCGCATCCAATGCCTTCGCCCCCTGGTCGAAAGAAGAGAAATTATCGGGCAGGTGTATTTTTTCGAAATTGTAGCGCGAAAGCACGAATTCGATGTTTTCCTTCCTTGGATAGAATACGAGCGCCATCTCGTCATCCTTACCTGTAGGTGTATGGAGGATTTCGCAGTCCCTGTTCAGGTATTCCTCAAGGTCCTTCCTGAACTGCGCAAAGACCTTTTTCTTCGCGCTTCCGAGCACGAACGTGAAATTCCTCGTCTCCAATCTTGAAAAGTCCACGCCTGCGAAATATGCGGCTTTGGAAATTTCCTCCTTTTTCTTCTCGCGTTCTGCAAGTTCGGCAACATGTTTGGACCTTAGGTCAACGAGTTCCTTGAGCTCCGCATCTATCCTGATGCGCCCTGCTTCTGCGAGGCAGCGTACGTATTCCGGCTCGCGCATTCCGATTTTCTCATAATTTTTTTCTTTTTTCGCAAAAGGAAGGAGCTGGAATGCGCTTATTATGCCGCGGATGCGCACGACTTCGCGCGAAACGTCGTTGTGTATTTCGAGCGGCTTTCCTTTCTCGAGCCCGGGAACGTCCAATGAGCGTATCTCGACCATGCCTGCCTTGTGTAGCGAGGATATCAGCCGGCTTTCGTAGTCCTTCATTGCCAAAAGCATGAGCCGCTGCATCTTCACTGGCTTGAACATGTGAATCACAATGAAGAAACAAGGCCTTCGAAAACCGCCTCTATGCCTTTTCGATCAAGCTTTTTCGAACGTAGTACTGCTGCCTGCTTTTTCGCTTCTGCAATGACTTCGTTCGCCTGCGCAGATGTCTTTTCCCTTTCAGTGGAGAGAATCCTGTTTTTGGCTTCTGCCGCCTTCTTTTCGTACGCTTCGCACAGCTCCACGCTCCTTTTCCTTCCTTTCCTGAGCAGTTCCGCTGTCTTCGCCTCGTAATCGGACTTCACGCGGTCTGCCTCGGATTCTGCGGAGTGTATGCTTGCCACGAGCTCCTGGAATTCGCTGTGCTTTTCCTGCTGCTTTTGCCTGCTCATGTTATCGCCTGTCCCGCGCGTTTTCCGCGCGTAATCCTTGAGACAAGCGCCAGCGCATATCGCGGCTCCCGCCCCCTTTCACTTTATTCAGCTTAATTGAAACTGAACGATTTATTTTCAACTTAAATCAGATTAGACGATGTAATTGTGTAGTATTCATTAGAAGTTTTTTAAACCTTTCTTTCGCGCTTTCTGACACGACGAAGAAAATCGGGAAATGAAAATCGAACAACGGGATCATTGTGGAGAAACAGGATAAGCATAAGAGTGGATGGTTAGCCGAAGCTCCATCCGACCCTCACTTCACTTTCTTGTTCCTGGTTTCCTGAACTCGAAAGCTAAAGGTTATTTTGGATAAGATTTAAATAGAGTGATTTTTATCCCGCGGCTATAAAACCACAAAAATATAGAAATGACTTTAGGGGCGAAGGCGCGTGGAGGAAAATGAAAATTTATAAACGAAAGCGCGATATATGCAGCATGGACAGGGAATATCATTTCAACCGCTATGCGCGCCTCAGGAACATGATAATCTTTGCGGTCATCGTTTCCTCTATAGTATTTACTCTCATCTATTTCCTTTTCCTGGAAAAAGACGTTGCGCGCATAATAGCCAGGATAACCGGGCACTACTCGCCCGGCATGAACGTAACTATCAACGTAAGCACGGAATGTGATGACGAATGCCTCATCAAGGCAGCAATAGCGAACTCCGATTCCTCATATTGCAGAAACGTCAGCACAGCGAAGAGCGACGAATGCTGGCAGGTATTCTCCAATTCCGACCTTTCCGCGTGCCTTGCGCTCAGGAACTACCTGCTGAGGAAGGGCTGTGTGATGGATTTTGCGGTGTTCGGTAAAAACGCGAGTTTGTGCGACCTTCTCAAGGCAGAAGACAGAACTTCATGCAGGGAAAGAGTGAATCCGCCATGCCTCGACATACCTGAAGGAGAAAAACGCGAGACGTGCCTTGCGCTCAGATACAATGATACGAAATACTGCACATTGGCCAGCTGCTTCCTTACTTATGCGACTATGCGCAACGATACAACTGCCTGCTCCGGCCTTTTCTCAGATGCGGAGAATTACGCATGCAGGAGCGTGGTTGAGAAAAAGAACGAGTGCTCCCTTCTTTCCGGCGTATATACAGTGGATTACTGCTATCAGCTGCTCGCCCAGTATTCTGGGGACTATTCATATTGCGGCCTGGTGGAGAGCGGGCTTTACAAATTCAATTGCTACCTCAGCGCTGCGCTCGCTGAAAAGAACTATTCGCACTGCGCCAATAACGAACTCTTGTATATGTGGGACTGCTACAGGAACTATTCCCTTTCCAGCGGCGATATATCGGGCTGCAATGCAATAAGCGACAAATACGTTATTGGCACGAGGGACGGATGCCTGCGCGCCTTTGCCCTTCAATACTATGACCCCTCTGCGTGCAACAATCTTTCAACTATTTATATCAGGATCAACTGCTATGCGGACGTTATCCTGCAGACAAAAAATCTCAGCCAGGAAAAATGCCTTGCAGTTGCAAATGCCGACTGGAAGGACAAATGCTTTAGCCGTTTCGCAGCGCAGAAGAACGACACAGCTATTTGCTCGTATATACAAAACACTGATGAAAGAAGGAGATGCGGCGGCTGAAAAAAACATCCGGATATTTATGCTGAGACCGAAGGGGCAGCTGTTTCTTCCGGCTTGTCCTCTTGCTTCACTACCGGGATTTCGGGCTCCGGCTTCTTCACTTCCTCGAGTTCCTCGAAGTAGGTGGTGTCGTACTGGAACTGGTCGTAGGATGAAATTTCCCCCTGCGACATCATGAGCTCCCTTGTGAGGATATAGAAAACGAGCGCAAGCGCCTTCCTTCCCTTGTTGTTCGCCGGAACCACGTAGTCGATGTATTTAGTTTCGTTGTCCGTATCGCAGAGCGCGACCACCGGAACGCCGGTCTTTGCCGCCTCCATTATCGCCTCGCGCTCGTTCCTCGGATCAGAGACGAAAACCAGTTTGGGCTCCCTGAATTCCTTGAGAACTATATTGGTCATCGTTCCAGGAACGAATCTTCCTTTCACCAGATTCACTCCGGTAAGCGCGGCGAATTTAGATGCGGCGTTTCCGGAATATATCCTCGACGCGACAACCAGTATATCCTCTGGCTTGTACCTTCCCATGAGCTTCGCCGCCTCGCGGAGCCGCATGTCAATCTTCCTCAAATCGAGTATGTTCAGGCCGTCGTCGCGCGTCTTGAACACAAAACCCTTCATATCGAACGTGCGCATCTTGGTACCTATATGTATTCCTGCCTCCAGGTATTTCTCCTGCTTCACGAGCATGCTCTGTTTCTCCTCTTTTTCTTCAGCCACAATCATCACCTGCATTTTTACGAATATAAAATTTGGGACCGCTGAGATGCGCCCCCCAAATCGCTGACACAGTGCAGCTTTTTGGGCTTGAACTCAGATAACAAGCACCCCAAGCTTGCAGGATGCCAGGTTACCTCACGGCCCCAGAAACGGTTTTCAGTTCCGGGTTCCCGGTTTCGGGCGCCCGTTTCCGGTTTTGCAAAAAAGCAAAACTATTTGTTGTATTTGTTTATCGTGTCTATGAGCTCCACGTGCGAGACGAACATGCGCCTGCAACAATACCTCGTAACGCCGAGCTGATCGAGCGCCTTGTCCGCGCTCTGCGGCAAAATCCTCTTGTACTCAGCGTACAAATCACCTATCACCGCGCCGCACGTGAAACATCTTACCGGGAATTCCATCTCAATCACCATTATCGTTGCGCTGATGTGATTGAGAACCTTTTGCCGCCCTCGCGGCAAAACGGATCTGAAAAATTGCGAATGCATCCATGAAGCAATTTTTCACCCATCTCAATCACCATTATAATGCTATCTATATGATTTCTGGAACCTTGCCCTTGCCTTGGGTCCCTTGTACTTCTTCGGCTCCACTCTCCTCACGTCTTCCACGAGGAGCGAGCGGTCGTACTCCAGATACGCGCCTTTGAGCCTACCGTCCTGCGTATATTCCACGAGCGCTTTCGCGATCGCTGTGCGCGCCGCCTGCGCCTGGCCCATCTGGCCTCCGCCGCGCACCCGCACGTTTATGTCCACTCCTGCAAGCTCTGCCCCAAGGAAGTTGAGCGGCTCGCGAACTATCTCGCGTATGTAAACATTGGGAATGGCGTCGAAAAGCACCTTGTTGAAAACGAATCTCCCTTTTCCAGGCGAAACCACTGCCCTTGCAATGGCCCTTTTTCTCTTTCCTCTCGCAAGCGCCACTTTGGACTTCTTTCTCGCCTTTTTGGGCTTCTTCTCCACTGCTGCGCCAGTAGTTGGCGCGTCTCCTCCTGCAACAGGAACTGATGCAACGTGCTTTTTCGGTGCTTTCTTTGCATGGTGCGCTTCCGCTGCCAGCTTCGCTGCCTCGGTTTTAGGAACGCGCTCCTCCGCCTTCTTTTCGACCGCCTCGTACTTTTTCTCCGCATGAACCGGCTTGGCTTCGCCACTTTTTTGCTTCTTCTCCGCATGGGCATGCCTGGCTTCGCCACCTTTCTGCTTCTTCTCAGCCGGTTTCGTCTCCTTTTTCTGAGCTGCTTTTTCCTCCCTCTGCTTTTCCTGTTCAGTCATAAGAATCACCACTTCGCCCCGAGCTGGCTGCACATGTCAGCTATAGTCATGGACTTCCTGAATCCACTGCTCTTCGCGTCCCCGAACGACTTTGCTTCCCCTTTAATGCCTGGATTTCCTGCATAGACCCTTAATTTCCTGAATGCGGCCCTTCCTTTTGCTTTTTTGAAGGGAAGCATGCCGCGCACCACCCGCCTTACGAGAAGATGTGGCACCTTCGGCCATTTCGGAGAAAATTCCGGAGTTGCTTTCTGCTGGAGCCGGCGCTTCTGCATGTAATCCCCGACTATGTTTTTCGGCATTCCAGAGACCACGATCCTTTCAGCATTTATCAGGTGCACTTCCTCGCCGCGCATGAGCGCTTTCGCGACGTTGCTCGCAAGCCGGCCGAGCACCATATCAGTTCCATCAACTATTATCATCATGACCACTTAAACCAAAATAACAACTGATTTTCCATCTGGATTCTGGGCAAAGAGCTCGTCTATGCTCATCGCCTTCGAGCCGCCATCGGATATCGCCTTTCTCGCGCTCTGGCTGAACGAAAATGCAGCTACGCTCACTTTCCTGCTTATGCGGCCTGCACCGAGCACTTTCCCTGGAACCAGAACGGTCGAGCCCTCGGGCGCATAGACCTCTATTTTGCTGAGGTTGACCTCGATGCGCTTCCTCCTCGGCTTTCCCAGAAGCTCTGCTGTGCGCTTCCATATCCCTTTCTTTTCCTTCTGCAACTTGCCGATTAAATCGTTCAAATCGTTCCTTTCATGCATACATATCTACCTTTTCGCCTTGCGGCTCGCTTCCGATTAAGGAAACTAAGGAATAGAATGAATAAGGTAATAAGGGGGGGAAGGTTTAAAAATACAAATCTCTTTTCCCGTTCTCGAGTTCCCCGAGCTTTTTCCTCGTGATTTCCCTTCTTATTTCGTCCTCTATTTCGAGCATCTCCTTTTCGAGGAATTTTTCCCCTTTCTCCCTCAATTCAGGGGAAGCGTAATCCAAAAGATATTCCTTGAAAGTGAGAATACAATTAGGGGTGCAG
Source organism: Microcaldota archaeon (assembly GCA_041694885.1). Classification (GTDB taxonomy): domain Archaea; phylum Micrarchaeota; class Micrarchaeia; order Anstonellales; family Bilamarchaeaceae; genus JAHJBR01. Next base: position 23,636 of record JBGFRX010000027.1, on the reverse strand, counting down.
AAATTCCTTATCTCTCCGGGCTTGGCCAATTTCATGAAATCCTCGCCAGTTCTTCCGACGCGGTAGCAGGCAGTGCAGAAGGATGGGTAAAAACCTTCTTCCAAAATGTCAGAAACGGTTTGGGAAAGAGAGCGTTCGTCCGAAACAGAAAACTGGGCACCCGAAACCTTTTCAGTGTATCCGCCAGGATTCGTTTTCGACCCAGCGGAAATCTGGGATATGCCGAGTTTGAAAATTTCATCCCTGTACGGTGGTTTTTCGCGCGTGGACAAAATCATCCCAGTGTAAGGAACGGCCATTCGCAAAACCGCGACGATTTTTTTGAAATCCGAATCCGAAACCGGAGATGGAGGGCTGGAGGCAAGAGGAGCGCCTTCCGCTGGCTCGAGACGAGGGACGGATATTGTGTGCGGCCCTGCCCCGAATTTTTCCTCCAGATAGTTCGCATGCGCAAGCAAAGCAAGTACTTCGAATCTAAAATCGTACAACCCAAACAATGCCCCTATTCCCACATCGTCTATTCCAGCCAGCTGCGCCCTGTCCATCGCATCCAAACGGTAAGAGTAATCGCTTTTCGGGCCAGAAGGGTGCATTTTTTCGTACGTTTTGCGGTGATAGGTCTCCTGGAACAATTGATAAGTGCCTATTCCAGCTGATTTTAATTTTCTGAAATCGCCTACGGACATGGGCGCTACGTTCACGTTCACTCTCCGTATCTCCCCTTTTCCGTCCTTCGTCCCGTAAACCGCCCTTATCGCATTTTCCAGATAGGAAATATTTGAGGAGACGGGATGTTCTCCTGCCACAAGAAGAAGGCGCTTCTGGCCCTCTTTTATAAGCGCGAGTGTTTCGTTTTTTATCTCCTCAGGAGTGAGTATTTTTCTTCTTAGATTCTTGTTCGGTGCGCGGAAACTACAGTAAAGGCAGTCGTTTACGCAGGAATTAGTAAGGTATAGGGGGGCGAAGAACACCAGCCGCTTCCCGTAAATCATTTCCTTTATTTTCCTCGCTGCTGCGAACATCTTTTCCAGAATTTTCCGGTTCTTCACGTTCAGCAAAGCCGCTGTTTCCCCTTGCGAAAGCCCCTTCAAATCGAGGGATTTGGAAATTATCTCTTCTGCACGGGTATCGCCAGCGGAAATTGAAAGCATTTCCTCTATTTCCTTTTCGTTTATGAAGGACATAGCAGGAATATTCCTGCTCAAACTTAAAACCATTTGGAATTTGGCTTCGATGAATGTGCGAACTCCGCCTACCTCTCTGCGCACACATTCGCTGAAGCGTCGTTCGGGTAATCCGAAGTGTGCAGGATCGGATTGGACGTCGAATCAATCGGGTAGGTCTTCCTGTATTCGTCCATCAAGTCCCTGATTGTTCTTACCTTATACCCGCACCCCGTCACGAAATCAAACCATTCTTTGTACACCGTATTGGAGACCCTGCCACGGCTTATCATGGATTTTTGGAAATCGATTTCGTGCGTTACGAGCCCGTATATATCTTTTTCAGTCGCTTTTTTGAAGGACTCTTTGTTCTCCGCAAGCAACTGGTCAACATCGGGAAGGAAGCTCATTCCGAGTTGCGTGAATTCGAGCCCAGGGCAGAGCTGGTCGACTTTGTAAGGCGGCCTCCTGCCCTCTTCGGAAGAATGGCCGTCAACGTCATAGATAAAAACATCCTGAAGCGCGGCATAATCCTGTTTCTTGTCCGAGATGGTAGCAGTTGTCATCTGAATGCCGAGTTTTGACAGGATATTTTTCATGTCCTTCATCGTTCCTCTGTACTTCCAATCGTTCTTTTTGTCCATTCTGTCAGTAAAGCCGTTCCAGTCAATGTGGTCAGCGCCATGATGGTGAAGCCCGATTTCGTGGCCGTTTGCTACCCATTTCCTTACTGTTTGTAATTTTTCTTCATCACTGGCGATGAACTCAACCCATTGCGGATTCAGCAGAAGTGTCAATTTCGCGTCGTATTCGTCAGCTAATTTTATCATTTCCACTAAAGTGGGCCAAAAGACCGACTGCCAGTTGTACTGCGACGTATTGCCGTTATTGAAAAACGGCTTCCCTTTATGGTTCGGATAATTCCCTACTTCCAGATGAACAACAAAAAACGTCCCAAACGCATTTCCGCATTCCGCAGCAGTTCTGTTCGCGGCCTGCGCGCTGCACGCATATTTGATTATGCAGTTGTTCTGGCCGTAGACGGGCTGAATAGTGCCGTTCTTGGCCTTGCATTCGTTAACCACATTGGGAGCAGGTTGCGCTATCTTTGGACAGGATACATTACAATCAGCAGGGCAAACATCCGGATTGGCCTTTTCAAAATCGTCGCAAATCCCATCTCCGCATTTGCCTGCCTGCTGCGAGCAGCCGGTGAGCAAGAGCAAAATTGCAATAATCGCGATGGCAGATTTGTTCATATTATCCCTCTTCCAAAAATACAGGCGTATCGCCTAATGCAAAAGTCAGTTCGCCATTCTGTACTGTTTTTATCTCTGTTTTAAATGCAGCGCCATAATCGTTTATTTCTTTTCCTGATGCGTAATCCGGAACCGCCTCGGTAATTTTCAGCTGGCTTGAGGAAATGCCTGAAATGGTCATTTGTTTTGAAGAAGTGTTGTCGTTCCACGCGACCCAGACCGGCTTTCCTGAGTCCTTTTTCATGAATTTGTAAACATAAACGTTGTCCATGCCGTCAACAACTGCCTCTACGTTGTCCCAGTCCGAGCCCTTCAGTTTTTCTATCAAAAGCTTGTAAGAATAGTAAGAAAGTTTTTTGACTCCGTATCCAGGATCGTTCCCGGCCCAACCGCCATAAACCAGACCGGTATAACTGAATTCGGATTCATACGTTCCGCCGAATGGACCATCCATAATGCTCCACGCCCAGAAGACTTTTTTCACTCCTTTTGCGAGTGAATACGCCATGCGGATCACTAACGATTCTGCCTGTTGCTTTTCTGTTTGGGATGGGAGGCATATTGTTTTGTTCATGCCAGGTGGTTGGCTGCATGGCGTGCCTGTATAAGTGCCTGTTTCAGTTACCCATATCTCCGGCTCTTTCCCGTATTTTGCGAACTCCTGCTGTATGATTTTGATCTGCTCGGGTACCCTCTTCCACGTTTCAAAGCCGAAATAATGGAAATCGAAAATGTCCACGTAATTCCCCTCCAATTTGGAAATTATGGGCGAGTAGAAATCGCGCCATCCTCGTATGCCCTGTGACCAGCCGCCTATCGCGACCTTGCAGTCGCTGCAGCTCGACTTCACTGCATCATAGGTTATTTTCAGCAGATTCGCATACCCCTTCCAGTCCCCTTTCGCGAGGCCGCGGATGTCAGGCTCGTTGTCCAACTGATAGTATTTCACCGGGTTTTTTAGGTTGGGCGCGTCATCTATCCCGTCGCCGTCGTATCTCTCCACAGCCGCCTTGACGAATTCCGTGTACTTGTCCTCGTAGTATTTTGATTTGAATGTGAACGTGTGGGGCTCCGTCATTCTTATTTCCATTCCGCCTATATTCACGAAAAGGTTCATTTCCTCTGGATTGGAGGCATAGAGGAAATCATTCTCGGACCAGTTGAAATTGCCGTTCTCGAGATCGCTGTCCGTTTTCTGGATCAGGTTCCAGAAGAGGTAGTAACCGGGGCGGTTCCATCCAAGGCCCAAATCCAAACCATATGTATAATCCAGGTCTGCCTCAGATGGCTGCTTCCTGTTTTTTTCCATGGTGTGATTGATGGAAATGAACGCAGGGTGGGCGCCAAAAGGATTTTTGTAATATTCCACAGCAGTTTCGTTCGCGGCCTGCGCGCTGCACGCATATTTGGCTATGCAGTTGTCTTGGCCGTAGACGGGCTGAATAGTGCCGTTCTTAGCCTTGCATTCGTTAACCATGTTGGGAGCAGGTTGCGCTATCCCTGGACAGGATACATTACAATCAACAGGGCAAACATCCAGATTGGCCTTTTCAAAATCATCGCAAATCCCATCTCCGCATTTGCCTGCCTGCTGCGGGCAGCCGGCGAGCAGAAATAATGCCAGTATAGAGAATAATATGCCTAGTACGGATCTCCTGCCCATGTTTGCATTATTTAAGCTTGGATATAAAAGAATGCGTTTTTATCTTCCCAAATCCATAGGCGCGCGGCCGAGCGAATGCAGCAGCGCAATTGTATTTTTCACTTCATCTCCTGTTGGCTTGTATTTCCCCTGGTAAAGAGTATACAGCTTCGCATATTTTTCAGGAGTAACGTTAATCATGAGGGAATTGCCCCCTGCAAGCAGCCCCGCCTTCTTCGCTTCCGGAGAAACCGTTTCCAGCGCCGTGGTTATGAGGATTTTTGCGCTCTTGTCCACCAGTCGCACGACTGAAATAGCGTTCAGGCATCTTTCCAGATCAACGTTGTGCCCTTTTTCCATATATGGTCCGAACGAATACATATCCGTGCCCAATTGCTTCGTGAGCAGGATGTTGTCCGCCAACTCGTTTTCCTGCTCTCCGGGAAGCCCGATGAGGAAGCCGGTTGAAACAAGATAGCCGATTTCCTGCAATTTCCTTATCAGTTTTATCCTGTCTTCCAACTTCCTTCCTGGCCTCCAGCTGGCATAGAGTTCAGGGTTTCCGGTTTCGAACCTAAGCAATGCTGCCCTTGCGCCTGCCTCGTAAAGCGTCTGATATGTTTTCAGGTCGCGCTCACCTATGCTGAGGAAAACCAGTACGCCCATCATCCTTATTTTTTGCACTATGCGTACGAGCATTTCACGCGTGTAAAATTTATCTTCCCCACTCTGCAGAACGAGGGCTTTGAATCCCGATTTTACTGCACGGTTCGCAGCGTCCACTATCTCCCCTTCGCTCATCCTGTATCTCTTTATGTTTTTCGTCGCGCGTATGCCGCAATACAAACAATTCACACCGCAGTAATTGGAGAATTCTATTATTCCATGCACGCAGCAGGAATTCTTCAATTCCTCCTTTCTCAACGCGTTCGCAAAGGAATGCAGGGCTTCCGCATCTTCTCCTTTCGCATTTAGAATTTTTTTCATTTCATCTTTGCTTAACGGTTTGGAATTCCGGATTTTGGAAAAAATGTTTTTGAACGCTCCGCTTCCTTCTTTTATTTCGCTCAATTCGTCGTCCTTTTTCTTCAGTTCGAAGAATCTCCTTTCCCAAAAGGAAACTATCTTTTTCGCTTCAGCTTCGGGAACAGTATCAATTACGATGCCGCCCTGCGCATAGGCAAAGCTTCCGGTTTCGAGTTTCATGTCCCGCTCCAGCACAAGTGCGGTTTTCCTCTCGCCAAAATAATCGATTATGACGCGGTTGCCGTTGATGGAAATTATTTTGCCTGGGATCGCGTAGCACATAAAATCGCATTTTTGTTTATCGTAATCGCCACGAATTCCATTTTGCAGTTAAATATACGCGAATTTGCTGATATTGGTCTCTTGCATTAAGCTGGCACTTTCGATGGTCCAAGACAATTCATGCGGTAAATAGCGAATATTTGCGCAAGCAGCGAGATCACAATCAACGGAATACTGTAAGAAATCAGGAAGTGCATGAACATGGATGGCAGAAAGGCGGACAGCAGCGCTGCGCCGAAGCCAGCTGTGCAGCTCACGGTGCACACCTGAAGCGCAGACCAGCCCACTATTGCGGCGAATGCGCCGAGAAGCGAGCCGGAAGCGGCTTTTGCCGCGAACAGCCGCTCCTTTACGTTTCTTACGAGGCAAGTGGACAGCAAAGCAAACGTGAGCATAAACGCAATGCCAAAAACGAAGTGCGGGCTCTCAAAAACCTCTCTCGGAAGGATAAAATATGCGACGACAAGCGAGAGCACGAATACTGCTTTGCAGTAGCGGCTCTTCAATATTCCAAACACGTAAATGTCTTTCACTGGCGCACCCAGCACTATGTTGGTTGTAACTGCTTAAAAGATTTGCCTGACAAACGATTGCATTGTATGTTGTTGCTATTCAACAGAGTAACTTAAAAACTAAAAGTATATTGAAAAGTAAGTTATTTAAATCTAATTCTCCAGAATCAATTATGAGGGACAATATTATTGGTTTGGTGGTTGAAGCTAAGGCTTTGAACTCCAAGGTTTTTTCTCTTCCTCGAATATTGATTCTTGTGTCTCTTGAAGATCTAGGAGATGATGGCTCGAGCTATCGTGAATTAAAGGCAGGTTTGGATTTGGAAGATGGAATACTATTTTCTAATTTAAACGCATTAGAAGAAATGGGGTACATAAAAGGCAAAGATATTACTGTAGAGAAAAAGAAGATGACTTCGTATGCTATAACAAAAGAAGGAAAGGAAAATCTTGAAGCGTTACGTTCATGGTTCAAGAAAGTTCTAGACTGGTGATTAGATGGGCGAGCTAAGAAAAGTGTTGGGATACCTAAGAGAATTGGGGTTTAAGCCAGATGTAGATAAATTTCAAGACAGATTGGTTATTCAAAAAACAGTTTGTTTGCTCGAAATGATGGGGCTAAATGCCGGATATAATTTCTCATTAAATGTTCGTGGGCCGTACTCTCCGAACCTGACTAATGATTTGTATTCCAACAAAGCAGGAGTTAATGCTCTAAAAACCAATTATACTCCAAATGAAGAAGAAAAGAAAAAACTCAACGTATTTTCAGAAATAAGCAATAACCTTGAGCCAACTTTACTGGAAATAATATCCACTTACGCATTTTTGATTAGAGAACCTGAGAATGATGAAAAACAGGCCATTATCAAACTAAAAAAACTTAAATCATTTTACTCCGAGGGGCGCATAGCAATAGGCGTATCAAAAGCAAAACAACTGTTATTCAAACCATCTAAAAAGGATATTGAAAAAATGAAATCTGAGTTCAGCGATTGGCAAGATGCAAGCATATCTGATCAAAGCCAGGTGTGATGTAATGACTGGACCTTATAGGGCTGAAATTTGGAATATCGATTTGAGCGGCTCTAGAGGGCACGAACAAAAAGGCAGTAGGCCAGGAATAATATGGCGTGATTTGGATCATGTAAAAATGGCCATTGCAATACCGTGTACAACTACTAAAGAATGCAGTAAGTTTCCGCATACATATTTGATCTCACCAAGTCCAAAGAATGGCTTAAGTGAAGAGAGTCTGGCAATGGTTTTCCAGGTTATTTCGATTGACAAAAAACGACTTATTAAAAGGCTCGGTGAACTCGACATCGAAGATATAACAAGCATTAGTGCAGTAATGAAAGAAATGCTACGGGTCTAGGTAAGAGTTTATAATTACCCTGCATCACGTTCAGTAGCGTGGTTTCTTGTTCCGAGTTTCCGGTTTCGAGCGCGACCGAAAGGCATGTTGCAGTCAAAAGGAAGATAAGCCAGCAGAGCAGGAGCGCGGATAACATGGCGAGCTATGCCATGCAGGCCTCGCTGTTCGCGACTACGCGCCAAAAAGGCGGAAATTACATGGAATCGCTGAGGAACGTCTTAACTCGAGAAATTAATGAGATGGGAAAATCCTGAACTCTTACAATTCGAGCTTAGGGTTTTAAAGAATTATTCAACAGAGTAGATTGCATGCGGAAACTCAGGGTCGGATGGTTCATATTCACCTGCTCAGAGGACAGCACCATCGTATTTGTCGAACTCCTCAACAGGCATTTCTTCGCGTGGAAGGAGAAACTGGATTTCGCGTATATGCGAATACTGAAATCCAAAAACGACATGAAGGATTTGGATATTGCATTTATAGAGGGGGCAATAAGCAGCAAAAAGGAGGCGGAACGACTCGCGAAGATAAGGATGAACTGCAAAAAATTGGTCGCAGTGGGCGCGTGCGCGATTACAGGCCTGCCTGCAGGACAAAGGAATTCCTTCTCCGAAGCGCAGATGAAGCGGATAAGGCCGTTCCTGAAACTTCACGGGCTCAGCGAGAAGGTCGAGCCGGTGAAGAAATTCGTGCAAGTGGACGCGGATGTGCCGGGCTGTCCCATGGACGAGAAAACGTTCGTGGATTTGCTCGAAAGGTATATGGAGGAGTTCGGGGTCAAATGATGCAAAAACAAATTCAAAACCCGAAACACAGGAATGGAAACGGTCAGATGGTCATTTGATGCACAACGTCGACCTTGACTTCACGATAGGAGTGGAGAACCTGAGCAAAATCGAAGGCCATGCAGAGCTCGAGGTGAAGGTGAATAGGGGCGAAGTCATAGACGCGCGGCTCGTGATAGACGAAAACAAGAGGTTCTTCACCGAAGCGGTAATGGGGAAGCACGCGCTCGCTGTCCCGCAGACGGTTTCGAGGATATGCGGAACGTGCAGCGCAGCCCATCTTCTTGCGTCAATAAATGCGGTGGAGAATGTGTTCGAACTCGAACCAAGCGAACAAACGATAAACATGAGAAAGCTGCTCATGCACGGAACGCACATACGCGACCATGCGATGCACCTCTTCCTCTTCTGCTTGCCGGATTACTTGGGCAAGGACTCCATACTCGATTTGGACGAGAGTCAGCACATGCTGATAGAGAAGGCATTCGAAATCAAAAGTGCGGGGAACGCGCTCGCAACCATAATAGGCGGGAGGGCGGTGCATTCTCCGCTTCCACTCGTAGGCGGATTCCTCAAAACGCCATCCTGGGAGCAGGTGAAGGCAACGGTGACTGAATTGAAAAAGGCCAGGGAATCCGCGCTCGAATTCGTCGGAATTTTTTACGAATCCGGATTCAGGCTGGAATCGGATTCGAGCTTCGTCGCGCTATCGAACGACGATTACGACTATGTTGTGGGGGAAATATGCGGTGACGACGGCGAGTGCATACTCAAAGTGGCGTTCGATCATTACCTGGAGCACATCGTGATTCCTTATTCGCAGGCAAGGGGCTTTAGATACGAGGGCAGGCCGTACATGGTTGGCGCGCTCGCCCGGATGAATTACAACCGAAAAGGCCTGCACCGGCAAACGAAAAAGGATGCTGGCAAATATCTTGCCAAGTTCCCTTCGCTGAACGTTTTCGACAATAACCTGGCTCAGGCGATAGAGATAATCCACGAAATTGACGCATCGATCGAGATGCTCGAAACACTCGAGCTCAAAGCCGAGCCGGTAAAAAAGGCGGAGATAAAAAAGGGCGTTGGCATAGGAGTGGTGGAAGCGCCCCGCGGCCTCCTCTATTACAAATTAATGACCGACAACAATGGAATGATTGAGTACGCGAACCTGGTTATTCCCACTGCGCAGAACCAGGTGAAAATGGAAAGGGACCTGGGCCACCTCGTCCAGGAGCGGCTCGACGAAAGAATGGAAAAGGAGGCGATAAGGAAGGAGATGGAAATGCTCATAAGGGCATATGACCCATGCATGAGCTGCGCGACTCATTTTCTTAAAGTCAGGTGGAAATAACTCTGGCTGGTTTTCTTTTTTGTGGATTTGATTTATTGCAAAGGTTTAAATTGCCGTCCGGCGGTAAAAAAACAATGGACAAACGGATGATCGGGAAAATAAGGAGGATACTCCTCAGGCACAGGATACGCAGGGCTGCTATTTTCGGCAGTTTCGCGAGAGGGGAGGGAAGGAAAACGAGCGATGTGGATATACTGTTCGATCCGCCATCGCGCTTCACGCTTTTTAACGTAGTAGAGGTAAAGGACGAGCTGGAAAACGCCCTGAGGAAAGATGTTGACCTAGTGAGCTTCCGTTCGATAGACAAACTGCTAAGACCCTACATAATCAAGAACATGAAAATGATAATATGAAGGATCCTAAACCATTTCTCAGGCACATTCTCCACTCGATCGAAATGATTGAGAATTACATTGCAGGAAAAACGTTCCAGGACTTTGCGGATGACAGCGAAATGCAGGATGCGGTAATGCGACGCCTGGAAATAATCGGAGAGGCGACAAGGAATGTGCCGGAAAGCGTCGTAAAGGAGCACAAAAATGTCGAATGGAAATATGCAATAGGGTTGCGGAACGTTATTGCGCACCAGTATTTCAGCGTCGATTTGCGGGTTATTTGGGATACTGTCAAAATAAATATCCCGCAGCTCAAAAAAGGGATAAGCGAGGTTCTCAAGGATATGGAAGGCAAGGAATCTACTGAATAGATGCCAACAGTGTTTCCGCTTCATCCGCAGCTTTTTCCAATCCGTAGTTTTTCGGAATCGCGATTATCTTCACGCTTTCCATTTTTCCTATCTTTTTCAGCAGCTTGAGCATTAGCGCGATATCGAAATCGTGCATGGAATAAATTTTTCCTGTTTCCAGCATCCCAATGCCATCCAGCAGCGTTACCTTCTCTATTCCTTCTGCAGCGTCTAATATGACCAGATTTTTGCCTTCTTGCTCCATGTCTTCTGCCGCATCAATTATCCTGAACTCGAATTTGCCTCTCAGCTTTTGCGCAACCTGGAGGGCAATGGAATCCTCTTTCACGAGTGGGTTTCCAAAAACGAGGAACTTCATGTTCGCACCTCGTAGCCGAACTGGTTCTTTATCTTTTCCAATTCATGGGAAAGAAAACCGCGGACTATCTCTTCCCTTGCTTTTTTTCCCGGCAGGCCGCGGCTCATCATGTAAAAAAGCTGCTCCCCGTCTATTTCCCTGAGCGTCGAGGCATGCTTCGCATTCACTTCGCTGTTGCTTATCTCCAGCCCGGGAATGAGGTCCGCCTTTGCGCCTTTTTCCAGAAGGTAGGCGTGCTCCTCGAGATTTACTTCTGAGTTGACTGCGTTTTTGCTTATTGAGGCAAGAGCCGCGTAATTCGCGGACTCGTTCTTCCCGACTGTTCCTTTTGCAACCAGGTTAAGAGTACACCCTTTGCTTTCCAGCGGAAGCGTGTTTTCCACGCCAACGTTCCCGAAAAACACGTCGTGGATTTCCAGCTGGCAATTTTCCGAAAGAGAGAAGGAATTTTTTATCTTGGCGTTTTTGGAATAGACGGAAAAAATTTCCAGGGCAACGCCTCTACCCAGCGCTATTTTCTTTTCCATTTTTTCGTTTTCATGCACGAACAGCACTGCTGCCGGGCCGCTCACTTCCAGTGTGTTGTCTGAAAAATTGGCCTTGCTCCCTTTTGTTTTGAAGAATTCCATTGTCATCCCAACTTTTTTTCAATCTCCAGCTGCACGAGCCGGTTGAACTCCACCGCATATTCAAGGGGGAGTTCTTTTATGAACTGCTCCATGAATCCGAGGACTATCAGCGAGGTTGCCTCGCTTTCGGAAAGGCCGCGGCTCATGAGATAGAACACCTGCGCCTCGCTTATTTTCCCCACTTTTGCCTCGTGTGTGAGCGTGGATTTTTCATGCGACGACTGGAGAAGGGGATGAGTGATGTTTTTGGAAAGCGAATCCAGCAGAAGGGCGTCGCATTTCACGCTGCTTTTCGCGTTTTTCGCTTTTTTGCCGAAGTGGACCGTGCCCCTGAAGGAAGCGATTCCGCCGTTTTTGGCTATGTTCTTGCTATTGATAATACTGGTGGTGTTTTCTGCCTCGTGGATTGCGCGCGCTCCTGCATCCTGGTACTGCCCTTTTCCCGCATAGGCAATTGAAAGGAATTCTGCGCGCGCGTTTTTGTCCTTCAGATATACTGAGGGGTATTTCATGTTTATTCCGCTGTTATGGACGATTATGCCATTGGCGACGAAGTTGTGCGCGCCGTTGACTTCTATATCGTACACTTCTCTTGTGCCGGCATCCTCTATTCTGGTTACATGGCCAAACTCGATCGATGGCTCAGCACATGCGATTCTGCTGCGGATCTGTTGAAGATCGCCTTTGGACAAACAAAACTGGTGATACGTGTAGCAGCCTTCGTATCTTTCCAGCAGTTTTCTTTTTTCAGAATAGGTTCGTATCCCATATACTGTCAGCCCGCATGAAACAGCCAAAAGCTGGAAGTCTTCAAGAAGCGGCTTATTGCAGCTTGTAAATATTATCTGTTTGTGCTGCGTCGAAACCGAACCATCTGCATCAAGGTAGCCTTCGATAAAAGCCAAACGCTGCGAAACTGGCAGCGTATATACCCATGCCGGAACTCTTTTTGTATGGGCATTACCGCTCAAGCCGAGATGTTCGATCAATTGTGCAAATGCAAGCGATGAAAGAACTACGACTTTTTCCTTAAGGGAGAGGTTTGCGTTCAGCTGGAGCTTCAGAACTTCGATAAGGCGACTTCTTGATTTGTCAGCTGTCGGCGCTGCGAAGTAGACCTGGGCGCTCTTTTTATTTTTCGGTCGCCAGATGTAACCATCGCCCAGGTAAAAACCCAGGAGCCACATGAAGTCGGCGTTTGTTTTTTCAGGCAGTGTTATTCCAACTTTGTTTTTTTCGTATTTTGATTTGAAATTTATTTCGAATGGTTTCCCTAAATCAGGGACGGATTTCACATATGCCACATAATCTCCTTTCCTTATTTCGCCCAATTGCTTCCATGAAACAGAGTATTTTATGTGCCCCGCGTCTGCAATTCTGTGTTTTGTGAGCGCCATAAATGGATGGTTGGCAGTGGCAACGATTTTCCTTCCACCAACATGCAGTTCATATACATTTTTTTTCCCATTACTGGCAAAAGCAGTAATAACGCATTTTTTTATTCTGAATTCATCAGGATCGAGGCAGAATATGTCGTCGCCTTTTTTAAGCTCCTGCATGAGGATTTTTCCTTTTGACGCTGAAAGGATATTTGTGTCTCCAGCCAAGCATCCGATATTTCCATCCACCCATTCCACGAGCGCGTTTTCGTACGCGAATGCCCTTTTCGTGACGAGATTGTAGATATTGGTGCTCCAGTTCTGGATTGTTGTGTAGCGCAGATGGGAATTTTTTTTCGCGATGCATTCCACAACTGCCGCATGAAGCGATGCCTCGGAATAGATGGGCGCGGTGCAGTTGTGTACTGCTACGCCACCTGCAACATATGATTCGTCTCCTTCGACACCGAAATTGTATACGTCCGTATTGCGATGACTACTGGTAGTGATGCGGCGTATAGGTACAAATGCATACTCTCGGGTGATCTTGGCGAACGATGTTTTTCCTTGGAAATGCTTTCTCTGCACTCGTGCAACGTATTTGTTTGCCGAACCTGAAAGGCCCACAATTTTTGAAAACTGGTCGAGAAACTCACCGCCTATGAAAAGGCAGTACGCATCATGACGAGGTTTGGAACGCTTCCACACGTTCAACGATGGGAACACGTCAAGGCGCAGGAGAATGCTCCGGATTTGTTTGACAAGGGATCGTGAAATAGTATTGATTCTGAATGCTCTTTTGAGCCCCCATAGATATTTCTTGTGCATGAAACTTCCGTCTCCCCTCCAATAACCCTTGACAAGCTCACTCTGTTTTGAAGGAGATTCCTGTAAAACCCATTTGGGCAGTGTTTTACCGTCCGCTCTCTTACCGAACAATGACCTGAAGAGGCGGGATGCGATTGTCGAACATAGCACAACCGAGATGCCACCCTTGTATTCTGAAGCTTCGAGAGGCGCTTTTGAGAAGTATTTGCAGAGCAGTTGCTTAACATCCCGAAGGTAAGCCATTTCGTTTTTATTGAATGTGAATACAAGATAGTGATCGTTTACTGAAGAACCTTTTGCAAGGTAATAGCCAATCAAACGGAAAAAATCCTGATCGGTCCTGATTTTGACAGTTTTGGTTATGAAACCATGGCGCCCTCGACCAATCTCAACTTCAAAGGTCCGGAAGTTCTTACTGACAATTGTTCTATTGATAGGAATAGACAGATAATCAAATTTGCGCAGGTCTTTTGCCGCAATCCATTCCTGCTTCCAATCCTTGTTCTTATATTCCGAAATTTCCCGTTTGACTGCTAGGAAGGGGTGTTCTTGCGTTGCGGAGACATGCTCGGAACTATCTCCGTAATAGTGAATCGTGTATATCTTTCCGGAATATTTCCTGACCTGCGTATGGTGCACGGGACAATGGCGACAAAGGTGCGAAAAGACGGTGTCCCCTTTCGTGATATCTTCGATATTTTTTTCTCCCTCGGCGGTCATTATAGGCGTGCCTTTCAAAAAACATCCTTCTGTATAATGCACCTTGCTTCCCGGCTCGCATATTATCATCGTCCTTTCAAACTGTCCGAAAGCTTTCGCGTTTATGCGGAAATATGCCTGTACCGGGATTTCCAGCTTCACGCCTTTCGGGATTACGAGGAAGCTCCCTCCGCTCCATACGGCGGTGTTGAGCGCTGAGAACTTGTTGTCAGCAGGGGTCACTACGGTTCCGAAATGTTTTTTCAGGATTTCAGGATATTCCCTTACCGCGGTATCGGTATCAGTGAAGATTATGCCTTTTTCCTCCCATTCCTTCCTCAAACCCTGGTATACTGCCTCGCTCTCGAACATCGCCTCCACTCCTGCCAGGAATTTGCGCTCGGATTCAGGGACCCCCAATTTTTCGAACGTGTCCCTGATGTGCTGCGGGACGTCCTCCCATCTCCTTGCTTTTTGTTCGCTCGGCTTTATGTAATAGGTAATTTCATCAAAATTCAGATGAGAAAGGTCCGGACCGAATTTGGGCATCGGAAGGCGGACGAAAAAGTTGTAGGCATCCAGCCGCTTCCTGAGCATCCAGTCCGGCTCGCCCTTTTCGGCTGAGATTTCCTTTACTGTTTTTTCGGAAATTCCCTTAGGTAGGCGCAGGAGCGGCTTGCCGGGCGTTTTGAAATAATACTTGGACAGATCAGGTTCGGGTTCTTTCATTTATCTCGACCAGCACATAATTTATTAAACGACTTTGGTATATAATTGTTATCCGAGAACGATTTTTCGTGGTGTAAATGTTCAGAATAGAAAACTTAGCCGTAAAGAGCGGTGGAAAGGAAATAATCATGGGGCTTTCACTCAACGTGAAAGACGGCGAGGTGCACGTGGTTATGGGCCCGAACGGAAGCGGAAAGACCACGCTCAGCTATGCCATTGCAGGCCATCCCAAATACAAAACCAAAGGCAGGATTCTGCTGGACGAGGAAAACATCGCGGAACTTGCTGCGGACGAGAGGGCTAAGAAAGGCGTATTTCTCGCATTTCAGAACCCCGTTGCCGTTGAAGGCGTGGGGCTCCTGAATTTCATAAGGAAAGCGAAAAACGCAACTGGAAAAGCTGAAACGGACATATTGGAATTAGTCGAAAGCGTGGAAAGGAACGCGAAGACGGTGAAACTTGATTCATCTTTCCTCCAGCGCGATCTGAATTCCGGACTTTCCGGAGGAGAGAAGAAAAAAAGCGAGATCGTGCAGATGCTTGCGCTTTCCCCCAAATTAGTCGTTCTGGACGAGATTGATTCAGGGCTGGATGTGGATGCGCTCAAGACGGTCGCTAAGGCGATTGAAAATGCGCGGGATGGAAAAAGGATGTTTCTGATTATTACCCACTACGCGAACATCCTCAAATACGTGAAGCCGGATTTTGTGCACGTAATGATGGACGGACGAATAGTGAAGTCCGGGGGCGCGGAATTCGCGAAGGAAATCGAGAGAAAGGGCTACGAATGGATGCGGGAATGAAGAACTGCGGAACGGGAAGTGAATGAAAATGCAAACGTTGGACGTGGATGAAATAAAGAAGGACTTCCCGATTCTTGCCCGGAAAATAAACGGCAAGCGGCTCGTATATCTGGACAATGCGGCAACAACGCAGAAGCCGGGGCAGGTAATAGAAACCATAACGCGATACTACGAAACGACGAACGCGAATGTGCACAGAGGAGTGCACACGCTCGCTGAGGAGGCGACGCTTGCTTACGAAGGGGCGAGGGAACGGGTTGCGAAATTCATAAACGCGAAGCCCGAGGAGATAATTTTTACCCGGAACGCGACTGAAGCGCTCAATCTCGCGATGTACGCCTGCGGAATGAACGAGGTGAAGAAAGGCGACGCAGTAACGACGAGCGTGATGGAGCACCACAGCAGCTTCGTGCCCTGGCAGGTGCTCGCGAAAAAAAAGAAGGCGAAGCTTGAGGTCATGTACGCTGACAAAGGCGGAGAAATTCCCGAAAGCGAACTGGAAAAACTTGGGGGTGCAAAAATTGCCGGAGTTGTGCATGCATCCAACGTGCTCGGAACGATAAATGATGTGAAGAGAATGGCAGCAATCGTGCATGAGAAAGGAGGGGTGTTCGTGGCTGACGGAAGCCAGAGCGCGCCGCACATGGAGATAGATGTGAAAAAACTGGATGTTGATTTTTTCGCATTTACAGGACACAAGATGCTCGGCCCCATGGGCATCGGGGTCCTTTACGGAAAATACGAAATCCTTGAAAAAATGGAGCCGTTCTTCTATGGGGGGGAAATGATTTTCGAAGTTCACGAGAAGGGAAGCAGATGGGCTGTGCCGCCTGCCAAATTCGAGGCAGGAACGCCAAACGTGGAGGGAGCGGTTGGGCTTGCTGCTGCAATTGCCTATCTGGAAAAGATAGGGATGGAAAATGTCAGAGCACATAATTTGCGGCTGCTGAAGTACGCTATGGGAAAAATGCGGGAAATGGAAGAACTGGATATTCTCGGGCCGCAAAAACCGGAACGCAGAACCGGGCTCGTTGCATTCAACGTCAAAAATATCCATCCACACGACATAGCGCAGGTGCTTGATTCGGAAGGCGTTGCGATAAGGGCAGGTCACCACTGCGCCCAGCCGCTCCATGAGAGGTTGGGCATAGAGAACAGCGCGCGTGCGAGCTTCTATATTTACAATGACGAAAAGGATATTGACGCACTCTGCGCTGGACTGAAAAAGGCAAGGAAAGCATTTATGCGATGAAAAGATAAATAAAACAAGCTGGCATGACACGAAACGAATTCATGGAGCTTTACAAAAGAGAAGGCTAGTTGATTTTATGGATATTTACATGGAACACATCCTCGAACTTTACAAAAATCCGAAAAATTTCGGGGAGATTAGTGACGCGGAGATAAAGAAGACCGATTACAATCCATCTTGTGGGGATATGGTGAGCATGTTCGCAAAAATAAAGAATGGGAAAATCATGGATGCAAAATTCAAGGGGCATGGATGTGCGATAAGCACCGCTTCGGCTTCGCTTCTCACCGAGCACGTGAAAGGAAAAAACATCCTGGAAATACAAAAGATGGGGCAGAAGGAGATTTTCAAACTAATTGGTATTGATTTGAGCAAAAATCCCTCCAGGGTGAAGTGCGCGATGCTGCCGCTTACTGTGCTGAAACAAGGAATGAATGAGATGATAAAATAGTTCAGGACCTAAAACGCGGGACAGAAAACAGATATGCCGTGTATGATATTCGAACCAGCATTCGAACCCGCTATTTACTAATGTTGTTAACTTTGTATCCTCTTGATTTCTGCCTTTATCTCCTCTATTACTTCGATATTGTGTATTTGCTTTTTGTCTCCAGCCTTAATTGAAATGACATAAAATACTTTTCCACCAAACTTTGCACTGAATTTTTCATGGGTTTTGGCTTGCTGTGTTCTTTCCTGGTAAATCTGCGTAATGTGTGATGCTCCTCCAGCGGGCTTAATTTGAAGACCGATGTATTTGTCTTTAATTTTGATGAAAAAGTCCACGTTGTACAATCTGTCCCATTCGTCTGGTGCTGGCTCAATCTTCACTTTGAGGATATCCTGCAGTTGTCCATAAATGGTTTGTTTTTCTGTCATGTAGCCGTCAAATGTTCTCTTGATGACCAGATTAACGATGAATTCAACGCAATCTTGTTCTGTAACGGTTTCAATTTCTGCTTGAAGAACTTCTGTTATTTTGGTGTGCAATTTTCTGCCCAAATCAACAAGACGGTCTTTTGGTCTGACGTTTTTGTAGTAATACTCCTCCCAATCTTTGACTGTTTTTGGCGAACATTTTCTGATTTCTTCTGCTACTTTTCCGACATTTCGGGAAAAGTTAAGCTGAAATCTGTTTGTTGCACTGTTCAGTATCCATTCTTTAGCCATTTCATGCACCGCCCGCTATTATTTTAATAAAAGTTGTCCTTATATTTGAAGCTATACTGTGGAACTCTTGCTAATTTTTGTTTTACAAGCTCCTTGTTGATAAAAATCTTGTTTTTCAGGAATACGTAAGCTGGAACGATATCTTTTTCTGCCTTGAATGATGGATCAAATTTCAGAAATACTTGTTTGCCTTGAACAAATTCGCCAAGATAATTCATTATTTTTGCTGACTCTTGCGGGATAGCATCTACTCCTAATAATTTTACTCTAAGACCAGTTTCCAATTCTATTGTGTCTTCGCTGATAATGTTTGCCACTTTGTAGAATTGTTCTTTGCCGAATTTGAATTTATCAGGGGAAATGACTGGTTTTGCGTCTTTAATATTTGGAACATATTCGATGTTCTCTTCGACTTGAATTGGTTGATTTCTTTTTATGATTCCGATTTGGTTGTTAAGACTGAGCAAGGTTCCATTCATGCCTGTTTTTTCTTTAATGATTGATAAAAACTCTTCATTTATTTCATATCCAATAGAATTTCGATTTTGATTGAGAGCAACTTTAACTGTTGTTCCGCTTCCCAAGAATGGGTCCAAAACAGTGTCTCCGACAAAAGTAAACATTTTGATTAATCTTTTTGGTAGCTCTTCCGGGAACATTGCTTCGTGGTCTGCTTGCCTTTCCCCATTGAAATTCCAATGTCCTGAAAAGAACTCTTTCCATTCCTCTTTTGTAAGCCTGGATTTTTCTTTTGCTTCTTTTGAAAACTCCTTCTTTCCAGGTTTTTTGAAAATAAGGATAAATTCATAATCTATTTCTACCAAACCATTTGGTGGGTATGGGTAGGATCCCATTACCGCTGCTCCGCCAGTTGTATTCATTGTCGTTTTTTTCTGCCATATAATTGAACCCATATAGTCGAATCCTATGTTTTCGCATTGTGTAATAAACTCAGAATGCAGTGGAGCGATTTTATATCTTCCATAAATTATGCTTCTCAAAAATTGGTCGCCAATGTTTATGCAAAGTCTTGTGCCTGGTTTTAAAACTCTAAAACATTCCTTCCAAACCACATATAGGTTTTTTAGATATTCATGCAAAGATTGACCATAACCTATCTGGCCTTCAACTCCGTAATCTTTGATGTGCCAGTAAGGTGGAGAAGTTACAACTAAGTCAACAGCTTCATTCTTTACTTCGTCCATTTTTCTGCTATCGCCAATAATGATTTTTGCTGATGCCATTTTTACACCAAACTTTTGTTATTTTTCTTTAATTCTTTTTTTATGAAGTTTTCAAATTGTTTTGAAACAATCAAACCCTTGTCTCTGCAGTAAGCCCTATATTCCTTGTAAATGTCGGAGTCAATCTTGAGGGTAACGTTCTTGTTGTTCACACTCACCACCTTGTATAGTGGATGTATTTGCACATATTTATAAATATTGTTATGAATCGCTCAGAGGTGCGTTCTCATGCCAAAAGTCGAAGTTGTACTGACCCCTGCTAGAACTGCACAGATAAAAGTTTGCGGTTCGAAATGAATTCGAGGTGGAGGTCGGCGGGAGGATATTTCCCCTTGAATTCCAGCTTTTCGCAGCAAAACCCTCCACTTTGATAATATGCGATCGCCGGGGTTTGAACCCGGGTCTCAAGCTTGGAAGGCTTGAATCCTACCACTAGACTACGATCGCGCAAAAACGCAGTTTCGGAACCAAACTGGAAACTTCCTTTGATTATGAATATTGCCATACTATTCTCTCACTTCCAAGTCTTTAATCAACGATTCTTTTTCACAAAGAAGACTTCAAGAGCGATTATCGTTGCGGTGTGATTGTCGCTTTTGTAGCCGATTGACGCAAGTGCAGCCAAAGCAGAGTGATACATTGCATAGTAAGCTGTAATTACTATCCAATCAAAAGCTGAAAAGTCTTTGGGGATATTCACTGCCTTTTTGGCTTTATCGTTATCTCCTAATTTCAATAATATGCTGCTAACCATGAAATTGTGGTCTGCTTTTGCTAAATAGCTTTGACTGAGCCTTCTGATAAACGGCGCTTTACCGCATAACTCCTTCTCTTCAAATTCTTTAAGTCGTCTTTCAGCATCAATCATTTAAAACACCTTCGCTCAATAATGAAAAGTAATTCTCAAAACCATGAAGAACTATTCCGTCTTGTTGTACCTCGTGAGCAACCATTCTCTTTTTTGATCTTATCATTTTCACAAATTCAGAGGCAGTAGTAATTAGCGAGGCTATCTCTTTACCATATTTGTGTTCAATTCCGCCACATTCTTGTTCTAACTGGTCTCTAATATCAAAAGTAGAACTTATAATTATAATGTCAATGTCGCTGCGTTCCTTCTGTTCTCCTCTTGCATAGCTGCCAAATAGAACAACACATAACAATTCGTTTGGTGCTGCTTTCTTTAGATTTTCAATAAGTTCAGTAAACATTTTCTTCAAAATAACGTCTTTCCTTAGAAACTCTTCTGTTTTTGAAATGCTTATCTTCTCAAGATACTTTCTTGCCATTATGTTGCTTAGATTCAAACTGCAAACAATTGCCTTCCCGACTTGCCTTTCTTTAAGGATATTTTTTTCTGCAAGCGCCTTTACATGGCGATATGCAGCATCATAGGATATCTTTGACTTTTTTGCAATCTCTCGTATATTGAACTCGCCAACTAACTCTGGCATAAAGGCAGAGATTATCTTTGTTATTGTTGATTCTTTTACCATTGCGATTACCCGATAATATTATCTGATATATACAAATATAAAGTTTTCCAGGAACCAATAGTAAAAATCGCATAGGACTTATCTTAATAAGAATTCGAGGTGGAGGTCAGCGGGAGGATATTTCCCCTTTTAATTCCAGCTTTTCGCAGCAAAACCCTCCACTTTGATAGGATGCAGGGGGCAGGATTTGAACCTGCGCAGGCGCTAGGCCACTAACCCCTCAAGCTAGCACGTTTGACCGGGCTCCGCCACCCCTGCGAACGAAATGAGCAGGGGCTTGAATCGGGCGGCAGCCCGATTTGGTGGGGCTTTGTCCGAAGCGTCGGGCAAACGGACCGCCACCCCTGCATAAATGTTTTGTGTTATGCGTTCTGAGTTTTGAACGCACAACTGTCTAATGCGAAAAACAATTTAAAAAGAGATTATTTTTTCTTCTTCGCCTTCCCGAGCTGTTTTTCGAGGTCCTCGATATCCTCCTCAAGTGCGGATGCGGTGCGGACTATGAGTTCCCTTGGGCTCATCTGGAAGAACGACTCCACGTAGAATTTGTAAACTCCTCCTGCAATTTCGTACGTCGCAAGGCCCGGCTGGAATTTCGCATGCCTGCGCCCTGTGCCCAATTTTGCTTTCGCCTCGAGCCGGAGCGCCTGGTTTTCAGTGAGAGTAACTATCGGTATGGCCTCCTTCGCGATCTTTGTTTCCTCGTCCCTGGTCTCCAAATCAGAGGAATAAACGACCTTCGGGCCCTTCGCGTCCAAGTAGAAATTTATTTCCGCCTCCTTTGGAATTCCTGCGGGACTTATTATAGGCACCAAACCAAGGCGGTGCGCGAGATATTCGTCGAAGAGCGCGGAAGTATTCTCGTAGAACGTCACTTCCTCTATTGCAAGCACTGGAACCGAGTTTATCGCGTACCTTCGCACAGCGTTCGCGAACGAGGTGCTCGTGTCGCTCAGCTCGAACCTCATCTTGTTGCCTTCTTCTTCGGTAATCTGTATTTTCAAAATTACACCCTCCTTCCCCTTCTTCCGCCTTTCTTTCTCATCGAATCAGTAGGCGTGGGAGTAACGTCCTCTATCCTGTGGATGCGCACGCCAGTTCTTGCAATGGCGCGCACTACTGCCTGCGCTCCTGAGCCCGGCGTCCTGGATTTGTTGCCTCCTGGAGCACGTATTTTCACATGAATTGGGGTTATGCCTTTTTCCTTCAGGGCATTGACTACTCTTATCGCTGCCTGCATTGCCGCATAAGGCCTCCCTTCTTCCCTGTCCGCCTTCACTATCATGCCGCCGCTCGCCCATGCAAACGTCTCGGCTCCGCTCATGTCGGTCGCAGTTATTATCGTGTCGTTCTTGGATGAGTATACATGTATGACTGCGAGCTTGCTTCTTTTTCTCTGCTCCGTGTGTGCTGGCTTCTGCGCTTCTCCCGCTACCTCTGGCTTTGGACCCCGGATTTCGGGTTTTGGTTCGACTTTCTCCTTCCCGGCTTCCGGCTTCATCTCAGTTGGTTTTGCCTTCTCTTCTGTTTTCGCTTCGTTTTCGTTGTCCATGAATATCACGCCGGTCCTGCTTCCGGCTTCCCAGCTGGTGCCTCGGTTTCCTGCTTTGCTTCCGGCTTTTGCTCTTCCTGCTCCGGCTTTGCCTCTATGATTTTGTGCTCGATTTCTATTGCGCGGTAATACCTTATTCCCGCATCTTCTGCGCCGCTCACCATGTATGAAGGCACATTAACCATTCTCCCGCCGAGCGCTATAAAGCCGTGGGTAATAAGCTGGCGCGCCTGTGCCATCGTTCTTGCGAGCCCCTTGCGCACCACTCTTGTCTGGAGCCGCCTCTCGAGTATGTCCTTCACAGTAAGCGAAAGTACGTCCTCGACCTTTGCTTTTTCGTCTAAAATGCCGAGGCGCATGAGTTTTGAAAGCACTATGTTTTCCTCCTTTTTGCGCTGCGCTTCTGAAAGCGAAAGCAAACGTCTCACTTCGCGCCTCGCCTTCTTGAGCTCCTGCATCGAAGTCCACAGTTCGCGCATGTTCTTGAGCCCGTATGCCTTCCTGAGCCCGCTCTCCTCGCCTATCCTCGCAGCATCGAGCAGTTTTTTCGGCTTCGAGTACTTGTTTTTCAATCTTCTCGGATCTCCCATAATCGCACCGCCCTGACTCATTTCTTCTCCGGAGGCTTCGCTGCCGGCTTTGCGGCTCCTGCTGCAGGTGTTCCGGGCTTTGCTGCTGCACCTGCAGGCCCTGCTGCTGCCTTTACCTGCGCAAGCACCGCTTTCCTGAGCACTCCCACTGTCATGCCCACGCGGCCCGTGTTCCTCGTCCTCTGGCCCCTGACTTTCTGACCGTAGGCGTGCCTGTAACCCTTCCATGTGTAAGCATTCTTCTCCCTGTCTATGTCCTGCTTGTTTGCAAAGACGAGGTCGTTCATTATAGCGTGCTTTCCGCTTCCTTCCGAATAGTCTTTCCTTCTATTAAGCATGAATTCCGGAAGCCCCTGCTGGTGGATTTCCGCGAGCATCTTATCGGTCGCTTCTATCTGCTCTTCGGTGAGATCGCCGACCTGCACGTCTTTCGGCACTCCGAGCCTGGCTGAAATCACTTTCGCTAGAGCGCGGTTGAGCGATTTACCTATTCCTCGCACCCTCAGGAGCGCCTTCGGAAGCGGATAGTCGCCGCTCACGTCCTTTCCAGCAAGCCGCTTTATCCCCTTCGTGATTTTCTCGACTTTCTTCTGTGGCGTCTCTTTTTTCGCCTCGGCTTTCGCACCTTTGGCATCGTCCTTCTTCCCTTCGGTTTTCTTTTCGGTTTTTTCCACCATTAATATTCACCAATTTTTCGAACAATCAAAATAAAGACAGATTATTCCAGCTGAATAGAAAATATCCGCTTCTTATTTGTGAATGGACAATTTATAAAGATTCCTATCGGATTTTCCCGAAAACTC
>JBGFRX010000006.1:0-8419 GCA_041694885.1 Microcaldota archaeon | reverse complement strand
AGGGAGCTGAATTCGTTCCTTGTTTTCGCGACAACCAAAGCAACTGAGTCGTATTCCCCGGTCACGTCGTAAACCGCGTAAACCCCAGGCAATCTGCTTATCTTCTCCTGTGCCTCTATAAGATAACCCGCGTCTATGGAAATGTTAGTAAGGCCCATGAATTCGTAGCCCAGTTTGAGGAAATCCAGGCTCGCCACGTAGCTCTTTATGGTGCCGTTTTTCTCCAGTTGCTTCACGTGACTCATGAGCGCGACAGGGCTGATCCCGACCTCTTTCGCGAGCTCGCGGAAGGAGCGCCTGCAGTTCTTCCTGAGCGCGCGCACGATCCTCTGATCCAGCTCGCTCATTTGTTCGTTTTTCATACATTTTCACCTCATTTGCTTAACATTTATGCGCAATTTTTATAAAACTATTTATCAATTGTTCGCAAAATTCAGGATAATTAATATAAATATAAAGAAAAAATGAAAATAACGACGACTTTTCAATATGGGTGATAGAGCTATGGACAAGAAGACGATTTTGGAGACCGCTGAGAAAAAGGACCTCGAACTGGTGGATGTGAAATTCGTGGATATGCTCGGCACGTGGCAGCACTTCACGATTACGATGGACTCGCTGAATTTCGACGGGGATGATCGGCTTCCGTTCGATGGCTCCTCGATACGGGGGTTCCAGGAGATACACGAAAGCGACTTGGAACTGATACCGGATATGGACACGGTGTTCATAGACCCGTACTCGAAAAAGAGCATGAGCATAAGCTGCGATATCTACGACCCGATAAAGAAGGAATTTTACACGCGCGACCCAAGGTACGTGGCAAAGAAGGCGGAAAAGCACCTCAAGGAAAGCGGTATGGCTGATGCTGCTTATTTCGGGCCTGAGGCTGAATTCTTCATTTTCGATTCCGTAAGGTATGACCAGAACGAGCACTCAGGTTATTATTTCGTGGATTCTGCGGAAGGCATCTGGAACTCCGGAAAAATCGAAGAGAATGGGAATCTTGGGTACAAACCGAGGCACAAGGAGGGTTATTTCCCCGTAGCGCCGCACGACACAGTGCACGAGATGAGGAGTGATATGATACTGAAGATGAAGGCGTGTGGAATAATCATAGAGAAACACCACCACGAAGTCGCTACTGCAGGCCAGTGCGAAATCGGGATAAAGTACGCAAACCTCGTAAAGTCAGCAGACAACATGATGCTCTACAAATACATAGTGAAGAACGTCGCAAGAGAGCACGGCAAAACAGCGACCTTCATGCCGAAGCCATTGTTCAACGACAACGGCTCCGGGATGCACACCCACCAATCCCTATGGAAAGGAGGGAAGAACCTTTTCGCAGGAAGTAGTTACGGAGGACTGAGCCAGAATGCGCTTTATTATATAGGAGGCCTGTTCGCGCACGCGAAGGCGCTTGCGGCGATTCTGAGTCCAACCACCAATTCGTACAAGCGGCTTGTTCCAGGATTCGAGGCGCCAGTGAACCTCGCGTATTCCTGCAGAAACAGGAGCGCTGCTGTGCGCATACCTGCAGTGGAAGGCGAGGCAGCGAAAAGGATTGAATACAGGCCACCGGACCCGAGCTGCAATCCCTATCTCGCGTTCTCGGCGATGCTCATGGCCGGGCTGGACGGAATGAAGAAGAAGATAATGCCCGGGGAGCCGTTCGACGAAAACATCTATGAGAGCAGGAACGGAAGGAAGGTGGAGCAGCTTCCGGGCTCACTCGTTGAATCCATCGCGCACCTGGAAAGCGACAAGGACTTCCTGCTCGTCGGAGGCGTTTTCACTTCTGACCTCGTGGACACGTTCATCGACTACAAGAGGAGGAAGGAGATAGATGCAGTAAAGGTAAGGCCGCACCCGTGGGAATACTATCTGTATTACGACATCTGAAATTTTCGCCTCTTTTCATTCAAAACCCGGATTTTACGTATATATCTAAAAAAGATATGTTTAAATATAGATATATCCATAACTGTTGCATGGGCAAAGGGAACGGATTCTTCGGCTTTTCGAAACTGCAGGCGCTGCTTCTCTTGCGCAGCAGGGAAAGGAGCGGATATGAGCTCATGCGCGAGATAGGAAAGGCGATGGGGAAGAAGCCGAGCGCGGGCCAGATATACCCTATGCTTGCAAAGATGGTGAAGCAGAGCTATCTGCATTTGCATTCCATGGGCGCAAGGGAGAAGAAGACGTATGCGCTCACGGCCAAGGGAAGGGAAGCGCTCGGTAAGATGATAGACCGCGCGAATTCCATTGTGGAAGCGGTACTTTCGGAAAAATTGAAGGAATGCGAGCACTGCGGATGCATAGTGTACGGAAAGGCGCACGGAAAAAAAATAAAAGGAAAAATGCACTATTTCTGCTGTTCAAGCTGCGCAGCTGATGAAAAACAATGCCGTAGATGAGAAAGATGACTAAAAAAAGCGGAACTGGGAAAAAGAAGGGAACTGAAAAGAAGATGGAGCAGAGGAAAAGCAACGGGAAATATTGTTGCTGCTGCGACGGCAATGACTGCGAATGCGAATACCATGGCAAAAAGAACGGGTGCTGCTGTTGCGAATAACTATGGTGCAGAGTGAGAAACGAAACTGAAAACTGGAAACCACAAGATGATGAGATGGAGAGAAAAACAATTGCGATAAAGGGGATGGACTGTGCCTCGTGCGCCGTGAGCATAGAGAAAGCGCTCAAAAGAACGAAGGGAGTGAGCGATGCCAATGTCAATTACGCAACCGGGAAGGCCTACATTTCGTTCCAACCAAAAGAGATAGGGATGGGTGAGATTGAAAAGAAAATTTCTGATATAGGATACGAGGTAGTAAAGCAGAGCGAAAGACGACACGCGGAACACGAAAGCACCGAAATGATGGGAATGAGTGGCGAAGAGCATGCTGCGACAGGTCACGAGCACGGCGTTTCCTTTGGGATAAAGGACGCTGTGAAGATGGAAAGAGAGCACGAGATTGCCTATTATAAGAAGAGATTTCTGATAGCGCTCATGTTCAGCATACCTGTAGTTGTTCTTTCCCTTCCGCAGATGCTTGGGATTGCGCTACCTCTTGATATTATGCAGTACGAGCGCCAACTCATGTATATTCATCTCCTGCTTACCACGATTGTGATGTTTGCTGGCTCCAATTTCTTCGTAAAAGGAGCGAAGGCACTGAGGAACTTCATGCCTGATATGAATTCGCTTGTTGCAATAGGAGTAGGAACTGCATACGTTTACAGCACGGCGATAGTTGTGCTTGGAAAATTCGGATTTGGAATCGCACTTATGGATACGGAATTCGTCTATTTTGAAATAGCAGCGCTACTGATAACTTTCATCCTTCTTGGGAAGCTGCTCGAGGAGATCACCAGGGGAAAGACGAACGAGGCGATAATGGCTCTCGTTGCGCTTGCGCCGAAAACCGCGCGCATAGTCAGAAAAGAAGGAGTTGTTGAAATCGCGATTGTGGATGTGAAGCCCGGAGATATTTTGGAAATACGACCTGGGGAGAAAATCCCCGTGGACGGGATTGTTCTGGGCGGCGAGAGCTATGTTGACGAATCCATGATAACAGGCGAGCCCATGCCTGTGAGAAAGGCGAATGGGAACAAGGTGATAGGCGCGACTATAAACAAGACGGGAAATTTCCGCATGAAGGCGGAGAAGGTGGGAAGCGAGACGCTTCTCGCGCAGATAATAAAATTAGTGGAGGAGGCGCAGGGCTCGAAGGCGCCAATACAGAAAACTGTGGACACCGTTTCGGCGTATTTCGTCCCTGCAGTTGTTGTTCTTGCGATAACTGCATTCGCATTTTGGTTTTTCCTGGAAAAAGCGCAGTTTGAATATGCGCTTACCGCATTCATCACCACCCTTGTGATTGCATGTCCCTGCGCGCTCGGTCTCGCGACTCCCACTGCCACGGTGATGTCCTCAGGAATAGGGGCGAAGAACGGCATACTCGCGAAAAACACCGAGGCGCTCGAAATACTGGAAAAAACTAAAATAGTCGTCTTTGACAAAACGGGCACGATAACCAAGGGAAAGCCGAGCCTATCCAACGTGGTTGCGCTCGGGAAAAATAAGAAGGAAGAGGTAATTGCGCTTGCCGCTTCGCTCGAGCAGAAGAGCGAGCATCCCCTCGCGGAGGCAATTGTGAATGGTGCTAAGAAGGGAAAAATCCGAATTTCCGATGTGAAAAAGTTCGGCGCGATTCCGGGCTTCGGAGTGCACGGCGTTGTTGGGAAGAGCAGGGGCGTTGTAGGGAACGAAAAACTGATGAAGAAAGAAAAAATACCGTTTGCTGACAGGAAAAAAGTCGCCAAACTCGAGAATGAAGGGAAGACGGTTGTGGTTGTTGCACGGGACAAGGAAGCGATAGGAATAATTGCGATTTCCGATACGATAAAGGAAAATGCCCGGGATGCGATAGCGGAGATCAAAATGCAGGGCATAGAAACCGTGATGATTACCGGCGACAACGAAAGAAGTGCGAATGCGGTCGCGAAGGAATTGGGAATAGCGAATGTGATTGCAAATGTACTTCCGCAGGAAAAGGAGGAGAAGGTAAAGGAGTTGATGAAGAGAGGGAAAGTGGTGTTCGTAGGAGACGGAATAAACGACGCGCCTGCGCTCGCTGCTGCTGATGTCGGAATCGCAATAGGAAGCGGAACTGATGTTGCAATAGAGACCGGAGATGTAGTGCTCGTGAAAGGCGACATACGCGATGTTGCGAGGGCGGTGCGCTTGGGAAAATACACCATGAACAAGATAAAGCAAAACCTTTTCTGGGCATTCATATACAATGTTATAGGGATTCCTGTTGCGATGGGTGCGCTTGCATCTTACGGAATTACCATAAATCCGGTGATTGCAGGTGCTGCGATGGTCTTCAGTTCCGTAAGCGTGGTAGCGAATTCGCTTGCAATGGGGCTTTACAAGCTGTGATTTGATGCACAAAAAAATAGAGGAGGCGTTTTCCGGATTCCCTTCGAGGAAAATAGTGGCGGAGGCGATGCTCAGGTACGGTCTGCGCGTGGACGAAAAAGGAGAAATCTACTGCGCTGAAATAGGAATCGCGCCTGCGAAGATGGCGCGGGCGCTTGGGGTGGACAGGCGAGTAGTCATCGAAACGGCGGAGCAGATAGCCAAAAATGCGGCGCTGCTCGGGATATTTTCCGCCCTCAGGCCAACTGCATTTATAGCTGGAGCTGCGCGGAAGCTCGGATTCGAAGTACTGGAAATAGAGGCAGAGCCGCACGGCAAGGGCATAATAAGCAAAGTCGCTTCAGTGATTGCGGAAGCTGGAATAGCGATAAGGCAGATTGTGGCTGATGATCCTGACATTTACCCGAATCCCAAGCTCACAGTTGTGCTGGAAAAGGCGCTTCCGGGCAAATCGATCGAAAAGTTGCGGCGGCTCAAGATAATAAAAAGGATGGGTTTGGAATGACAGCTGATTAGCGAGTGGGCGTAGCGAACAGCGAGTTGGGAGTTGGGCAAGGATGGAAGGAAGGAAAAGGGAGCAGCGAAACGGCGGAATTGTCCCTCTCCACTTTCTCGTTCCTCTAAAGATTAAAAGGATAATTCTCCAATGACTTCTTATGCGGGATGAGAAAGAAATTGCGCCTAAAGAAGCGATGAAGCCGAAATACGAAAAATACCTGCATGGAGCAGACGCAAATCTTAGGGACAAATTCAATGAGATAATGCTCTCTTACGCGAGAAAGGAGCTGGACGTTTCGGAAAAGCTCCTGATGTTTGCAGCAGAACGGGAAAACCTCTTTTCCATAGGCCTTGGGATATTGAAAAATCCGGGGAGTAGTAATGTCGCGGTTAGCCCGCACCTTGTGGCGCAGGGAATGCTGCTTCTCGCCTTCGGACTCAAATGGCACGATATGGTGCAAAAAATCATTAAAGAGGGCTATGACCGGAAGCAGGGTTATCCTGTTGCGCTTTCCTCCGCATTTGTGAGCGCAGCCGGGAAAGGCCATTACAATGAAGTGAAGGAAGCAATTACGGAAACATTCAGGAATGAAAGGAATGAGGAAGGATGCGCGCTGCTCGCTGCACTCGAGGACAAAAAACTTTCGCTCGAATTCAAGAATGAACTTTTTGAAAGCGCAAACGAAAACGAGAGGGCGAAGATGAATGCGCTTGCCGCGCTTTCCACGGCTGTTTTCGACGACATGGAAATCAAAACGAACTTCATCAGCTTATTGGACGACTGGGACGACGATGTGAGGGGCTTTTGCGCAGGCGTGCTCGCGAAAGGAAATGATGAGGAAGCAGCTACGAAGGCGCTTGAATTGCTTCCCCAGGAGCACAGCGCGGAAATGAAATTCCATTTCTACCGGATTCTCGAAAACAATAAGGAGACTGTTGTTCCGCTGCTGCTCACACGGCTGGAAAAGGCGAAGGACGAAAAGGAAGCAAAAGTTCTCGTTGAGATCCTGCTCAAGATGGAGAAGAAGGAAAAAATAAAAGGGCTTGCTGAGAAAATAAAAAGCAAATTAGACGAGGCGGCAAAAAGGGTTCTGGAGAAATTAGTGAAGTGATTTTTATGGAAATGATAAAAATACCTGTTGAGAGGGTGGGCGCTCTTCTGGGCGCTGGGGGAGGGACGAAAAAACGCCTTGAGGAACTCACAGAAGCGAAGATAAACGTAAACGAGGATGGGGAAGTGGAGATAAGCGGAGCGAGCGCAGAGGAATTCTTTCTTAAAGACGTAATAATGGCCATAGGGCGGGGGTTCGCTGCACCTGATGCGGAGAAACTGCTCAAGGACTCGTACGCGCTTGAAATTATTGATTTGAAGAAAATATGCAAAGGCGAGAACGATCTCAAGAGGATACGTGGACGAATAATAGGGGAGGAAGGGAAGATGAAGGGCGAAATAGAGGCAGCCACGGAGTGCAGAATATCCGTTTACGGCTGGACTGTCGGGATAATAGCGCCGCACGACACTATGGGCTATGCTAAAAAGGCGGTAGGCAAGATCGTGGAGGGTGCGCAGCTCGCCTCTGTTTTCAACGATCTGGCGAAATACAGGAAGGAAATTCTGGGAAACCGGCTGCTCGGGAAATGAGAAATGCGCTACGCGGTTTCAGCAGCCACATACGGACCCTGAACAGGAAATCATGTTTTAAAACCAAGCAGAGCCAAATAGTAGATAGCCGGGCCCGTAGCGCAGCCTGGATAGCGCAGCAGCCTTCTACTGTTTTCAGTTCCGGGTTTTCGGTTCCGGAACGGACTGAAGAGAGCTGTAGGTCGCGAGTTCAAATCTCGTCGGGCCCAAAACATCATCCTTTGACCATTTTGTGTTTCGTGTCTCGGGTTTCGGGAGAACAAAAAACCGCCTACTGAATGTGATGTGGGGGAATTATAAGCTCTTACTAAAATAATCTGTTTGCACAAGTTCCATGTTGATGAGATCGCTCCAGAAGAGGAACGGAAGGGGGCTCCGCCCCCTCCCCTTCCTTCTATCCTTACCCACCCCCTCTGGACTCGCCGTTCGCTACGCTAACTTGTGAAATAAATAAAAACGTTTTAAACCACTCCAGCGTAATACTTTTGTTGATGAGATCGCTCCAGAAGAGGAACGGAAGGGGGCTCCGCCCCCTCCCCTTCCTTCTATCCTTACCCACCCCCTCTGGACTCGCCGTTCGCTACGCTAACTTGTGAAATAAATAAAAACGTTTTAAACCACTCCAGCGTAATACTTTTGTTGATGAGATCGCTCCAGACTGATTTGTGATGAACGGAGTAGCTACTGAATACATCCCTTTTTCTTGAAAGAAAAAGGTCTGTATCAACCCCAAAAAGAACAATTACAATAAAAGAAGGGGCACAGCTCAATACATTTTAACCTTACAAAAATAAGGCACTGGGCGCAGGACGATTTATGTGTTGTCCCGAATTAACTTCCTCTCGTTGATTTGTTTTCAATGTATCACCTATTAATTATTTCGTTTCTTCTCATAAAAAGCTTGGAGAGGGGTTCTAAGCTTTCCATTTTCCAAGCTCATGTGAGGCCTCTTTTCATTGTAGAACTTCACCGCCGGCTCCATGCTGCCGAATCTGTCCAACAACGCCCTCATAGTGAACACCAGCCGCTCCAGCTTTCCGTTGCTCTGGGGGTGCTTCACCCTTGCCATAATGTGCTCAACGCCCATTCCTTTCAGATGTTCCCGAAACCTGAAATTCTTGTCTTCGTCAGAGCAGAACTGCGTCCCATGGTCGCTCATGACCTGCCTTGGCTTGCCCCACATTCTTACTGCCGAATCAAAAACCATGAGGCTGTTCTCGGTTGTTGCGCTGCGGAACTCCCCGGCACCGGTTATCAGGCGCGAAGAGTCGTCCTCATAAAGGATGTACTGCCTGCCCCTGTGCTCAAACCAGTCGGTATGCCAGAGG
>JBGFRX010000031.1:0-8662 GCA_041694885.1 Microcaldota archaeon | reverse complement strand
GGAACAGGAAAAGACGTTTATGTTTTTTACAGGACTTTCTATGCCAAATACGATATTCATCTCGCGAAATCGAGGACGTGGCTGAAATGAACCGCAGTGAAAAAAAGAAGAAAGCATTCGTGAATTCCCTTTTTGCCATAGTGGTTTCCGCCCTCCTGCTCGAGGGTATACTCTACCTCCAGGTGTTTGAAGCGCGCAGCGGAACAGTGCAGCAGGAGCTCTTCGTGCTCAAATACGCAGATTACTATTTCGACGACATTAGTTATGACCTCGCGCACATAACCCCGGACAATCCTGTCATATACCGGTTGAACAGTAGCACCATAAGGCTGAACTTCTCCAACACCAGGCCTGTTATCAATTTCAGCGCCCTGCTCGCGAACTATTCCGGGAAAATCATGCCCGTGGCGCAGCGCATCAACGTAAATATTTCCCTCAATTATTCGAACATGTCGTCCGATGTCTTGTCCTACTACTTCTCCAACGGAGTTGTGTACACCGCATCGTACGATTATCCGTACAAAATCGAAGTCATCAGTTCGCCTTCCACGAATTTCCAGAACTATTCCATATCGTTCAGCACGAACCTCACGCGCCAGTTGCTCAACGACTTCAACTACGATCCAGGCGGAAACATATACATTAAGATGAATTACACGGACGCGAACGGAACCTACGCAAGCGCTGGATACCTGAACTCCACGCAATCCAACGTGTTCAAAGCAAATTTCACGAACGGAGGGCAGTTCGAGATCAAGATACAAAAGGTGGAAAACAACCCGGGTTCCTTCTACATTGTGAAGAGCGGCATTCCCGACTCGAAACTCTATGTGGATGCAGTGATAGAGAACAACGGAACTTACGAGGTGTATGCGGCGCTCCCCATATACCTGAACATAACTCATTTCGATTATTCGAGGGGAGGAATAATACTGCCAATGAAAGTATAGATTTTATAAATATAATAAAAGATGTGAAGAACATGCTCGAAACGAAAATAGACGAATTGATTTCGTCCGCGTTCAAATCCAAAAACAGAAGCATAACCTTCAAGGATGCCGCGCAAAAGGCGAAAATTCCTGCTTTGGATGTGGAGCACATCGCACGTGTGCTCGAAAAAAGCAGGATAACCGAAACGTTTTACCCGATAAATCCGCTTGCGCAGTCCGGCTTCCGGGCGGTGCGCGAACTTCCGGAAAGCGACGAGCCGAAAATCCCGAAAGGGAAAGTTGTGGAGAAATACTCAGTGAGCGACGAAAGTGGCCATGCGATAGGAGAGGCGCACATAATAGAGAATCCGGAAGAGAAAAGGGCGCTCTATTTCCTCAGGAAAGAAGTGCCGACTAATTACACAAAAATATATCTCGATTATCTCAAGGAGCGCGTTGCGCTCAAGCTCCCTCCTGAAACGGCGCACATGAGCGACGAGGAGAGGAAAAAAACCGTTTACGTGCAGCAGTGCGAAATCACCGAGAAGCACCTTGCGCGGATAGAATCCGACAGGAAAAAGGTGCGCATGATGTGCGGCATGATAAGGAGTCAGATGTTCGGCTTCGGGGACATAGACACGCTGATAAGCGACGACTGGTTGGAGGAAATAGCGATAAACAAGTCAAGAATGCCTGTGCTCGTGTACCACAGGAAGCACGGCTGGCTCAAGACCAACCTCGAAATGGAAAGCGAGGACGTGATAGCCAATTATTCATCGCAGGTCGCGAGAAGGATAGGCAAGCAGATAAGCGTGCTCAACCCTGTGCTCGATGCGCATCTTCTTAGCGGCGACCGTGTAAATGCGACCATGCTCCCCATCTCAGTGAAAGGGAATACGCTGACAATCAGGCGCTTCGCGAGAAACCCGTGGACAATCGTCCATTTCATAAGCGAGAAATTCCGCTCCCTCACTCCGGAAATGGCCGCGCTTCTTTGGCAGGCGATGCACTACGAAATGAACGTCCTTGTCGCAGGAGGCACTGCAAGCGGAAAGACCACGATGCTGAACGCGCTCACCATGCTGGTGCAGCCTTTCCAGCGCATAGTCTCCATAGAGGACACGAGAGAAATAACCCTTCCCTCGATGCACTGGAACTGGGTGCCCATGGTTACGCGGCTTCCTAATCCCGAAGGCCTGGGCGAAGTTACGATGCTCGATTTGATGGTTAATGCATTGCGCATGCGCCCTGACCGCATAATCGTGGGTGAAATAAGGAGAAGCGCAGAGGCGCAGGTGCTTTTCGAAGCAATGCACACCGGGCACAGCGTATATTCAACACTACACTCGGATACGGGCATGCAAGTGGTCCGCCGTTTGATTGAGCCGCCCATAGAGGTTTCTCCTTCCGAAGTAGGTGCAGTGAACCTGGTGCTCGTGCAGTACCGCGACAGGCGCAGGAACCTGAGGCGCACATCCGAAATTTCCGAGATCGTTTCTTCTGCTGGAGTGCCTGATATAAGCAAGTCGTACTTGTGGCGCGCGCGAAGCGACAAATTCGATCTTGCAAGAACTCCGAACAAATACATTCAGTCCATGAACCTCCACACTGGCATGACCGAAAAGGAAATTGAGGAAGACCAAAGGTCCAAGGCAGGGGTGCTCAGGTGGATGGAAAAGCACGGTTACAGCGAAATCGAGCACGTGGGTAGGATGACGAACAGCTACTATGCCGACGAAGCCGGGCTGCTTAAGGCAGTGGAGAAGAATCTCTCCCCGGACAAGGTGCTTTAGCATGGCGGGCACGCCCGGAATGGATAGCGTAGGGAGCACTGATGGAAACGCTGGCAACATGCGCCCAAGCCCACTCGTGTTCATTCCACTTGATGCAGGCCAGAAAATAGCAGACCGGATGCGCGCAGTGGTTTCGAGAGTCCTTGCGCTCTTTCCCTCACTCAAGTACAATCTCAGGGTGTTGGGAGTGCAGGAACCCGAGGGGTACGTTGCCTCTGCGCTGCTTTCATCCGTAATCGCCGCCCTGCTTTTTGGGACAGTAATGTGGATAGGGATGCGCGGTCAGCCTCCTTCAGCTGGCGCAGCAGTGCTCGCAGCAGCGTTCGTGATATTCCTGATATTCTTCATCTTCAACATGGTCTATCCTGGAATAAGGACGCGCACGTTCGCACTCAGGACCGACCGCGACCTTGCGTTCGCGCTCAAGGACATGCTCGTCGAGGTGGAGAGCGGCATTCCGCTCTATGAAGCAATGGTGAATATCGCGCATTCCCACTACGGCACCGTCTCAGCGGAATTCAATTTGGCGGTGAAGGAAATAAGCGCAGGCATGCCCGAATCGCTTGCGCTGCAGAAGATGGCGCTCAAGACCAGAAGCGAGTATTTCAGGAAGGCGCTCTGGCAGCTCATAAGCGCGCTCGAAAGCGGCGCGAGCCTGGGTCCTGCACTGAGGAGCGTCATAGAGACCCTGGAAACCTACCAGCACAAGATGATAAAAGACTACTCGGCCTCGCTCAATTTCATAGTATTGTTATACATGCTCATCGCAGCAGCCATTCCTTCCATGGGCATAACGTTTCTGATAATCCTTTCCGCGT
This sequence comes from Microcaldota archaeon, assembly GCA_041694885.1. Lineage (GTDB taxonomy): Archaea > Micrarchaeota > Micrarchaeia > Anstonellales > Bilamarchaeaceae > JAHJBR01. The sequence goes on along the minus strand of JBGFRX010000031.1, from coordinate 5,122 downwards.
TCGGAGGAATAGGGGTGAACGAGGTGCTGCTCGGAGGGATAGTAGTGCTCTCGCTCCTTTCCCAGATAATAATAATTGGCTACGTGAACAGCGGAAGGCCGGCAATATATGAATAACACGGATGGTGCAGGCAATGCAAACTATGCGAACGGAAACCCTGGGATACCCGCAAAATAAGATGATTTAATGGTACTTATACGTATTTACCTCGCACTTTCCCGGCTCTATCCTGAGCGCATGAAGCAGACACTCCACAGGTCGCTCATCCATGGAGGGATAGAAGAGGAACAGGACATATGGGCAGGAAGGGCGATAACCACCACCCTTCTTTTTTCGCTTGTGGCGTTCATCGCTCCGCTTGTGTTCCTCAAATCCGAGCCCATGCTCCAGGCAGGCCTAGGTGCGATGACTGTGCAGGAGGCGGTACTGTACATTTCGCTCCCGCTTTTCATCTTATCTGCAGCGCTCATCGCTTTCCTTTACTATGTTTACTTGTTCTACCGCATGCAGAACCGCACAGATGCGATAGAAAAGGTGCTTCCCGACTTCCTCCTTATCGTGGTCTCTAACCTCCATGCAGGCATGTCTCCCTATGCTGCGTTCGTGAGCGCAGCAAGACCTGAGTTCGGGCCGCTTGAGGAGGAGATAAAGAAGGTCTCTGCGCTCGCCTCCTCATCGCAGTCGCTCACGTTTGCGCTCATGGAACTCTCGGGCCGCGTGAACTCCGTTGTGTTCCAGAAGATGATACTATTTTTTGAGAAGGCAGTGCGCTCAGGAGGCCAGATGGCCAAAATACTCCATGCGAGCGCAGAAGAGATAAGGCACATACAGGAGATGCGGGAGGAATTGCTTTCCCAGACGAGGAGCTACATAATATTCCTCGGATTCGTGATAATGATAATCGCGCCCTTGCTGCTCTCGATCTCGGGCCAGTTCATCGGCATGTTCCTGAAAATAAAAGCGCAGACAGTGGGCTCCGGCTCTGCTTCGTTCGACATCCCCATATTCAAGGGCGAGGTTACAGTAACTCCCGCGTTCGTGGATTACCTTGGCTTCGCCTTCCTTGTCCTCGCTTCTCTCCTTATTTCGTTCTTCATGGGCTCGCTTATGCGGGGCAAGCTGCTTTACTGGATAAAATACTTCCCACTCATAGCAGCAGGAAGCGTAGTGATGTTCCTCATCTCCAAGTCGCTGGTCTCAGGGCTGCTTTCTGCCTACGGCTGAATTTTCACTCTTTTTCGAGCATGCACATCGCCCTTTTCAGCGCATGTCCTTCTATAACAAGATGCTTCAGCTTATCCTTGTCGAATTCTATTTCGAGGGTTTCTATTTGCCTGAGCCGGTTCGCGTAACCTCTGTAGCACTTTATCGCCGCTGCAATAGCATCGCGCTCGTGCAGATTCACGGTTTCTGGAGCAATGAGCGCTTTCTCCTTCTGCTGTAGCGACTTCGCAGGCGAAAATGCTTTTACGTTGAATCTTGCCGCAATCTTCAGCACAAACGAGGGCGTGGGGTTTACGTCGCTTGCGACCAGCGAAGGTATTCCATGCTTTGCAATCTCCTTCACAAGCCGGTCAGCATCCGCCTCCTTAAGAGTTCCAGATGCGACAAAATTCCCGTTCAGGTCTATTGCCGCAAAAGCAGTCTTTATCCCAGGATCGATTCCAACAATAAGATGTGTTTTGCGTATTTTATCGCCTTATATTATTTTATCTTGCTTCAAAAAGACCCTCCGTTCGATCCCTATGTTCCTGTCCACATTTACTCCAGAGCTTATCCAGCTTCCGGGGCCTATGGTTTTCCCGGGCATCACGCAGCTTAGCACCCCGAATTTCACTCCGTCTCCGACCACTGTCCCAAATTTCTTCCTCCCTGTATTGACCCAGCCCTGCTCTGTGAGCGCGCTAACCACGCTTTCGTCGAACCTGAAGTTCGCTATCTGGGTTCCTGCGCCGAAATTCACACCTTCGCCTATCACACTGTCCCCTATATAGGAAAGATGCTTTGCCTTCACATTGTCGAAAAGTATACTATTCTTTATAGTGGTGCTTTCGCCTATTTCGCAGTTTCTTCCTATGGAATTGTTTCCGCGCAAATACGAATGCGGGCCTATTTTCGTACCTGTGCCTATGTAATGCATTCCTTCGTCCACATAAGAATCGAAAATCTTAGCTCCTTCCTCCATGATGAGTTTTCCCTTCACTGTACTGTTCTCCACTTTCCCGGTATTCGCCTCCATTTTCTGCAGAAGGTGCTCCTGCGCGTCGAAAAGGTTCCATGGATAGGCAACGTCCATCCAGAACCCATCAACTTCGACGCATTTCGCGCCAATGAGCACATCCGTGAGCTCGTATTCGCCTCTCAAGCTCGGAGTTATCTCTTCCAATTTTGCGAATACGCCTTCGTCCATCACGTAAATCGAGATGTTAGCCAGATTTCCCCTGGGATTCTCCACTTTCTCCTCAACCCTGGTAATCTTCCCGTCCTGCACTTCAAACACACCATAATGTTTCGGTTGCTCCACCTTTTTCGCTGCAACGGTTATCCCTCCTTCATGCGCCTCAATCACTTTTCTTATTGCGCCTGCCTCGGTAATCAGGTCGCCTGCAATAACCAGAAAATTTCCGCTCATCTTTCCCTTTGCTGAAAGAAGCGCAGCCCCTGTGCCGTATTTCCCGCCCTGCTCAACAAATTCAAGCTTCAGTCCGGGGTTGTTCCTCCCTTCTGAGAAATATTCCTCTATCTTCTCCTTCCTGTATTTCACAATCACGAGCGCCTCGCTCACGCCAGCTTTCTTCGCCTCGTGCAGCACGTGCCAGAGCAACGGCTTTCCTGCGCAATGCACCATCGTCTTGGGCCTTGTGAACGTGAGCGGATGCATCCGCTTCCCTTCCCCTGCTGCAAGAATCACTGCCTTCATTCTCCCACCAAAAATAGTTCCCCTGCGTTTCTTATAATGATTGCGTTAGTACGGTTCTGGCCTTCTCCGCAACCTCCCTAAGCCGCTTCCAGTTCCTGAATTCGGCAGTTAAGCGTATCGCGCTCTCAGTACCCGAAGCCCTCACAAGCACAAACCCATCTTCGAAATCTTCCCTTATTCCGTCAATAGTATTGCGTTTTCCGCCCAATTTCATCTTGACCATTACCTTGTCAATCGCCTTCGCACGGTCCGCACATTTGAATTTCTCGCGCAGAATAGGATAAATTCTGTATTTCTTTTTAAGTTTCGAAAGCATCCCTTTTTCCGCAACGATTTCCAGGAATTTCGCAGCAGTCAGAATTCCATCCGGTGTATTGACTCCATTTCTGAAAACATATTCCCCAGCCGGCTCGCCTCCAAAAACCACATCTTCTGTTTTTTCCATTTCCTCGCTCACGTTCGTGCTCCCTACCCCAACTACGATATTTTTTCCCCCGTTTTTCCCGATTGTCTCCTTAATGAGCAGAGAGGCCTCAACCGTGCTCACAACACTCCCTTTCTTGTGCATGAGTTCGTGCTCAATCATGATCGCAAGCTGCACGTCCAATCCAAGAAGTTCGCCTTTCTCATCAACTATCATTGCCCTGTCCGCATCTCCATCATGCGCTATTCCAATATTTGCCCTGTGTTTCCTGACTTCGCTCTTAAGCCCGAAAAGATTCGCATCGTTTGGCTCAGAGGACCGTAAAAATCCTTTCTCCACTTTATTTATTTCAATTACTTCGCATCCGAGTTCGCGGAGCATGAGCGGCGTTATCACAGTTCCTACTCCATTCGCGTCCACAACAACCTTTATTTTCGCGTTTTTTATTTTCCCAGCATCGATATTTTTCTTTACCATTTCAATATGCTCCCGCACCGCATCGGGATAAAATTTCTGCGTTCCTGCTTCGTCCCATTCGCACAATTTCATCCCTTTCATGTATGCGCGTTCTACTTCCTCCTCCTCTTTTTTCGATATTTCTCCCCCGTTCCTGTAAACTTTGAGTCCGTTGTATTCGGAAGGGTTGTGGCTTGCAGTAATCATTATTCCCTTTCCTTTCCTTGTTTGCGTATGGAGCGCGAGCGTAGGCGTGGGAACTTCTCCCAAATCAACCGCGTCCGCACCTTTCGCAAGCACTCCGCTTATCGCCGCTTCCTTCAGGAGTTCGCTCGTCTCCCGCAAGTCCGAAGCAACTGCCACCTCTTCTCCTTTTTCCGCGAACGCGTTCGCTATCCCCATCACCAATTCCGGAGTAATTTTGGTTCCGTAAATATCCCTTATCCCGGATGTACCAAAGAGCATGATTGGAATCCATTTCTAATCCTTTTAAACTTCTCTCCGCCTAAAAACAACCTATTTAAAGCTTGCCTATGCAATTATTCCCGAGGAAGGTGACTGATTATGTATTATTCGATGAATATAGAGGAGAAAATACGCATTCCGCCCAACATGCTCGCGATGGACATAGAGGATGCGGCGAAGAAGGTACTCAGGGACAGCTACGAAAGGAGGATATACAAGGGCGTCGGCTTCGTGCTCAGCGTGGATGAAGTTGAGATCGAGCAGGAGGGCGTAGTAGTTCCCGGAGACCCAAACATATACTACACCGCGAAATTCAACGCGCTCGTTTTCAACACCTCTGTGAACGAGGTTTTCGAGTCCGAAGTGCGCGAGACGGTGGAATTCGGTGCGTTCTGCAGCATAGGCCCCTTGGATGGCCTTCTCCACGTTTCCCAGGTCGCAGGCGAGAAATTCTACTACGACAAGAAGAGCAAGGCACTTTCCTCGAGGGGGAAGAAGAGCGTGAAGAAAGGAGATGTTCTTTTGCTCAAGGTCTCCACAGTGAGCATGAAGCCCTCGGTGAGCGACACGAAGATAGGGCTGACAATGCGTTCCGACGGCCTCGGAAAGTCCGACTGGCTCGATGAGGAGAAGAAGAAGGCGAAGAAGCCGGAGAAGAAAGAAGGAGTGAAGGTGTGATGGATGCGCGCATGCAGGAACTGCCGTATGATAATCAGCGAGGAGAAGACGTGCCCGAAATGCCAGGGGCGCGACTTCACCGAAAAATATACGGGCGAGATAATAATCCTCGACCCGGAAAAGAGCGAGATCGCGAAATTAGTCGGAATAAACAGCCTGGGCAAGTTCGCTGTCAGAGT
>JBGFRX010000018.1:0-8814 GCA_041694885.1 Microcaldota archaeon | reverse complement strand
AGTTTCGCTATCCGATAAGCCGGGAGTTCGCCCTTCCTTTTCTGCGAGATGATCCACGGGATTTTACGTTGATTGAGTTTTTTCATAAACTCTATTCGAGTTATCGGGAGAAAGTTATTTCGGGAAAGGACAAACCTTACCGGAAAACCTACTGTTTTATAAAACATTTTTCCGAATAAAAGACCATGTCCCTTCAGACAATACTTCAGGAGATACAGGGCTCACTTGGCACAATCGCGCCTACGCTTGCAGTGATTCTGATAATACTGAGCGGAATACTGTACGCTTTCGCGCAGATGCAGCCCGCTGACACAAGAGGCAAATACACGACCACAGCGATAGGCATATTCGTTGGCGGCGTGATAATCGCAGCAATCGCAGCAGCTGCGCAGGGCATTGCCACCACGTCACAAGGCATATTGACCTGATTTATTTCAACTCAAAGTTTATTTGCCGTTGCGGAGTACCTGATCGTCCCCAAAACATTGTTTTGGAGAACTCGCGTTCGACGCATCGAACACACGAATTCCAGTTTCGAAACCCGAAACACAGAATCACATTATAGAAGAGCGTATGATATGTCCGATCTTTTGTCCGGCTGGCAGGGCATCGCAGGAAGTGCGATAATAATCTCCATAATAATATCTGGCATCGCTTTGGGAGCAGGCCGTGCATTCTCTCTGAAGCGCCTGGAGCGCTTCGGCGCGGATGAACTGATACAATCGGTAATCAACGCGGGAATACTCGGCTTCGCAGTGGGGCTTTCCGCCTTAGTTCTTTCCATAGGCGCGGAATTCGCCCCTGATATGGGAAACGTTTCCTGCGCATCCAACATCACGCCTCCTGATTACGTAATCTGCGGCATAAATGCAAGCACCCAATCAGCGCACGTACTTTCCCTCAACCTCGTGCGCGTACAGAACAATATTGGCTATTACCAGACGCTCGAAATGAAGTTTGGCAACTTCTCCATACAGCCGCTCGCGAACATGGACAGCGTCTCAACACAATTGGGGCATTCTCTCTATTCCATCCAGCTCTCCTCCTTCGTCTCCGCGTTCAACGCCCAATTTCTTTCCTTCGTTTCCTCCAACTGGTTCGGCGCTGTGTTCGCAACAGGACTCGTGCTGCGCTCATTCTTCCTTTCGCGGAAATTCGGCGCATTCCTCATTAGCGTGTCAATAACGCTCATAATCTTCTATCCGCTCGCGATAATGATGTTCCCAAGTCCCATTGCGGAACTTTCTGATGCGGAAAACGCAGCATCCACGTTCCTCTCCAATTCCACCTATGCAACGGTTCCAATCATGGATCTGAACGACAACAACGCAATTGCCTCGAAAATTTACAACATGAGTTTCGCAAATGACCAGGACTACGTGGGCGACCTCTCGTTGATAGTTCAGAAGAGCACAGATGCAGCAGCTGCCTTCTTCTTCTATTCCACAATAGTTCCAATCTTCGCGCTCATCGCGGCGTTCGTGCTTATAAAGGAGCTCTCCAATTCATTTGCAGGAGAAATCGCAAAGGAAGTTTCGCAGGTATGAAAAAATGATAATCAACCGCGCAATCACAATAATCTCCCTTGTAGGGGGAGTTCTCGCTTTGGTCCTTGCAGTCATATTGGGCGCTTACATCCCGGCACTGCTCGCAGCAGTTCTGTTCGCACTCTCGCTTTTCGTGTGGAAGTACGGCTACCTGCTCATGCCCCATTTCACGAAAGCGGCAAACCTCGTGGAAGTCAGGGGAAATTACATCATACCTGCAACGCGCGACTGCGTATTGAAAAAGTCCAGGAATGGCTATTACGCATCGAAATTTTTGGAAATAATGCTCTACGAAAGCACAATTGACAAGAGCGAAGATGAGAAGCACACGCTCTTCTCGAATTTCGAAAAAGCACTGGGCTCGCTCAAACACACAGTGAAGATAAATTTCCTTCTTTCATCCATAGACGTTTCGAAATACGCGGACGACATAAAGACAAGGAGAGGGGAGGCAGAGGCACGGAAATCCAAACTTTCTTCCGAAAGCCCTGATGCGATACGCTTCGACAGGGAAATAGCGATGTGGAATCGCCTGCTCGAGCGCCTGACTTCCGGGGAAAGGCCGATGGAAATAGTGACTTACGCTTCAACAACCGCGTTCGGCGCAACAAAAGACGAGGCAGTGGCGCGCGCGAAAAGGCAGGCGCAGGAGATAAAGACCATACTTTCGAGTACTCTTTCAGCGGACGTGCGCGAACTCTCAGACTTGGACATGATACGCTGCCTGGAATGGGAGTACTTCATTCCAGAGGGAAGGGAAGAACTTTTGGACGAGGTCTTTTAGTTCCCTTTCTTTTTGGGGATCCGGTTTTCGCATTTCAGGATTGAGCAGCTCCTTTGCCTCTTCCAGGTATCTAGAACAAAACGTTCCCATAACAGGAACGCGGCACAGGACCAAAATGAAAATCCGAAACCAATAATAAATCCGCAGAACAATTCCCCACATGAATCTCACAAACCTTATGACAAAGGACATCGCGAAGCGCCTCTTCTTTGTGCACCCACCTGAGCCGAAAAAAGAGAGTTTGATTTCCGAGCCAGGCAACTCCATTTACCTCGGAAAAACGAAATGGCTCTCTGTCCCTGTTTTTTGGGACTACAAGAAACTGATCAACCCACACATCGCGATAGTCGGAATCACTGGGAGCGGCAAGTCCTATCTTGTAAAAACATTCATCACCCGCTCATCTTTGATTTGGAATACGAACGCGATAATACTGGACTGGGCAGGGGAATACGGGAAATGGGTGAAGCAGGCAGGAGGCACCGTAGTGGACCTGAGCAGGGAGCACCTAAACCTCCTCGACCTCGCGGGAATGGGCCCAGGCGAAAGGACGAAACAGATAATTTCCTCATTGGACATACTCGCAGATTTGCAGGCGTTTCCGGACGAAAGGGAAGAAATAGAAGCTGGTTTGGAAATCGTGTACGTGGAAAAGAAGCAGCCCGAACTCGCGGATTTGCTTACAGTTCTTGAGCGCGGTCAGGGAAGGGCAAGCCAGAAAGCAGCGCGCCTGATGCGTCGGCTCACGATGCAAGGGTCGGATTTCTTTTCCGGAAAAAGCACGTTAGGTCTTTCAAGGCTCCTCATCTCCGGGCTGGTATGCGTAGATTTGCATTCACTTCCGAGCGAGGAGCTGCGTTCATTGGCAGGCCTCACGATTCTCCAGTTCATAAAGGAGAAGATGAGGCGCGAGAGTGTGCAGGAGGAAAAGGGGATAAAATTGTTGGTGGTGCTGGACGAGGCGTGGAAAATAGCGCAGGACGAAAGGAGCGACGTGATAACGATAATACGCGAAGGAAGGAAATACAATTTTGCGCTCATAGTCGCGAGCCAGAACCCCAACGACATGCACAAGACGATTTTCAGTAACGTGGGCACGATGTTCGTGCTCCGCCTTGTTTTGCGGGAGTTCAGGAAGTACGTGCAGGAATCGCTCAACTATTCCGACTACATAGACAACGAGATATCCAAATTCGGAGTGGGGGACGCTGCGGTGCACATGATATCCGCTGAAAGGCAGACGAAATCCCAGACGTTCCTGCTCCAGAAGATAGATGGGGAGGCGCCGCTGTTCATATTCCGCATAAAGGGTGGGAAAATGGAAATAGAGATAGAGAGGGAGCAGTTCATGCGCACGCTCTACGAGCTTGGGCTGAACGACGACCAGATGGGTATAATAAGGAACGCGTTCGAGAAAGGGGACGGCGCACTTTCCGGGACGAAGATAGTGGAGATGCTCGAGACGTTTGGCTATTCCAAGGCAGCGACAATCTCCTTCATGCGCCAGCTCGGCGTCCCAGAGAAGAGCATAATAGAGATGTTCTCGCTCGCAAGGCGGAAGAAGGCGACGAGGGGCGTTGCGGACATCGTGCTCGAAGAATAAATTTTTAAGCACCAGAATAAAAGTGAGAGTATGGAAGAGGCAACGATAACGCTCAAGGGAAAGAAACTCAAGGAGTTCGACAAGCTCGCAGCCCAGTTCAGCAGCCTCGGGTTCACCTCGATGGAATTGGAAGCAGACCGGCTCTCGCTGGAGAAAATAGAAACATCTGATTTGAAGGGCCGCTCGCACCACTTCTACCGCGTTTCCTTCTACCCAGACAAGATTATATTCACCTATTCCATAGGAGCGAACAGGAAAAAGCGCGACCTCGAGACACTATCCACGCTCATGAACCTGATAAAGCTCGCAGAAGGAATCTACGAAGTGGACGCAGGAGAGCTCCACGCGCCGCTCACAACAGTGCTGAACGAGGCGCGCGCTTTGGTGGATTCAGAGCAGTACGCAACAATGCAGCAGCTCTCCGAGCTCGAGGAAAAATACTACTCCTTGGAGAAGAAGTACAAGGACCTCGTGCTCTCGAGCGAGCAGAACGCCAGGATACTTCTCGAGTGCGAGAAGAAGAGGGACGAATACCACAAGAGGATAATACAGCTTGAGGGCATGAGCGACGACATACTTGCACAGGAACTCTTCAGGTGGCTGAAGACGCACGGAGGCGAGATAAATATTTCCCATTTCTCAAAGTCCTATGATATCCCCTCTTCACGCGTCGAGGAAGGGCTCGAACACCTCCTCAAGAACGGTTACATAAGGAAAAAGGGATGACATGCGCTCTTGTTCAGGAAAATCCGCAAAGCGGAAGCGGAAAAGTAAGAAGGAGGCAGGGCAGCGACCAAAAACAATCCCTTCCATCGTGCGCAGAAAGGGAACCTCGACAAAAGCAAAAAAATCCACGAAAATAAGCAAAGGAAAGCCGCACCACAAAATCCGGATTCCTACACTAAAAGAGCGTGTTGGAAAAACCATGAAACACGTCCCATCTGAAAATATCCCTTTGCTCATTATGCAAAAACACAGGCAGGGAAAAACGCGAAAACACCATACAACTGAAAAAATCCCAAAGAGGAAAGCGGAAAAGAAGCAGCCATTGGCGCAAAGCGAAAAGAAAGAAGAGAAATTCCCTGCGCAAGAAAAAGTAGTCCAGATCCAGCAGCAGCCCGAATCATCCGAGGAAATGAAAAACGAAGCCAACGAAACACATAAATTCCTGATCCTGAAGAATTATCCGGAATCAGCACATTACGAATTCGTGAAGAAAAAGAAGGGCATCATCACTTCGGTCCTGGAAAGAATCGGGCTGAAGCGGGAATTGGCATAATTCACAAACGTGGAAAACAGGAAGGGGAAAATATGAAAGTGCTTTTGGTGGGAAATGGGGCGAGGGAGCACATAATTGCGGAGCAGATAGCGAGGAGCGCGGAGCTCTACGCGATAATGTCCAGGAAGAATCCAGGTATAGCCCGGCTCGCGCAGAAGTTCTACGTTACCGACATCACCAACCCGGAAGCAGTGGGGCTGTGGGCGATAGGGCAGCGCATAGATCTTGCATTCGTGAGTCCGGACGCAGTGCTCGCAGCAGGAGTAGGCGACGCCCTCGAAAAGGCGGGAATAAGGACCGCATCCCCTCTTAAGGCAGCAGCGAGAATAGAATGGGACAAGTCCTATGCGCGCAACCTTATGAAGAACCACAACATAAAGGGCGCTCCTGTCTTCGTGATAATAAAGGACGAGAAGGAGGCGCTCAAGTTCATGAGGGATTTCAATACGCAAGTGGTGATAAAGCCCATAGGGCTCACAGGCGGAAAAGGCGTGAAAGTCGCAGGAGACCACTTCTCTAGCACAAAGGATGCCATGTCCTATGTGAAAGAGCTATTGAAAAAAGACAGGCGCGCGCTCATAGAGGAAAAGATTGAAGGTGAGGAGTTTTCCCTCCAATTGTTCACAGACGGCAAAAGAGTTTCGCTCATGCCCCCTGTGCAGGACCATAAAAGAGCATATGATTTCGACAAAGGCGCAAACACTGGTGGCATGGGCGCATACAGTACAGGAGCCCTGCTCCCATTCATGCGTAGCCGCGACCTGGAGCAAGGGAGGGAAATTTCCCAGGCCGTGGTGGACACGATGAGGAAGGAGGACGCGCAGTTCAAGGGTGTGCTCTACACCCAGCTCATGTGCACTCCGGATAGCGTGAAGCTTGTGGAATTCAATGCGAGATTTGGGGATCCGGAGGCAGTGAACGTGCTTTCCCTGCTCAAAACCCAGTTTGTGGAATTGCTCCACTCGATAAGCGACGAGAATTTGAAGCAGGCATCCTTCTCGGAAAAATCAACAGTTGTGAAGTACCTCGTTCCGAACGGCTATCCAGACAAGCCGCTCGCCGACGGCGAAATCTCGGTGGACGAAAAGAGGATATGGAACGCGGGCGCGAAATATTACTATGCTTCTGTCTACGAAAAAGAAGGGAAGGTATACACCACAAACTCACGTGCAGTTGCAGTAGTGGGGATTAACGACTCACTCCAGGGCGCGGAGGAAAAGGCGGAAGAAGCAACGAACTGCGTTTCTGGTCCCCTCTGGCATAGGCGTGACATAGGCACGCACTCCCTTGTGCAGAAGCGCGTGGAGCACATGAGGCGACTGCGGCCATGATAGTTTCCAGTTCCCGGTTTTCAGTTTCATCATTAGCAGAGTCATTTCTTTTCCTTTTTGTATTCATTTCCATCTCTTTTTCCGATACTGGATATATGCGTGCAATTGTGGAAAAGGACTGGGTAATAACCACAAACAGTCCTTCGATAAGCGATATTTCGCTCGATGGATTTTTCCTCGTCAACAATTCCAACCAGCGCGTGCTCACTCTTGAAACAAACGGCGAGGTGATAAGCGATGGCGAACTCATAAAGATAAAATACCGCAATCCGAACAGCCAAACACTGAACTCCACCAGGATATATGCGCGCGCAACGGTGGAAGTCAGTTATACACCCTTTTTCTCCAAGGATGAGTCGATTCCGTTCGTACCCATAACCGCATACGGCGCATCAGCATACACACAGGAGATAAAGGACAAGGCGTATGCTCTTTCCCCTTCCTCATCACTCGCAGCGGTCGCCGCGCTGACCGAGTGGGTCCATGAGAATATCGCTTACAATATTTCCTATTTCGGAAAAAGCGTTCCTGCCTCTGAGGTGTTTGTGAGGCGGGAAGGCGTATGCACGGAATACGCACACCTTCTTCTCGCGATGCTCAATTCGCTCGGCATCAAGTCCCGCTTCGTTTCCGGTTACGTTTTTCAGAACGATTCCTTCCAACCGCACGCATGGGTGGAGGCGTTCGTGGGAAGCGAAACAGTTGCAGCGGATCCAACCTTTGGAGAGGCAGGAGCTATTTCCGCAACCCATGTTGCGATGTTCTACTCGAGCGGTTTCCTTTCCGCAAACAAGGTCGATCTTTTCTATGGGGAAAACAGGAGTGAGGCATTCGACGTGGCGAACGCGAGCGGAGGGGATTTCGAGCTCACAGTTAATGTTTCCCTAACCCCACTTGAGTTCCGCAGTCATGAGCGTAGCGCAGCCCTCAATTATTCGTACAACAACAAATCAGGAGAGCTTACGCTCGCGGTTTCCAACCCTTCCGATAAATACGTTTTGCTCCCTTATTTCTTCAACTCCCCTGAAGATGCATATGGCCAGGACAGCGGCATAATCGCACTCGCGCCGCAAAAAACCCTTTCATTCAAATATCCTCTTTACGCTGAAATGGAAGACGGCTACGTTTACACGATCCCATTCGTTGCGAACGTACCCGGCACTTCGCTCAACAGCAGCGTGAAATATTCACCTGCCCGTAAAACAGAAGAAACGCGGGATGGCTGGGCATGGAACGAACAGCCGCTTTGCCCCCCTTTGCCCGTCTTTTTGCTCATTATCTTAACCATAGTCATCTCAAAACAAGAATGAATGGACACAGCGCAATCTGCGCGATCCTCAGATATTTATTCGCTCTCTATTCTTGGAGCAAGGTAATATCTGACTTCAGCCCCATGTATCCCGTATTCTACCTTAAGCGGTCTGTCTGTTTCAATGTAAATGGTTATCACTCCGTTGCCCGGGCTCGCCCGCGTGATGTCCTCTAAATATTGTAACGGGAAGGTCGCCTTGGCCTCCCCGACCGTCTTTATCTCAGCTATCTCAGCGCTATCCTTCTCGAATTCCGCGCGTACGTCCCCACTGTCCCCTCTCACCTCAGCGGCGAATTCATCTGAATCCAGCGCAAGGCGGATGTGCGAGCTCACCAGCTTCGCGTCCTTGAGCACTTCCCTGAACGCATCGGCATTTACCTTCACGAAGTTCCTGAATTCTATCTTCGGCTCCTTCTGCATCCCTTCGCCTATATCTAAAATAGGAATTTTGAACGTCCTCTTTTTCTTCTCCGCAATGAACCTTATCACGAAACGGCCATCCTCTACACCCAGCTCCGCCCTTTCGCCCCTGCTTCCCCGACTGAGCACGCTCGAAAGTTGCTCCATGTCCAATCCAACTTTTCTTTCCTCGTCCACTTCGAACTCGAGGAATGCCGCCTTGGACATGGTGAACGAAACCATGGATATCTGAGAAGGGTCCATCGCCTTAAGATGAATTCCATCCTTCCTTATCTCGAGCACACCTTCCTCCACCAGGGAGGCAATCGCGTCAATTGAAAATTTCAGGGACGGTGCATCAGCAATTACAATTTTCATTTTCCCACCTCCTCGCATTCATTAAAATGAAAAGAATTTTTCGATTCGTCGAAAAATCTGATTTTCATTTTCCCACCTCCTCGCATTCATTAAAATGAAAAGAATTTTTCGATTCGTCGAAAAATCTGATTTTCATTTTCCCACCTCCTCGCATTCATTAAAATGAAAAGAATTTTTCGAT
>JBGFRX010000029.1:0-8888 GCA_041694885.1 Microcaldota archaeon | reverse complement strand
CTACCTTCATTAAGAAGCTCATTTGATTTTTTCAAAACTTCGTCGTAAAGTTCTTTATTGTTTCTAATTTTTTCGAGTTCTTTGCCGACCATCGACTTATAATCTGGTTTCGCAGCAGAAAGTCCCCTCTCCTTAAGAAATAGATACTTCTTTCGCCAGCTTGGTATGTCTTTCAGGATTTCTTCATATTGCCGCGCCGTTTCTCCATCCGTCCTGCGTAGTTTCTTTAGTTCATCCTCAACACGCTCCTTATAATTTTGGATCTCCGTGTGAGAAACTATGGGCTTCGCGACTAATCCAGGTCCGGCTATCGCCAAACTTACCTTACTAGCCTCCCTCCTAAGTCCTGGAATTCTTACTGGATCGCCCCCTTTCTCGTAGATGCCTCTCCACATCATGCTATCTACTGAACGTTGGCGCGAAACGTCTTCACCCCACCTCGCCATCCTTGCTCCTAAGTCATATAGTTTTTTATTAAGAATTACAAAATACTCTGCGAAGCGGTTTTTCAGCGGGCCATACATATACTTAACATCCTTGAATACGAAGGATACTTCATTGCCACTTGTGAGCTCCAAAAACGCCTTTCTCACATCTTCTGAGCGTTTTGTCATTCCAGCAAGCTGCTTCTCTAAATCTGCAATTTTTATTTTCGTAGCTATTTTCTCTTCTATAAACTTCAGGGCCGCTTCCTGCTCTGATGTAAGTGGAGCGCCATATAACTTTTTGTCTTTGTGAAGGATGTTTCTTACCGTGCTCAACACTTCTTCTTCCTTTGCCGATGTCGGTAAAATGAGGTCTTTGGTTCTTTTAAACATAGTTTTTTGCTTTCTGACCGCTTCCTCCCGTACATGTTCCAATACCTCTCCTCTTATTTTTTCCTCAAGAGTATCAGCTTCACGCGCGATGGCATGATCTGTACGGATTATCTTCTTCCTCAACTCTTCGCTCTCTGCCCCTATTTTCTTCGATACGGTCTCCTTTTCTTTTTCCAGGCCTTTAAGAGTCCTTGTCATTTCTTTTTCATCTATAAGAACTCCCGTGTATGTATTGCCAGTTCGTTCCACATTAGATAGCTTCCGGCCGTCCTTCAATACAACGCCATATTCGTTTTTGAACGTCTTTAGGTGCATTGCAGTCCACAATCCTTCTTCGTTGACTTCAACTAGTGCTTTTTCTCCAAGAGTAGCAAGCGCCCGCGCCTCGCTTTGCGCTGCTCCTTCCATGAAAATTCTTTCCCCCGTCCTTGTTCTTTCCGCACTTACAGTGGATTTGAGTGCCCTTCCAAGTTCTATTGTTCCCTTTACCCCACTCCTTACTACAAACCCGCCAACAAGAGAGAAATCGGATACCAAAAACACACCTGTAAGTATAGACTTTCCAACTTTTTCGTACCAGGTTTGTGCATCCCAGGCATTGTACATCCGCATCGTTCCATAGAACGGTATCATATCCAGCCCAAATTCCTTTGCCCAGTTTGCCAGTTCAGACATCTTAGAAGCTTTAAAATATTTCCGAGTTCCCTCAAGGTAATTTTTAAGTGCCGGGTCAGATTCAAAGAATTTGACGACCTCTAAATAATTCATTTTTATATCATTGCCATATTTGCCTGCCACCATATCTTTTCTTGTGTTTTCATACATTGGAGCGGTCAAATAGAAAGCCATATCGGATAGCATTCTCAGCTGTTTTTTCTCCATATCATTTGCCGCCTTTTTTTTGTCTATATGGAGCGTTGAAAATGAACTGAACTCCTGCATTCGGTTTTTGGATTTTTCTACTGAAAAAAAATCCACCACAATATCGTTCATCTGAGTTCGAACATCGGTTTTCTCGGCGCTAGCCATTAAATCACCATCTATCTATCTTCTGCAACACAAGTATTTTAAATCCATGCGCCTTGCGCTCGCCGTTTCTTCTGGTGGAAATTCAGCCATTGTTTATAAAAATCTTGTGATTAGCCCTATTTTCCAAGCCTCAAAAAAGAAACTGAAAACGGAAAACCATGAACGATGTCCAGCTACTGTAGCAACCACTTCCACAACGGAATTAGTTTTATTGCTTTCTTTTTTACCTTTATTTCAGCTTCAAAATCCATGGTGATTATTGTTAGATTATCGCACATGAGTCTTTCACTTGCCAAGATAAGCGCATCTGTTTCCCTGCCCTTCAGTTCATCCAGGGAAGAGATTGCGCTGACTTGAATCAGCTGCACAATCTTTTGCCGCTTTTTCAAAACAAAGTCCACTTCCTTCTGGAAATAATCTTTCCAATAATAAACTTCCAGCTCATGGTCTTTTTCTTTTTTCCGTTGAAGCTGGATAGCAACAACGTTTTCAAGAATGCGCCCCTTGTTTTCGGAAAACTTGAAGCCAATCGCATCAACAATTCCACAGTCAATGCAATAGACCTTTTTGGGTGCAATGAACTGCTGTTTCAGCTTGAAGTCAAAACGTTCAATTTTAAAGACCAAAAAGCACTCTTCCAGATATGAAAACCACCTGGAGATGGTGGAAACGTGCTTTACGCCAACTATTTTTGCCAAAGAGCTGTAACTAAACTCTTCAGCAACGTTGAAAACAAGATATTTGGCCATCCGCTTCAAATCACCGCTTTTCTTTATCTTGTGCCTGACGACAATATCCTTGGTCAGCACATCGTCATATGTCCTAAGGAGTATGGGCTTGCCAAATTTGTAAACTTCCGGCATGCCACCGTTAAGGAGGTAATCTTCCAGGTGATTAGCAATAACCGCTTTTTCCTGCGTCGTGTAAGCCTTTGAAAAACCGAATCCGCGAAACGACAGGTACTCTTCAAATGAGAAGGGGAATAATCTGATGACGATGTGCCTGCCGGTGATATGGGTTGCCAATTCGCTCGACAACAAACTGGAACTGCTGCCGGTGAGAATAACGCGTTTTGAGCGTCTTAACCTGTTAGCAAAGAGCTCCCAGCCGGTTATATTCTGGATTTCGTCCAAAACGACGTAATCTATCTCCCCGTAAAGTTCATAAAAAGCTTGTAAAACACTGTTCAGATTGTCTGCATTGAGCCCGAAAAGCCGTTCATCATCAAAATTAATGTAGCCGAACCGGTGCTCCTGCTCAAGCAAATAGGAAAAAACAGACTTGCCGCAGCGTCTGATGCCGATAATTGCCAATATGTTCGGATATTTGAGATAAGTTTGCGCCTCAACCAAACCCTCTCTTGGAATAATATGCTCGGTTTTTTGAATGTGCTCCAGTTCATGCCTCTGCTCTTTGATAATTCCCTTTAAATCCATAATAAGTTATTAGAAAACAAATTTAAAAAGCTTTCTATTATAGTGTAAAACAATCCAAACTGATTTCCAGCTTGCCAGGATGATCAACCGAAATCGTCTGGCGATGTCCCTCTCATTCCAGGCAGGTGGGAAAATTCCGCGAAAACCCGAAAATAACTTTATAAACATTTGCCTGCTTATATCGCCAAATACGTTTATGCAGGTGAATATTATGGAATTCTTCAGAATGGACGAAGACGAGGACTGGGAGGACGAGGATTTCGAAGACGACGAGGAAGGGGACGAGGAGGAAGAGGAGGAGTTCTGATTCTACGATTTTTTCATTTTTCCCAGGAACTGCTTTTTCCATTTTGCAAACGAATGCCCGTTCATTCCGATGTAGGGCAAATCCTCTTTTGAAAAATCGTTTATTTCATTAAGCAGCTCATTCTTGTAATTTTCAATACCGTAAGCGAGCAGAAACCCCATATATTTTTCCAAATCGAAAGGCGAATAAACCAGCAAAGTGAGAATATCGATCTTGTCCTTCCTTCCCTTTATACTGTTCCTCCTTTCGATCTCCGCCCCTTGTTTGAGAATCACGAGTATTTCCGGAATTACAGTCAATATTCCATCGACCACAACAACGTACTTTAACAGCTCTTCAGTAGGCAGCGCGAGCCGGGAAAAATGCGAAACATACACATCAATGTCATATTCGCCTGTTTTTATCTCGTATTTCCTGAGGCGCTCATTTTTATCCATTCTGTATCTTCGGGACAAGCTGTGCAGTTGCTGATAATCCACAACAACGTCTATGTCTTTGGATTTGTGCGCCTTTGTCCAGAGATAAGCAGCCCAGCCTCCAATCAGTACGAACTCGAATTCCCGGGAAAGTTCCTGCAGTTTCTCCCAGCTCGCATTTGTGACCATTTCGTTCCAGAACTCCTTTATCATAGTTCCATCCTTTTTTCAAGCGCCTGCAGAAATTCCCTCGCATACCACGTTCTTATGTTCCACAAATCCGCGAAAAGCAATGGTTTTGAAACCCTATCTTTTCCCTGTCCTATAAGCGCGAAAACGTTCGGCGGCCCTTTTCGGAGGGGAAAGCGCTTTTTCACTTCGTTCAGCTCATTTTCAGGGACATAGAAATAAACCTCGCTGTAATCTGCTGGCGCATCCTTGAATGTAAACCTGTAGGCGGAGTAAGCAGTAAAGGCCGCAGACGAAGGCACTAAGCGCTCTAGTTCCAACACAGGCAGTTCAACCCTTGTTCTGTAAACTATGTCTTTTTCGAATTTCCTCATAGTAGCCCAGTAATAGAGCGCCTTTTTCGGATCAGCAAGAACAAACGAGCGCGCTTTCTTTTCCACTGCCCCCATAGAGGCAAGAGGGGAAAGGGCGTTGCTCACTGTGCTCAGCGAAAATCCGAATCTTTTCGAAATTTCGAGTTGAGTGAACGTACGCCTTTTATTCTCTATTACCTCCGTAAGTAGATAATCGTAAACCAGTTCCTTCTTGTGCATGTTTCGATTTTTGAATTTTCTTATATTTAAATCTTTCGAGATTTATCGAAAGTTAATCTATGTTCAGAAAACCGACCAAAAATAACTAAAAATGGTCGGAACTTTGAACAAAAACAAAGCTTTATTAATTCCAAACACCAGATTCATCCATGGTTGGATTGGACAAGCTGTACAGGATTGCTGCGGAAAACGCTGCAGCAGTGCGCGCGTACAGAAAAAGAAAGCTGTTCCACGAGGTACAGGAGGCAATTGAACGCGTAAAGGTCGGAAAAAGGCCGGCTGTGCTGGTTGCAGGAATGCGCGGAATAGGAAAAACCACCGTCCTTCTCCAGATGTTCAGCGAATTTCAGGATTCGTTCTATTTCTCCGCAGATTCCATACTCGTGAAATCAGAGAGCGTGTATTCGATAGTCGAGAATGCGTGGCGGAGTGGCTACAAGACGATGCTCATAGACGAGGTGCACAAATATCCGGGCTGGGTTGCCGAGCTGAAGAGCATATACGACGATTTCGGCATTGCGGTAATTGTATCAGGTTCGTCTTCCGCAGCGCTGAAAAAAGGCGCAATAGAATTAGGGCGCAGGGCGTTCATTGTTGAGGCAGAGCCGCTTGCCCTTTCGGAATATCTTTACCTGAAGGAAGGGAAGGAATACGCTGCAGCGCTTGAAGATGCGCTGGACAGGAAGCGCGCGATACGCTGGCTTGCCGAGCACCCTGATGTTGAAAAATACTACCGTGAATACCTCGATGCAGGCGCATTTCCACTTTCGCCGGCGCAGGCATTGTTCAGCACAGTGAAAAAGATGATTTACGAGGACGCGCTTGCAGAATTCGCGCTTACTGAAAACAGAGTCGACGTTTCCGAGCGCCTGCTCTCGTTCGTTGCTGCTTCCAAGCCCGGCGAATTCAGCTATACGTCCTTTTCCTCAATCAGCAGCTATTCGAAATCAACTGTTTACGAAGCAGTGAACCTGCTCAGGGAGCTCGGGCTTCTTCGAATCGTGGAAGGAAAAACGCCCAAGGAGCTCGCGCGTTCCTCCATGAAGCTCGTGTTTTCGCATCCGAACCTGCGTTCAGCTGTATGCAGCCAGCTCATGCGTGAACCCGAGCTCGGCGCGCTCAGGGAGGAGTATTTCATCTTCCACATGGGATTGCTCGGTTTCCGTGTTTCCATGCCTAAGGGAATGAAGAAGAATCCGGACTACTTAGTCAGGATGGAGGAAAAGGAAATTCTTTTCGAGATCGGTGGCGCTTCCAAAACCGTGCTCCAATTCGAGGGAAAACAGGGGGTTGTCATGAGCGACGAAAACCTCATAGTTTTAGGTTTTGTCCAAAAGGACTCCAAATTTGTTCAGAAAACCGACCAAAAATAACTAAAAATGGTCGGAACTTTGAACAAAACTACCATTTACCTCTCATTTTGGCTACCTTCAGCGTATTTTCCAGCAGCATAGCCACAGTGAGCGGTCCCACCCCTCCTGGAACAGGGGAAAGGTGCGCCTTCTTCTGCACTTCAGATTCAACATCACCAACTACTTTTTCGCCAAAACGAGTAGTCCCAACGTCAATCACATAAGCGCCTTCTTTCACCATTTCGGACTTTATCAGCCCAGGCGATCCCGCAGCAACGACCAAAATGTCCGCCTTTTTCGTATGTTCCCCAAGGTTCCTGGTTTTGGAATGGCACACTGTAACGCTCGCGTCCTTATGCAAAAACATCAGTGCAACCGGCTTCCCTACGATGTTGCTCCTTCCCACGATCACCACGTTCGCACCAGCAATTGGAATTTTATGATATTCGAGAAGATGCATTATCCCTGAAGGGGTCGCGGGTTCGAAAGCCCTTTCGCGCATGCCCAGAGCAACTTTGCCGAAGTTTGACGGATGGAAGCAGTCCACGTCCTTTTCCGGATCTATTGCATTAACAATGTTGTCCGTATTTATGTGCTTTGGGAGGGGGAGCTGCACTATGTACCCGTCAATCCCCCCATCATTATTCAGTTTTTTTATCAATTCCAGGAGTTCGCCCTCGCTCGCATCAGCACCCAACATGAAAACTTCAGCTTCTATTCCGGCCCTTTTCGCTGCCTCCATCTTCCTCTTTGCATAAATGTGCGAGGGCTTGTAATCGCCTACAACGATTATTCCAAGTTTGGGTTTGAGCCCGCTTCGCCCAATTTCGTCCTTTATTCCTGCAATTATTTTTTCAGCTGGTTCCTTTCCTGAGAGGAGCATAATCCCAATTCGCATCAATGTTTTATAATCGTATCAAAAACCGAAACCCGAAAACAAAGGTAGTGGGCTCCCCACTTTGCCACACCTCCCCGGAATGTTGCCTTAGGCATCTGCTCGGCCTTGAGATCCGCAGACGTTCCGCATTATGCTTATGGTTGCTCCTTCCGGCCTGGCCAGGTTCGCATACTGCGACACAATGCAGAGCAAGGCGTCTTTGCTTAAAGCCCAAGTTCATTCCGAAAATGCAGGACGCCGCGGGTATTCGGGCCGCCTGAAGGGGAATTGCGGTAGTGAAACTTTGGAAGGTTTCCGGGACCCCTAGCCCCGCCCTAGCCCAATCCATATCCTCATTTGTTCTTATTAAAGATAGGTGGTGGTTTCCAGTTTCGGAACTCGAAACCCTGAACCGGAAACGGCGTTGTATCCTTGAGCCCCAGAGGAGAATTGAACTCCTGACCTCCTGTTTTCCTGAAATTCCGCTCCCTTTGTAAGGGGTTGCCTGATACAAGACAGGCGCTCTGCCATTGAGCTACTGGGGCGCATAATGATGCGCTGACTGTTTAGAGTTTTGCGTTTCGTTAATTACGAAACTCCCTTCATTGCGTCTCCTGTTTCATTAATAGAAAACAGGCGCCATCGGGGCGTTCGCCAGATTTGCATCACCTATTTAAACGTTCTCTAATAAAAATCTTCTATAATTCTCACAGTTCAGGTGATTTCAGATGGGCAAATTTCCGGAAGCGGACGCCGAAATAATAAAAATAGTGATATGCAGGAAATGCAAGGCAAGGAACAGGAAGGGGGCTGAAAAATGCAGAAAGTGCGGCTCGCCTTTCCTCAGGCCAAAGAGAAAGGACATAAGGGCAAAGAAATAGCATCTATTTCTTTATTTTCAACACGACCTTGAGGATGTCCTGCACGCGCATCGCCCCTAATTTCGTTTTTGCTGCGCTGAGGAACTGGAGGTCCTTAAGAAGCAACTTTCTTACCTCTTTTTTCGAAAGCCGCTTCTTTTCCCTGAAAAGCGCGAGCATGCGCTCCATCATTAGGGGCGACAACTGGTGGAGCACCTCTTTTGTGTGCAGATGAGGTGCATCCAATTTCCTGACAACTGCCTCAACAACAACCATCTGTTCCTCTATCCTTTCCTCAAGCATCTGCCTTCTTTTCTCCGCAACCTCGAACGCTATTATCTTGTCCCCGTATTCCTTTATAAGTTTGGGACTCAGCGCCTCGTAGTTCACCTTCACTGCAGTGCCTCCTCCAAACGGGTCCGGGTTTTCGTATTTTATTTTCTCCAATATCTCCTCCATCAGCCGCTCGTCAATCTGCTCCCTTATCATCGGAGTAGCCACGAGGGAGTACATTCCATAAGCAGAGCGCATCCCGAGTGCCTCCTCAATTATCTGCTGCGTTTCGTCCTCGTAATTAATGGTCACCTTTCCTTCCACCATTTCCGCCTTTTTCGTTTCAGGATTAAGATATACGAGAATATATGTACTCGTCTCCTTCTCGCTTTTGGCTGCCTCCTGCTTCTCTGGCTTCCGGAGCGTGTTGTGCGTCTTTTCGCTTTTACTCACATACGTCTTCGTTTCCTCCCATGCCTGCTTCGCCTTGAGGCCGAAGTCCGCCATCTTCCCAGCAATTGTGTCCGACTGCATGGCGAGCACAGTCGGGAACACCGCAGACGTAGGGAGCTCAAGTTCAGTAAGCGGGCTCTGCTGCATGAAATCAAAGCGCTCGAGCATCCTGAATAATCTGCCCATGCGGGCTTCACTGCGGCAAAAAATATAAACTGTTTAGCCGCCGGGCTCTTTGGCACCTTTCTTTTTCCCGGGTTTTTCTTATTGAAAGAAAAAGCCACC
>JBGFRX010000030.1:0-9573 GCA_041694885.1 Microcaldota archaeon | reverse complement strand
TTTACCAATTTTTTCTTTTATACTCCTTCAACTAAGTAATTCAATGTGATTAAGTTGAGATGGTATGTTTATAAATAATTACAGTTCATCTATCGCAAACTTGCTCGCAGCATAAACTAACAAATTCCTCTCCGGGTTTTCTCGAAATCAGAGTTTGAAAAGATACCTTTAAAAAATTAAAAAAGAAAAAAATCTGTTTAAAAATGCAATTGTTCAGTTTGGAAACTGGGATTGATAATATAATTAGATATTACTCTCAAAAATAATCATTTTCTCACATCGCTCTTTAAAATCTGCTTTCTGTATATGTCTAGCATTTTTTCCGAATATCTCCTCCAAGAATAGTTTTTTTTAATAATTATTTTGTTTTTATTTATTATTTTTTTATATTCTTTTGGATTTTCAATAATATCATCAATTAGGTTGGCTATTTGGTTTATATCGCCAGTTTTAACTATTGGCATATCATTTGTCAGAACCTCAGTAACACCACATTCATCTGATATGATTGTTGGTATTCCTGCCAAAATTGATTCTAACGGAAAAATACCCCATGGGTGCTTAGATGGTACAAAAACCGATATATCAGCAATGGAATAAAGTTCATATAGTTTATCATCTGAAACGTTCCCATATAGTGTTATGCTTATTTCTAATTGTTTAGCCCTAGCTAATATAGTTTCCCTCATTAACCCATCTTCTCCAATTAAGAGTATTCTTATTTTCGCTTTGTTTTTACATTTTCCTACAGCTTCTATTATATCATAAGGCCTCTTTTCCATGCTCAACGGGCCGACAAATAAAATATCCACATGATCATTATCAACATGCTTTATTTTTCTATCCAGTTCTGCTCCAGAACCAATAACATCTATGTGTTTATTTTTATAAATCTCTGATATTATCTTTTTCATTTTCCTGTCAAGACAGAGTATTTTGTCAACATTTTTCGTTAACTCACCGTCCAGGTTTCTTAAAATACTTATTTTCAATTCTTGTATTGGTGAGAGGGTTTGAATAAATAAAAATGAAAAAAATGGTGGTTCATTGCATGTCCATACAACAGGCACCTTAATATTCTTAAAATATGTTACCCATTGTGCCGGAGCGTTATGACAGTTAATTATATCATGTTTGTCAGATATTTTTCCAGCTAGCTCTCTTGCTAATAAAATCCATCTTAGGCAATTGACAAATCTAGTCTTTACTATCCATGGTTTTTCTAAACAGATGATATTGCATTTTTCTAATAAGTTGTCAAATATATATGGCCGTTTTCTTTCAAAAGTATATATAGTTACATTATGGCCACTTTTTGTTAAATAAAATGCAAGTTTTGCTAATTGTTTTTCAGCCCCTCTAGGGTATATTAATTCCGGGTGTATAAGGGCAATGTCAAGACTTTCCATTAGTAATACCTCTATAAAAACTTACACCATCTTTTATTATATCTACGACACTTTTTATTGGCCTCCAGCCAGTTTTCTCAACAAATTTAGTATTATCCCCTACAAATCCATCGATAAAATATTCTGATCTTTCGTAAGGTCTTAAAAGACGTTTATCCACTAAAAGTTTGACTTTTTTAGAAAGATCAAAAACTTTTAAAGCTAATAAAGCATAGTCACCAGTTGTTATCCCTACACTTGAACATATGTTATATGGTTCCCCTTTGTTGCATTTTTCCACGGCTAGTATTTGCCCATTGGCAGAATCATTGACATGGGTAAAGTCTCTGACTGCATTAGGATTACCGATAACTAACTCTGAAGCATTTTGATTTAAACATTTAGTAAGTTGAATAGCAACTGCTGCAGTAAAAAATTGAGGCCCTCTTCTTGGCCCTTCCTGGTTATATGTTCTAGTTATTATCGTTGGCAACTCATATATATAAAAATATGCCTTTGCTATATGCTCTGTAAAAACCTTTGTTGCAGCATAGATGGAAGTTGGTCTAAGTTCTTGTGTTTCTTTTATAGGTAATTCCTCCATGCTTTTTACAAAACCGTATTGCTCTGAAGAACAAGCTACTTGAACACTCTCTATACTTTTATCTGCTTTCGTTGCTGCTTCTAGTATATTTACAGTACTAAGGCAATTATTTTCTACTACATAGCTAGGTTGTTGTAGACTAGTAGGAACAAAAGATTCTGCTGCTTGATGAAAAATAACATGTGGTTCGATTTCATTGATAAGCGAAGCAACTCTTCCATAATCCTTAAGATCAACTTCAGCAACTTTAATCTTGTTTGTCTCTATGTTGTGCTGAAGGTTTGGATAAGTATTAACAGCATGTCTTTTTACAGTTGCATAAACTTCTGCACCAATGGTTACTAAAAAATCTATGATTGTGCTTCCTACCATACCTGCGGCGCCGGTTACTATCACTCTTTTATCTTTCCAGAATCTAGGGTTTGGGTAGATTGGCTTGTTCTGCTTTATTCTTCTTTCATACTCTTGTATTTGAGCTGTCTCAATAAGAATTCCTCTTTTCTTTAATAAATCAAAACTATCTTTTTTGAATACATTTTCAAAAGGTACAAGTTCCATACAAACCACCGATTATTAAATAATTCATTTTTTTACAAATGCAAAAAAACTATCAAAAACATCTGCTATTCTTTTAATAGTTTCATCTTTAATGAATGGATGTATACCAAAATAAAAAGAATTTTTCATTATATATTTTGCTCTACTTAAATCACTATTTTTATGATCAAACAAATTCATTGCCGGCTGTTCTGAAATATTGCCTCCAACTATCGGTCTTGTCTCAATACCATTTTTTTCTAAATGTCCAACTAGGTCATTTTTATTAAAATATTTATTTTCTTTTACTGTAATAGGAAAAGCAAACCAAGAGTGCCTGGTCTCTTCTTTCTCTCTTGGTAACAGTAAATAATCAGAATATTGTTCTACTCTTTTTAATATTTTTCTTGCAGCTTTTGTTCTAACTATTAAAAAATTTTCCAATTTTTTTAGTTGCTGTATGCCAAAAGCACCTTGTAAATCTGTAGGTCTTATGTTATAACCAATGTTAACAAACAGGTATCTTGGATCTATATAAGGATATTGCTCAACAAACTTGTCTTTTTTGAATGAATCCCTTATATAACCATGAGCCCTCATAATCCTTGCCAAATCAGCATAATCGAAATTATTAGTACAAAGCATTCCACCTTCGATAGTAGTTATGTGATGAGAGAAATAGAAACTGAATGTTGAAAAAGTTGAAAAAGTACCGACCTTCTTTCCTTTATATTCGCTCCCGAGCGCCTCACATGTATCTTCAACAACAAATAGCCCATAGTCCTCAGCTATCTCTGTTATGGCACCCATATCACAAACATTTCCAAGAAGATGGACCGGCATTATAGCCCTACTTCTATCAGAAATCATCTCTTTAATTTTTTCTATATCAACTAAATAATCTTCATCAATATCTACAAGAATTGGCTTTGCACCAATATTTATTATTGGAAAAATTGTAGTAGACCAAGTGACTGCAGGGACTATTATCTCATCCCCTCTTTTTATATGATTTGGAATCGTAGGATTTGATAAAACAGTAAGTGCTAAAAGATTAGCGCTCGAGCCGGAATTTACCATGCACGAATGTTTTGTTCCAATGTAAGCTGAAAAATCATTCTCAAATTTTTTAACTTTTGCCCCCATTGTTAAGTTAAGGCTAATCATAGAATCAAAAGCCTCAAAAATCTCTTCACTACTAAAGGTTGGCAGCATTAGTGGCAGCAGCTTATTATTTTTATATTCTCTACATTTTTGACGTATGTAATTCTTTATTAATTTTTTTGTAGAATCTTCATCCATAAAATCACATAACATTTTGCTTTTTTAAGTTTAAATTACTATACAGATATTTATACATACGCATTGTATATACGGCTTTCAGTGTTGTGTTGAATAACTCCTAATCATATGGTGTCAGATAATCAATTATAAATATATAGGTTCGAGAGGCGATACGTTGGTTATGTCTACAAACATATCAACCTCCAAAACCTATAATTGAAATAGCGACCTTACATATAACTCATCTATCGCAAACTCGCTCGCAGCATAAACTAACTCAGTACTTTTTCTCATAAAGGTGCCGCAATAGTTTACAACTAGAAATTAAAAATGCGATTGTTCAGATATAAATAAACTTTCACTTGAGAAGGAAGAAGCTCGTTGTCGCATAATCCATAAACTAAACAAATAGATCACTTTTATAATCATAACTCGAGCGCGGTTTCAATATTTTTTATTTATTATTTATTCGTATTTGAGTGATGCAAAAATGTATTTTTTGCAGTTGTGAACGAAGTTCACCTAAATTAGCTGACAGTGTATCAAGCTTTGCGCCAAAATGAAATAACATCATAAAATCGCGCGTGCTATCATAATAAACAGATAAATTCGAAAATTCTAGAGTGATATACGTGGCGCAACCCCTCCTATGTATACGGTAACAGAAATTCTTAGTTTCATTCATTGCAATACGCGCAACTTGACAATTCATTTGCCTTCTCCTCAAATCGCTTTAGGAAACGTTTCCAAGTGAATTTTTTAGTAATTTTCCTACATCCTTGCTTTCCCATCTCTTCAGCAAGCTCTGGTCTTTTAGCAAGCAGAAGCATTTTCTGCGCCATTTCTTCAGGAGTATTGACTAGGAACCCATCCTCACCAGTAGTTATTGTTTCCTTTGGCCCGCCTTCATTTCTTGCAATACATGGTTTTTTTGCAGCCATTGCTTCTAATGGAACAAGACCAAGATCTTCATTTATTGGCGTATAAAGCACTGCATAGCATCGAGCATATAATTCTTTTAGTTTCTCATCGCTCACATTTGGTATTATGTTTATTCTCTCATCTGCCATGCTCTTTATTTTCTCAAAATATGTTTTATGCGTTGGGCTTTCAGAAACAGAACCAGCTATGACGAGTTTCCAATTTTTATTTTTTGCAGAGAATATCTTAAACGCATCTATTGCATATTCGATTTCTTTCTCAGGAACAATACGTGATGGGTAAAAAAAGAATTTTTCATAGTCTTTGCAATAAAACTCTTTTGCATCTATTCCAGGATAAAGAACTTCAGAATCACGATAGAGATATTTCTTAATACGTGCTTGACTGTTTTTACTGATTGTAAAAATATATTCGATTTTTGGAACTATTTTAAATTCGAGATGTCGAAATGCTTTTATTGCAGCCCAGCAAAGCACCTTTTGCACAATGCCACGTCGTTTCATTCTCCATTCATATAAATCAAAGGCTTCGCGGTTTGGTGTATAATTAAACCATAACATAGGTGCATTATAATTCCTAGCGAATTCAGAAGGTGATTGATGCGCATTTATTAAATCGTAATCGCTTAATTTAAGATCGTAGAAAACCTTTCCTGCCTCTATTGCTGATGTTAATCGTTTTAAAAATGGTATTTTTCCAAATGCACTGCCAACAACTTCAATATCAAGATTTTTGAATTCTGGATAAGTTGTATTTGCGTTGTAGCGAATAACGTAAATCTTAGCATTGAAATGTTGCGCAATTTTTAAAACTACTCTCTCTGATCCACCGAATGTTTCAAGGGATGGTACAACTATGGCAAGACGCATGTTTATCCAATTAAGGAAAAGGGTTTAAATCCAATGCAGATAAGTGCTATTAATGATATATATGGTGAGCGAATTTTTTCAAGAGCATATAGATATCACAGGCAAGATGAAACAAGATATCGAGAAGATAAAAAAAATTGCAGACGTACTACGCAACTCATTAAATAATAGTGGCAAAATTGTTATTTGTGGTAATGGCGGGAGCGCAGCAGACGCACAGCATTTTGCAGCAGAGTTAGTTGGTCGGTACAAAAAAGAGCGAAAGGCACTTCCAGCAATAGCTCTTAATACAGATACATCAATACTTACTGCGCTTGGTAATGATTATGGTTTTGAAGAGATATTCTTGAGGCAGATAGACGCGCATTGCAAAAAAGGAGATGTGGTAGTAATACTGAGTACAAGTGGAAATTCGAAGAATATAATAAATGCAGCAAAAAAAGCTAGAGAAGTTGGTGCTATCGTCATCGGTCTTCTTGGAAGAGATGGAGGGGTAGTGAAGAGTTTGTGTGACTTTGAAATCACTGTTCATTCAAACAACATATCTCGAATACAAGAAATGCATATTCTAATTATCCATATATTATGCGAATTAATAGAATAGAAATTTTAAGTGAGCAAAATGATTGAAACTAAAAATGATAAGGTATTAGTAATCGGAGATATAATATTAGATAGATACGTATACGGAATAGTTGAAAGAATTTCGCCAGAAGCGCCAGTTCCTGTTTTAAATTATCATGAAGAAAAAGAGGATCTTGGTGGGGTTGGCGTAGTCCTTGATTCTCTAACCAGACTAGGGGTTGAAACAACTATTATTTCTGTTATTGGTAACGACGAAGCTGGAGAAAAGATAAGAGAATTATGCAAAAAAAATGGGTTAGAAACTGATGGAATAGTAACAGAAACTGGGAGAGTAACAACTGTAAAAACACGCTTTGTCTCAACATCTCCATTCTGGCAGAACATCCTTAGACTGGACAAGGAAAAGATAGATGATATCTCAAATGAAACTCAAGAGGAGATAATACAAAAGATAAAAGAGAAAACACAAAATTGCGATCTGGTAGTAGTTTCAGATTATAAAAAAGGGTTGATGAGTGATAAGGTAATAAAAGGAGTTATAGAAGAAACTAAAAAACAGAAAAAGCAGCTAATAGTAGATACAAAAGGTAAAATTTTTGAGTATATTGGGGCTACAATAATAGCACCTAATAGAAAAGAGCTATGCGATAATTTTTACCACAAAGCTACAAAAAACATTGATATAATAAAAACATTTGCAAAAGAATTGGCTAAAAAGATGGATTGTGATGTTGTTGTAAAACTCGGTGAAGATGGTGTGCTACTTATAAATAAGCTGAGTGAGTTGTTGCTTCAGACAGAAGCAAAAAAAATAGTAAATGTTTCTGGTGCTGGTGATGTATTTATAGCAATAATGGTAATGGCATTGGCAAGAGGCAAGACCATTGAAGATGCAGTAAGACTGGCCAATAAAGGCGCTGGAATTGCAGTAGGAAAGGCAATTCCAAGAATAGCAATTGATGAGTTATAATGAGGCGGGCAGTATTTATTGACAGAGATGGGGTAATCATCTGCGACAGTGGATACCCTCATGAAGCTAGAAAAATGATAATTTTGCCAGGAATTGTTAATGCTTTAAAAAAAATAAAGAAATACGACTACGTAATAATTGTTGTTTCTAATCAATCTGGTGTGGCTAGAGGTCTTTTTACAGAAAAGGAGGTCTTATTATTTAATAGGATTCTAAAAAAAAGACTTGAAAAAGATGGGATAATGATCGATGGATTTTATTTTTGCCCCCATCACCCTCATGCAATTATAAAGAAGTACAAAAAGGTTTGCAAATGCAGAAAACCACAACCAGGTATGCTTTTTCTAGCAGCAAAGGAATTCAACATTAGTTTGAAAGATTCTTGGATGATCGGTGATAAAGAAGGTGATGTAGTGGCCGGCAGATTTGCATCGTGTAAAACTATTAAAATTGGTGAGACAAAAGGATCTGCTGATTTTTCAGCAAAGAATATGCAAGAAGTTGTCAATTTAATAGCTGAAACAGAAACAGATGGAAAACTTGTCACAAAGGCAAAACTTCTTGGTATAATAAAAAAAGCTAAGAGAAAGAGAAAAAAAATTGTATTCACAAATGGTTGTTTTGATATTCTTCATGCAGGACATGTTGATTATTTAAAAAAGGCAAAGGATTTGGGGGATTTATTAGTAATTGGTCTGAATTCTGATGAATCTGTTAAAAAGATAAAAGGCAAGAGTAGACCATTAAACAATGAATTACGACGTGCAAAAGTTCTTTCGGCACTAAGTTATGTCGATTATATTGTTATATTTGAAGAAAACATACCAACTATCCTTATTAAAGATATAAAACCTGATATTCATGTAAAAGGTAGTGATTGGAAACTTAAAAAACTTCCTGAGAAAAAAGTTTTAGATAGGTATGATGGGGAAATTGTTTTTATAGATATAGTAGAAGATATTTCTACAACAGAAATAATAAATAAAATTGTAAATTAAGCAGAATAACTCATTTTACATTAAACATAAATCTTTGCAAAATTTTATTTACTACAGTAACATCTATATCTTTCCATATTGGATAATTGCATAGCAAATCGCGGCATGGTCTTCTGTTTTTATCTTTATATAGTATAAATTTTTTAAGGCCAGCAGATGTAGTGGTTTCTTCATAAACATGGTTAGTCTCAAGTAATTGAATACTGTAAGTGTTAACCGAGTATGGTTTCCATTCAGCTGGCAGCCCACAAGTATAGAGAATCAGCGCATTTGTATACCGTTCTAAGAAATGCTCCCCTCCACCATCAAGAGCAATGAGAAGAATTGATCTATTTGCTATTACTACTAGCTCTTCTAGTTCTTTTTTATCAGTTATTAATTTTATATTTTTATTATTTATAATATCTTTATCTTTCTTGAGCTTATTCATTATATTTTGAAGTGGATCATCAGCAACAATGCATGGCATAAATGAGTTTGCAACTAAAATAATCTCTTTCCATCTCTCATAAGAAAGATTTCTTTTTGGGACATTGCCTACAAAAATAAATATTTGTTTTTTCTTCAAACTGGAAAAATCATTTGGAGGAGCATCGTCAATTTTAATATCTATGTCCAAACAATCTTTCATCATTTTTTTGTAGCTTTCCAGTAAGGTTATGTTGGAAGTAAAAATAGTAGTTTCACAGAAACATGAATAGGCAATTGAAAATAGGCCCTTATTTGGTCCTATCATATATCTTGAGTTGTATACTCTCTCTATTGCTGGGTCTCCAATAAGATCTATTAATAGATCATATTCTTGTTTCTGTCTTCCAAATGCCATTTTAAAACAGCTGAAAAAAAATTCTTTGAAAAAATACAAAATATTTGAGAGAATACAATTACGCTGATGAAGAAGTATGTCTCTCTTAAGAATGGTTTTTACTTTATTTTCTCCTTTAAAAATAAATGCATTCTTTTCTGAGACTATTACATAAACATTTTCAAAAATATCAGCAAGTGCTCTTATAAGTTTAAGAGAGATAATTGCGTCACCTATCCGGTCAGAACGGTTTATCAGCACTTTTTTTATTTTTCCAGCTTTTACCTCTTCTTTTAACTTTTTAGCTTGGCTAACTTTTAACGGCGCAATGAAAAGATTGGCTAGATAGGTGTTGACAGTACTAAGATAGAAGATTAGATTTCTTAAGAGAAATTTGAGCCAGAGAGATGCTTGCATAACAAGAGGTGTTTGGCATACATATTTTTAAGTACTTACTTTATAACTAAACCGCAATTAATCTTGTTATTCCATCTTCAATAGTTATTTTTGCTTTGAAACCTAATTCTTTTTCTGCTTTTGTTGCATCTGCAAGTGTATCCTGCACATAATTCTTTATTTTGTTTTCTACAT